>JADJCA010000011.1:0-300000 GCA_016703425.1 Myxococcales bacterium
ACGTTCTTGTTGCCGAAGAGCATGAGCCCCGCCACGAGCTGGCAGCCTCCGCCGAAGAGCAAGCTGAAGACGGCCGCCGTCTTGAGCGCCGCCGTGAAGTGTGCCGGCGCGACCCAACCAGCGAAGGCGATGGGCAGGAGCGCCTCCGCAAGCGATCGCGAGGCCGAGCAGACCGAGCGGAGTCGGGTTGCCAAAACGCCTTGAGTGGGCGGAACGATGTCGATGCGCTGGACCATGGCAAAAGGGGAATCGGCGAGGGGCGCGGCGTCAAGGCTCTCATGTTGCAGCGCAACAACTACCGCCCGTTTCGCGCCTTCCAGCTCGCGCAATCTCTGAGCGCCGCACTAAGGTGCGCGCCGTGCCGGTTCTTTCTGCCCGCGACGTCGAGAAGTTCTACGGCGCGCGAACCGTCCTCAAGTCCGTGACGTTCACGCTTCGGAGCGGCGAGCGCGTTGGGCTCTATTGGCAGAAACGGCACCGGCAAGTCGACGCTCATCGCATCCTCGCGGGCCTCGAGCCGCCCGATCGTGGCGAAATCGCCGTGCGTCGTGGCGCCAGCGTCGGCCTCTTGGAGCAAGTGCCGGAGCTTACCGCCGGCGACGCCGCGCCGGATCGTCGCCGAAGGCCTCGCCGCCTGGGCGAAGGTCCGCGCCGCTTACCGAGGTCACGCGCCAAGCTCGAGGGCGCCACCGGCGATCACGACGCTCCTCGCCGAGCAAGCGAAGTGGGCCACGAGATCGAAGGCCTCGGCGGCTGGGAGCGCGAGCACGAGGTCGAGGCGGTCTTGGGCAACCTCGGCGTCACCAAGACATCGACCGCGACATCGCGAGCATGAGCGGCGGTGAGCGGAGGCGCGTGGCCCTGGCGCGGCTCCTCGTGGCCTCACCGGATCTCGCCATCCTCGACGAGCCGACCAACCACCTCGACGTCGAGACCATCGACTGGCTCGAGGAGCACCTCGAGAAGCGCACCGAGGCGCGGTCTTGCTCGTGACCCACGATCGGTATCTCCTCGATCGCGTCTGCTCGCGAACGCTCGAAATCAACGACGGGACGGTCACCGCGTACGACGGCGGCTACGAGACCTTCCCACGCGAGGTGGTGAGCGCATGGCGCTCGAGGAGCGCACCGAGGCGAACCGGCAGAATTTCCTTCGTCGTGAGCTCGAGTGGCTCGCGCGGCAGCCCAAAGCGCGAACCACGAAGCAGAAGGCGCGCATCGAGCGGGCCGAGACGGCGAAGGCCGCGGTACTCGCAAGAAGGACGGAGAGCGTTCAGCTCGCCATCGAAGAGGCCCGCAGCGGCAAGACGGTCCTCGAACTCCACGGCTTCGGCCTCGACATCGGCGGCCAACGCCTCATCGAGTCGCTGGACCTCTTCCTCACGGAAGGCGAGCGCGTCGCCATCGTCGGGCGCAACGGCACGGGAAAGACGAGCCTCCTCCGCGCCGTCGTCGGCGAGCTCGCCGCCACGCGCGGCCGGTTGGTGCAGGGCGCCAACACCAAGGTCGCCTACTTCGACCAAGAGCGAACCGGCCTCGACCTCGACAAAACCGTCTTTGAAAACGTGAGCGAAGGCGGTGCCGTCGAGATCGGCGGCGTCAGGCTCGAGCCCCGCGCCTACCTCGAGCGTTTCCTCTTCGACGGCCACGCGCAGCGGCAAAAGGTCGCGTCGCTCTCCGGCGGCGAGCGCGCGAGCCGCTTTGGCGAAGACGCTGCAAGGCAAGACGAACCTGGTGCTCTTGGACGAGCCGACCAACGATCTCGACGTCGACACGCTGGCCGCGCTCGAGGAGATGCTCGTGAGCTTCGGCGGCTCGGCCATCGTCGTCACCCACGATCGCTTCTTCCTCGATCGCATCGCGACCTCGCTCCTCGTCTTCGAGGGCGATGGCAAGGTCACGCGGTACCCGGGCAACTACGAGACGTACCGGCGCCTCAAGAAGGAGCAGGCGGCCGAGGGCGAACGCGACGCAAAGGCGGAAGCCAAGGCGAGCGTGGCGCCGAAGGCCTCGGCCAAGGCCGACGCCCCGGAGGCGAAGGCCGCGAAGAGCAAGCTCTCTTACAAGGAGCGAAGCGAGCTCGAAACCCTTCCGGCGCGCATCGAGACCGAGGAGCGCGAGATGGGCGCTCTCGAAACGACGCTGTCCGATCCGAACCTCTACAAGGAAGGGCCCGAGCGCCTTCGCGAGCTCACGGCCTCGCTAGAGGCGAAGAAGAAGCTCGTGGCCGAGCTCTACGTGCGATGGGAAGCCCTCGAAGCGAAGGGCTGAGCAGGTTCCCCTCGAGGATCGGCCCCGTGCGTCAGGGCATCGCTGCAATGATGGGGCGCGCGTCGAGCTTCATCACGCCGTCTTCGCTAAACGATTGGTCGAGGGGAAAGACACTGCTCACGACTCCGCGCGAGTCCGACGGGTTGCTTTGATTCACAAAGACGTCGATGTAGTGCCACGTGTCGCCCATTCGTGTGAAGGCAACGGACACCGTTGCCGAGCCCGTCGGTTTCGTAAGGGACGAATCAACCGTCTGGTCCAGCTTCAGCGCAGAGATGAGCGCTGATGGGCGTGGGCCGAGGTCCTTCACCTGTTCACGCGACAGTTCGGTCAGCACGACGCCGCCGAAGGGCGCCACCACGTCACCCCAAGTACGGGGCTCCGCCGCAACACTCGCGACGACGGACTCGTCGACAGCGACGTCGACCTGACCGATGACGTAACGAGCAACGGTCTTCCCCTGCGCGGTGCGCCGGGGCTGCCCAATAGACTTGAGCACACCTCTGCCGCATCGGAACGTGAGTTGGGCGATGTGGCTTATGTCCGGACCGTCGAAGTTGATCGACTTGCTTTCGGCCGCGCAGGCGGGAGCCGGGCCGGTCGCGATTTGAATGGCGCCGAAGAGCTTCTTCAGCTTTCGGTCGAGTCCCACACCGACGGCATCGGAGCCGGGTGTCGATACGGTCGCCCCCGCAGCGGTGCCGAGCGCCTTCTGCAGTTCGGCGTTCGCCGCACTCACCTGCAGCTCGCCTTGATCGGTCTCCGAGGCATCCTCCGTCGGCCCTGAGGAACACGCCGCCAAGAGCCCGACACACACAACCATGAGCTTCTTCATGACCGACGCGTTCAGCAAGCGCGGTGCCGCAGGCCCACGTGCCTCGTCTCGCGGAGTTGCCTTCCCGCCTCGCAGCGCGATGCACACTCCGCGATCTCACGCTGAGGGTCGGCGCTCTATTCGCGCACCCTATCGTGCCGAATTCACGCAAGAAACTTCCCCTCTCGATGCAGCTGGTCGGCGGGCCGGGAACGATTTCGGCGAGCCGTGGCGCGCCTCGGCGGCGCACGCTGCCACGATGCTTGACGAGCGTTCCCCGAGCCCGTGCCGCCAAAGGGCGCGTCAAGCCTCGTCGTAAAATGCGCGGATCTCGGCCTCGTACTTCTTGTAGATGACCTTGCGCTTGATCTTCATCGTCGGCGTGAAGCTCGCCCGTCTCGACGCTCAGCTCTGCGGGAGGATCTTGATCTTCTTGATGGCCTGCACGCGCGCGAGGTCGCGATTCACCGCGTTGATCTCGCCCTGTAGCCAGCGGTGGAGCTTCTCGCACTTCGCCGCTTCGGGGAGCGTCTTGGCGTCGGAGCCGGCCCGCGAGCGAGCCTTTTTGAGCTTCGTAAGATCGATGGTGAGGAGCAAGGTCACGCGGTACCCGGGCAACTACGAGACGTACCGGCGCCTCAAGAAGGAGCAGGCGGCCGAGGGCGAACGCGACGCAAAGGCGGAAGCCAAGGCGAGCGTGGCGCCGAAGGCCTCGGCCAAGGCCGACGCCCCGGGAGGCGAAGGCCGCGAAGAGCAAGCTCTCTTACAAGGAGCGAAGCGAGCTCGAAACCGCTTCCGGCGCGCATCGAGACCGAGGAGCGCGAGATGGCGCTCTCGAAACGACGCTGTCCGATCCGAACCTCTACAAGGAAGGGCCCGAGCGCCTCCGCGAGCTCACGGCCTCGCTAGAGGCGAAGAAGAAGCTCGTGGCCGAACTCTACGTGCGCTGGGAAGCGCTCGAGGCGAAGGGCTGACGTGCCGGGGTTGACGTGCCGGGGTTGACGCGCCGGGGCTGACGCGACGATGCAGAAGGACTTGGCCCGGGAATTCGCTGGCGCTGGCGACTTCGCAGGTGGTGGCGGTGGCTGTGGCCCGCTCGACGACTGTATGGTAGTCGGGTGCTGATGTGACGGAGCGGTACTTCGCCGGGCAAGTGGAGCGCCGGGTCGACCGGCCTGCCGCTACCAACCGCGGAGCTCTACCTCTGTGCCGGCGCCATCGACGACCTCGCTCCAGCCCGATGTACCGTTGCTGCAACGGCGCCTTCGGACCCTGTTCTGGACCTTCGCGACCTTCTCGTGGATTGCCGTCCTCGCGCACGCCGTTGTCGGCATGGCAGCGCCGGAGGTGGCCATTCCATTCGCGCGAATGTTCTTCCTGTCGAGCGTCTGCGTAAGTACCGGCGCCGCCGTGCTCCTACGCCGGCCACGCCCGTGACGACGGTCAACGCGCTCGACCTGGGAGTGACGCTGGTCGTCAGCGGCTGGGTGGCGGCGATGATGCTCTACCCGTTCGCGCGCAACGATGAGCTCTATCTGGCCTTGGCAGCCAACGGATTCTTCGCCATCGCGCGTTCGTTCTTCTTGCCCGCCTCTCCGCGGCGCACCGCCGCCCTGGCGACGCTCGGCGCCGTACCGCCGTTGGTGGCAACCCTGTACATCGCGGCCAACGACGCCGGGCGCTTGACGTTGCCGCGGGCGCCTTTCGTGGTGAACGTCGCGTTTGCGCTCCTCGTACCGGTCGTCCTCGCTTGGGTCGGCGCCACCGTCATCGCGGGGCTGTTCGCCGAGGTCCGCGCCGCGCGCCGCCTGGGGCAATACACGCTCGATGGAGAAAAACAGGAGGGCGGCATGGGGGTCGTCCATCGGGCGCACCACGCGATGCGGCGGCCACGGCGGTCAAGTTGCTACCGGCGGAGAAGAGCAGCGAGGCCGCAGTGGCTGGCTTCGAGCGCGAAGTCCAGCTGACGGCGCAGCTGACGGGCCCTCACGTCGTCGCCATTTTCGACTACGGGCGCTCGGACGACGGCACGTTCTATTATGCGATGGAGTATCTCGATGGCCTCGACCTCGAGCGGCTGGTGGTCGGCTGGGGCCCGCAACCGCCGGCTCGCGTAGCTGGCATCTTGGCTCAAGTATGCGATGCCCTCGCGGAGGCGCACGCTCGCGGATTGGTCCATCGCGACATCAAGCCGGCGAACATCCTCTTGTGTGAGCGTGGAACGCGGTGCGATGTGGCGAAGGTTGTCGACTTCGGGCTCGTGCGGCACGTGGCCGCAGAGGATGGCGTCGTGGCCGGCACGCCGGGTTTTTTGGCGCCCGAGGCGCTTGCGGGGCCCAGCGAGCTCTCCGTCAGCGTCGATCTCTACGCCGTCGGCGCCGTGGCGTACTTTCTCCTCGCGGGGCGCTTGCCCTTCGAAGGCGACACAGCCGCCAAGCTCATCGAGGCTCAGCTACGCGAGCGTGCGCCGACGCTCTCGTCGCGTGGAATCTCCATCGATGCCGACCTCGAAGCGCTCGTGCTCCGATGCCTTGAGCGGGAGCCGGCGTTGCGCCCCGCGTCCGCGGCGGAGCTCGGAGCGCAGCTGTCCTCGCTGGTGGGCAAGCTCAGTCCGTGGGGGGAGCCGGATGCGCGCCAGTGGTGGAGCAGCTTCAGGCGCCAGCGCGCCGAGCGCCAAGAGTCCGACGTCGCCGACACGGCTCCCGTAGCCTCGACGCTGCTGATCGCACATCGATAGCCACGGGCCGCGCACAAGGCGTCCTCGCTCCGGAACAGCTTCACAGTGTCGTCCCGTAGGCCGACGGTTATGCGGTTGTGCGGCACGCGCGCGGTGACCAACGCGGCGCGCTCCGTGTCTTCGGCGAATCGTGGGGGCGAGCCGCCTCAGCCGGACCATTCACCGGCGCCATAAAAGACGAAGCCAGGGATGCCGCTCGCTTCTAGCGCATCCTTGACCTTCTCATGGACGACGATGGCGCTGGCGTTCTCCGCCAGACGAAACAGCAAGGCGCCGCCGGTCTTCGACTCGTCAATCACGAGCGATTCGAAGCCGAGATCGCCCGGTGACCCCGATCCGCCACCCAAGTACCGAGAGGCCACTAGGTCTGCGCAGGCCACGAGCCCGACGATGTTGTAGGCCTTGTAGTCGCGGTATTCGGCGCCCGTGTCCGGGTTCTTGAGCACGGCGTCGAGGTATTGAATGTTGTCGACTCCGACAACATTCCAGCGTTTTCGCCACATCGTCGCGCATCACCGGGATCGACTTCTCGTAGTACATGGGCTTGGGCTGGCCCTTGAACCGCGGGTTGAGCGTGTAGACGATGGGCGTTGGCACCGCCTCCGTGAGCGGGCGACCTTGGCGCCAGTTCCCCTCGATGCCGGGCCCGGTGGCGATCGGCATGATGGGGTGCCTGCCTTCGCCGACCATCACGTAATAGCTCACCGGGATCACCCACCGCTCTCAGCGCTGCCCCTTGCCACGTCCACCAAGAGGCAGCGTCAAGCCTCGTCGTAAAATGCGCGGATCTCGGCCTCGTACTTCTTGTAGATGACCTTGCGCTTGATCTTCATCGTCGGCGTGAGCTCACCCGTCTCGACGCTCAACTCGGCAGGAAGGATCTTAATCTTCTTGATGGCCTGCACGCGCGCGAGGTCGCGATTCACCGCGTCGACCTCGCCCTGCAGCCAGCGGTGGAGCTTCTCGCACTTCGCCGCTTCGGGGAGCGTCTTGGCGTCGGAGCCGGCCCGCGAGCGAGCCTCCTCGAGCTTCGTAAGATCGATGGTGAGGAGCGCCGCGAGGTGCTTCTCGCGATCGCCGACGACGACGGCATGACCGACCACCGAGATGTCGCGGAGCTTTCCTTCGAGCACCTGCGGCGCGATGTTCTCGCCTCCGGCGGTGATGAGCAGATCCTTCTTTCGATCGGTGATCCGAAGGAAGCCCTCCTTGTCGAACTCCCCGATGTCGCCCGAATGAAGCCAGCCGTCGGCGTCGAGCGCCTCGGCGGTGGCCTCCGGGTTCTTGTAGTAGCCCTTGAAGACGTGGCGACCGCGCATGCAGATTTCGCCGTCTTCGGCGATCTTGGTCTCCGTGCCGGGAATGACCGTCCCCACGGAGCCGGTCTTGTAGCGATTGGGGAGCGACACCGTCGCGGGGCCCGTGCACTCGCTCATGCCGTAGACCTCCATGAGCGGAATGCCGAGGCTCAGGAAGAACTCGAGGGTGCCCCGCGAGATGGGCGCCGCCGACGTGATGGCGAAGCGACACCGATCGAGGCCGAGCGCTACACGCACCTTCTTGAAGACGAGGGCGTTGGCCACCTCGTACAACATGGGGCGGGCCGTGCCGCCTTGATCGGCGTAACCGCCGGCCAAACCTTGCTTGCGCGCCCAGACCGCGATCTTCTTCTTGAGGCCCGTGTTCTTGGACCCCGCCTCGACCATCTTGGCCTGGATCTTCTCCCAGACGCGGGGCACGCCGAAGAAGATCGTGGGGTGCACCTCGCGGAGGTTTTCGCCGAGCTTTTCCATGCTCTCTGCGAAATACGTGCACCCTGCAGCCGCCATGGGCCCGTGGATGCTCACGACCTGCTCGGCGATGTGGCTGAGGGGCAAATACGAGAGGAACGTCTCCTCGGAGAAGTCGATGAGGGTCTTCACCGCCTCGGCCACGAAGGTGATGTTGTCGTGGCTGATCATCACCGCCTTCGGATCGCCCGTCGTGCCGGAGGTGTAGATGAGCGTGCAGACGTCATCGGGCTTTTGGCCGGCGATGCGCGCTTCGAGATCCGCTTCGGGTACGTCGCGGCCGAGCTCGAGCACCTGGTCGAAGGTGTAGACGCCCTCGCCTTCGACTTTGCCCTGCATGACGACGAACGCCTTGACCTTCGGCAGACGGTCTCTGACCGAGAGGAACTTGTTGAGCTGCGCCTGGTCCTCGACGACGACCACGGCCGAGTCGCTGTGGTCGGCGATGTATTGGCACTGATCGGGGGTGTTGGTCGTGTAGATGTTCGCCGGGAAGCCGCCGGCGTAGATCGCCGCCAGATCGGCCACGACCCACGCGACGCAGTTGAAACCGATGATAGAGACGCCCTGCTTCGGCTCGAGGCCGAGCTTCATGAAGCCGCGCGCGCAGAGCCGGACCTTGTCGCGGTAGTCCTTCCACGAGAGCGTTTGGTAGGTGCCGCCGACCTTGTGGCCGAGCGCTGGCCTCGAGGCGTGACGCGACGCCACAGACTCCATCACCTCCATCACCGTTCGCTTGTTCACGTTCGCCTCCACTCCCGTTCCCGTTCGATCGCGCCGCGAAGGCGGCAGCGGATTGTCTCTATTGCTGGCGGGAGCGCAAGGGGCGCGCCGCCGAGCCTTCGTCAGCCGCGCCGCATCTTCGCGGCCATCTGCTCGCCCAGCTGAGCCGCGCGGAGGCTGGCCGTTTCAACGGCGTCGATGAGCGTCTTGCGTAGCGCTCCCGATTCGAGCGTGTGAAGGCCTGCGATGGCCGTCCCGCCGGGGCTCGTCACTTGGTCCTTCAGCCGCCCGGGATGTTCGCCGGTCTCGAGCAAGAGCTTGGCCGAGCCGTAGACGGTCTGCGCCGCGAGCATGAGCGACGTGTCGCGGTGAAGGCCCATCTTGACGCCGCCGTCGGCGAGCGCCTCGATGATGAGCATGACGTAGGCGGGGCCCGAGCCCGAGAGACCGGTGACGGCGTCGAGAAGCACCTCGTCCAGGATCGCTGTCTTTCCCACCGCGGCGAAGAGCTGACTGGCCGTGGTCATGTCGGAATCGGTGGCGTGCGTCCCTGCCGAGAGGGCCGTGGCCCCCGCGAGGACGATGGCCGGCGTGTTAGGCATGGCGCGCACGACATGCACGCCGTCGGCGAGCCGCGACTCGAGCGACTCAATGGGAACGCCCGCTGCGACGGACACCACGAGGGTCTTGGTGGAGACGTCTTTGCCAATGGCGAGGAGCGCCTTGTCGACGACCTGCGGTTTGACGGCGATCACGAGCACGTCGACGGACTTCGCCAGCTCGTGGTTGTCGGTGGTGACGCCAACGCCGTGGGCGCTCGCGAGCGCATCGAGACGCTCGCGCTTCACGTCGCTGACGACGATGTGCTCAGGGCCGACGAGCTTCGATTGAAGGAGGCCCTTCACGAGCGCCGCGGCCATGTTGCCACCACCCAAAAACCCGATCGTCTTCGGCCAGCCCTGCATAACGCGCGAGTCTACTCCCCGGCGTGCCGAGAAGTTGGCCGAATCGGCCCGTTTTGCGAGGGGTAGAGGATGCGCAGCCTCGCACTTCTCTTGGGCCTCTTGGCCGGTTGCAGCGCCTTTCCGGGTCTCGGCTTGGGCACCGGCGGTGGCGATGCCGGCGGGGGCTCCAGCGCCGCGGGCACTTCGGCCGGCGACGGTGGCACCGGCACAAAGGGGGTCGACTGCATCGTGGAGCCGGAGAGCGGCGCCACGTTGTGCACGGCGGTCTCAACCTGCCCGTCTTTGGCCGTAGACCACGACATCTACCCGCATTGCGGCTTTCGACCTGGCAGCCCCCGACTCGAGCTCGCCTGCGCGTGCGCCGGCGCCGTGTGCCCGCTAGGCACCGCCGACACCTGCGAGCAGGCCAAGAAGCTCTTGAGCGCGCAGAGCGAGTCGCAAGTCTGCGCGCAGGTGGCCGAGGATCGCTGCACCACCAAGTCGGCGGCCCCCACCACGTCGCCGTCGGCGACCTCCACATGCGACAAAGCCTGCGCCGGCGAGTGTGGTGGCGCCCCCGGCTGCCTCAAGCTCTGCGGCTGCTGACGCGCATCCTTTGGCGCAGCGTGTTCGCGCGGGACAACCGTTCGCCTCTCAGCGAACGGTCTCGATGACGGAGACTTCACCCCCAACGCCGCCGCAGAAGAGCAGGCCTCGATCCGCAAACGCCATGGTCGACACGCCGTGCTCCAGGCGCACGCGTGCGCGCTCGTCGAGCTCCCGATCGAACACCGTGACGATCTGGCCGGCGGACACCGCTACGCGCTCCGCGACTTCGTCGAAGGAGAGCGCGAGGGCGCTGCCGGGCCCGCGCACGGCGCGCTCGACGGCAAGCGGCGTCCCGCCGAGGCGCGCGATGTCACCGTTCTTCAAGACCACGACGAGCGCCATGTCGACGCCGCCGGCGACGTGCGTCACCGGTGACGCCACGACGAGAGGCTTCGAAACGGATAGCGAGACTGCGTTGATGACCCAAATCTTGCGGCCGTGGACGCAAGCAAAGTGCGTGTCGTCGAGCGACGCGAGCAGGCTCCCCTTGGTCACGACCGCTCGAGGGAGCGAGATCCGGTTCGCGCGCCCCGCCGTCTCGACGACCGAGAAGAGCCCGTTGTCCGCGGCGACCCAGACGTGACTGCCGGCGCGGGCCATGCTGGAGACACCACGCAGCGGGAGCGCGCGCCCCACGGCCGTGCCGCTCACGAGGTCGATGCGCGTGACGCCGCTTTGCCACGCCGCGAGCAGCGTTCGCCCCGTCGCGCCGACGACGGCGCCCACGAGCCCGCCCTTTTCCGCCGTGGTCCTCCACCCGGCCACGATCTCCCGCGTCTCGGCGTCCCACTGCAGCACCATCGCGTCGGCACCGAAGGAGAACGCCCGCGCCCGCGCGGCGTCGGTCAACATCACGAGCACGCGTTCGGTGTGTTGTGCGATGGGCAGGGTGCTCGAGTGTCCCGTCTCCTCCCAAAGCTCGACGCGAACGCCGGCGCCCCCCGTCAGGGCGAGCGCCGACAAAGGATCGAGCACCAAGGCCGCGATGGGCCCTGACGCCCTCACCGTCTGAACGATGGCTTTGGCCGCGACGTCGACGCGCAGGAGTCCCGGGCTCTTGCCACCCACCGCCACGAGCAACGTGGCGCCGTCCTTGTGCCATGCGACGCGGACACCTCCCGCGACGGCGACGCTTCCACGCGACGCGAGCGTTACGCCGTCGAGCCACTCGACCGCACGCGGCCGCAGGATCGCCACGAGATTGGGCTCACGATGAAAGGCGAGGTCGAGGATCGGCGAGGGGCGCGCCGGCGCCTTGGCCTTGGCCTTGGGCCTGGATTTGGGCGACGCCGCGCAGACCGCACCGTCGCGCTCGTCGATCCAATAAACGCGCTCGCCGGCGAGGACGAGGATGAGCGGCCTGTCGGGATGGGCCACCATGCGGAGCACCGGACCCTCGAGCTTCCGCGAGAACACGACGTCGCGACTTCCCTTTTGCAGGAGCCCGGCCCTCGTGCCCACGACGACATCGCCATCGCTCGCCACGACGATCGACGAGACGGCCTTCGCGCCGATGAGGCGGATCGAGCCGGCGAGCTCTCCGCTGCGCGCATCAAAGAGCACGACGTAGCCATTTTCGCAGGCGACCGCCAGCCGATCGCCGGCGCGGTCGAACGTCATGGCCGACGCGTTCTCGAGATCATCGCGACCGCCGATGGCAGTGCCGTCGGCGTCAAAGAGCGTCACCTTCGTCTCGCCGAGGGCCGCGAAGCGCGAGCCCGCGCGGTTGCCGGCGAGCTCGCGAACGGGCGGCCCGAAGACCCAAGGCCCCCCGCCGAGTCGTGCCGCAGGAAGCGTCGGGCGCGCCGCGCCGGGCGCCACGACCCGCGAACGAAGCGCCTCGCGCACGCGCTCCGAGGCGCCGTAGACGTCGACCCGCGCGATGTCGACGGCGCTGGCGCGCACCATGGCGTTTTCGTGATCGAAGAGCGAGATGAGAAACGCGTCGGCGCCGGGCGTGTGGAAGCGCGCCAGCGCCTCGAGCGCGTCGAAGGTCGCCTCCGAGCGATCGGCCACCGTGACCTCGGAGTAGCTCGGGAACGCGACCATCGTGCGCACGGCGGCGAGGGCGGGCACCTCGAGCTCGGCGCCGCACTCGGCGTCAGCGCCCTTGCGAATGGCGTTGTGGCGAAAGATGGCGTCGGGATCGCGCAGGGCGCCGACGAGGCCCCGCACGCCTTCGCGCCGGAAGAGCGCGTCGACGCGGGGACGGTCCAAGAAGTTCGGCTTGACGACGATCCCGACGCTCCCCAAGACGTTCGCCGCGGCGGTGCGCACCCGCGAGTGCTCAGCGTCGACGAAACGTCGCGCCGTATGCAGGAGCTCGTCGGGCGGTGCGTGCACCGCCAAGAGGCGGAGCGCCGTCTCGTGGAGCTCCCGCGCCTCGAAGCGATTGGCCATGAAGACGCGGAGCGCGTGCCGCACGACGTCGAGATCGACGCTTCGTCCGAGCCGTGACCGCAACGCCTCGAGCATCAAGCGCGGATAGACGAGCTGGTCCTTCGTCCCGACGAGCCGCGCCGCGACGGCCTCGACGTGCGACGCGGACCCGCGATCGGCGATGCGAGCGAGCGCGTACATGGCCACGTTGCGATGACGCCCGTCGAGGAGGCGCAGGAGCGCGTGGGTCGCCTGCCCGTCGCCGAGCCAGCCGAGGCCGACGATGGCGCGCGCGATGACGCTGTCCATGTCGGGCGGCGGCTCGGTGACGAGCGAGAGGAGAACCGGCATGGCCCGCGGATCACCGATGCGCCCGAGGGCCAGGCACGCGTTGGCGACGATGCGACGATGTTCGGTTTGCTCGCGCTCCGCGGCGGGCATCGACGACGACGCGAGTTGGATCAACTCGGGAACCGCCGTGGCCGCTCCAAGGTGCCCCAAGGCGTCGATGACGGCGGCGAGCAGCTCGCCCGACGCCCCGAGCCGACTCGTGAGCGCGGGCACGGCGCGCGCGTCGCCGAGACGCCCGAGCGCCAGCGCGAAGGGCGCGAAGTCCGCGTGCGCGACGAAATACGCGGTGAATCGCGCGCCCGTGGCGCCGAGCGCCTCGACCGTCTCGTAGAGCTCCCGGCGAAAGACCTTTCCTTCGCGGCGGTACTGCTCCTCCTCGAGGAACTTCAGCCGACTGCTGTCGATGGCGAGCGACGGGTCGCTGCGGCGGTAGACCGCGTAGAGCTCGCGCACTGTGGCTGGCTCGTCTACGAAGTCCCAAGCCAACGACGGGATGTCCCGCCCGACGTGTTGCTCCAGGAGCTCCTGGACGCGAGCGGCGACCGCCACGCTCACGTCACGCCTCGCTGCACCGTGGCTCGCGCTCCGCGACGGCTGCGACAGGTCGCCGCTTCACGCTAGCCCGCGGCCTCAAGCTACACCAACGAAGCCAAACGAGCGCGTTGAGCGTCGCCGTGAGCCTTGAGCGACTCGAGAATGATGACGGCGGTCTCCTCGATGGCGCGCCCGGTCACGTCGATGACGGGCCATTCGGGGTGGGCCCGGAAGATCTCCCGCGCGTAGTCGAGCTCTTCTTTGACCTGATCGCGGAGGCCGTAGCTTGCGTCGACCGGCATGCCGAGCTGCTTGAGCCGGGCTTTTCGGATTTCGACGAGCTTGTCGAGCTCGATGGTCAGCCCAACGATCCGCGACTGCGGCGCTTCCTCGAGCTCCGGCGGCGTCGCGATGCCGAGCACCAGGGGCAGGTTGGCGACGCGCAGGCCGCGCTGCGCGAGGATGGTGGAGAGCGGCGTCTTCGACGTGCGGCTCACTCCCACGAGGACGATGTCCGCCTTCTTGAAGTTGCGCGGCTCCTTGCCGTCGTCGCTCTTGACGGTGAACTCCACGGCCTCGATGCGGCGGAAGTATTCCTCACTGAGCGGCATCATCCCGCTCGGCAGGTTGATGGGCTGCCGATCGAGGAACGTCGAGAGCTTGCCGATGAGCGAGCCGATGAGGTCGAGCGCCTCGACGCGGAGCTCCTTGCTCGACACGTAGATGAACTCACGCAGCTCGGGGCTCACCACGGTAAAGACCACGACGGCCCCGTCTTGTGCCGCTCGCTCAAGCAGCGGACGCGCCTGGTCGGGCGTGCGCACGCGGGTGTGCACGCGGAGCTGCGCACCCGAGTGGGGAAACTGGAGCATCGCGGCGCGAACGACCCGCTCGGCGGTTTCACCGGTCGAGTCGCTGAGAACGTCAATCCACCTGAGGTCCGACACGCGGGCGAGTCTACCTGGCCCTCGCAGAACGCGCCCAAGATCATGGACCTCGGTCGATCCACAACGGGCGATCCAAAGAACGACGCGGGCTTTTGCCCACATCGTCATTCGTCGGCGTTTCCCCCAAGAGACAACGGCACACATCCTGCTGCGGGAGTGCTGTCACCTCCGCCAGGTGAGCTTTGGGGGACTCCGCATCCCAGAAAGCGCTCGACCATGACTGCAGCACTCTGGAGCACATCATCTGAGACCCGCACCTTGCCCTTCACGCGGCAACCGGGGCCCAGATCCATCACGGCATCGTTTTCGGCGCGCGAAGTGGCTACCGTGGACGAAGGCGTACGAGGCCGAGTGGACCAAGACGACGTCAGGACCAAGGTCAGTGGCGAAGGCGCCCGCCGCGACGCAGCGCCGGTCGGAGCGCGGGACGCTGGGTCGGACACGATACCCGAGAGCAGTGTGGATAGCCGGAGCGCGCCAACGAGCGCGCAGCTCACGGCCGACGCGTCGGGCGCTCGCCTCATCATTCCGGCGTTGTCCCTGAGGGACGCCATCGCCAACGGCCCGCTCTTCGACGCCCCGCCGCTCGACGGACCGCCGCCGTCGCCCGAGGCGATCCGCGCCGCCAAGGCGGGCGTCGCCGAGCGGCTCGAGCCGACGGCGCCCGTGAAGCGACGCCGACGACGCCACGCGTCCCTCGGTCTTTGGCTGGCCGCGAGCGCTCTCGTGGGCCTCGGCCTTCTGGCGTCGACCACTGAGACGGCGGATCGCGTGGCGGCACGCATCCAGCTCGCTTTCCAGAACGACGCCATCCCCGCGGCAAGGGCCGACAGCACCGGCCCGGCGCCGGCGCTTGAGGCGCCGCCCACGCCAGTGGAGACGGCGGCCGTCGCCGCGGAGGTTTCGGCGGCGCCCGCCGCGCTGGCGCCCGAGGCGAAGGCTGCCGGCGGCGACAAGAACGCGAAGGCCTTGAAGGCCGCGCCGAAGGCAGCGCCGAAGGTTGCTCCCCGTCGCTGAGCGGCGCGGGAAGCGACCGATCGCCAGATCGGTGGCTGATGGGGCGACGCCTCGCCGCGCGCCCAAACGCGCTACACTTCGGTCCGCGTGACGGAGCCGAGAGGAAAAGGCAACGAGGGGTTCTCGACGACCGTGGAAGCCGGCGAGGGCGGCAGCCCGCCGGCGTCCGTGCGGAGCATCGGCACGATCATCGCGGGCAAGTACGTCGTCGAGCGGATCCTCGGACGGGGCGGCATGGGCATCGTGTTCGGCGCGCGTCACCAGACGCTAGGCGAACCGGTCGCCATCAAGTTCATGAGCTCGGAGGCGGCCAAAGACCCGACCTCCGCAGAGCGCTTCTTGCGGGAAGCTCGCGCGTCACTCCGCGTGAAAGGGGAGCACGTCGTTCGCGTGCTGGACGTCGGCCTCGAAGAGGGAATTCCGTACCTCGTCATGGAGTACCTCGAGGGCACGGACCTCGCCACCGAGCTCGCCGACCGGGGCCCGCTGGCGATCCATGATGTTGCACTCTACATCCTTCAGGCGTGCGAAGCGCTGGCGGAGGCCCACGGCCATGGCATCGTGCATCGCGACATCAAGCCCTCGAACCTGTTCTTGGCGACGCGGCCCGACGGCTCGCCGATGCTCAAGGTGCTCGACTTCGGGATCGCCAAGGCCCTCGTGGAGGTCGGCGAAGACACGCCGGCGCTGACCGATACGCGCGCCGTCTTTGGCTCGCCGGCGTACATGTCGCCAGAGCAAATCCGCAGCGCCAAACATGTCGACGCGCGCACCGACATCTGGGCCCTCGGCGTCGTGATGTACGAGCTCTTGACGGGCCAACATCCGTTCTCCGGTGAAAGCTCGGTGGCCATCCTCGCGAGCGTCTCGGCCGACACGCCGAAGCCCATCCGCTCGCTGAGGGCAGACATTCCGCGCGACTTTGCCCAGGCAGTTGAGCGCTGCCTGGAGAAAGATCCGAATCGCCGCACGGCGTCTGTGCTCGACCTCGCCATCGCGCTCGAGCCCTTCGCGCCGGCGGGTCAGGTGTCGACGGACCGCATCCGGCGCCTCTCGGGCCTCTCGGAAGGGCGCGTTCGCGCGAGGCGCGCGTTGCCTTCTAGCGGCGACGTGACGAAGGACGCGACGGGCGCGCCTTGGTCCACGACGCACCGGCCCCGGAGGCGACGCGGGCCGCTCTTGCTCGGCATCTTCGTGCTCGTCGCCGCGGGCGGCGCCTCCGCCGTGTTTCTGCGTGCGCGCGCGGTGAAGCCCCTCGCTCCGGCAGGCCCCGCGACCGTCGCGGTGACAACGAACCCCGAGCCGAAGAGTCCTGTGCCCAACGCGATAACCGCGCAAGCCCCCACGGCAACACCGACACCGGAACCGAGCGGAGGGGCGGCCCCGGTCGACGCGGGCGCGGGCTCGACAAGGGTCGCGGGGAAGCGGCAAAGCGCCACCACACCTCCGCCGAGTCGCCTAACGCTCGCGCCATCGGCTTCAGCGGCGGCGGCGCCTCCTCCGCAGGTCGCGGCGCCGTCCGTGCCCGCGCCACCCGTGCCTACACCTCCGGCCCCGCCGCCGCAGCCCGCCGCACCAGCAGGCATCGACGAGATCGAAGGCCAGCGAAGGTAGGCCGCGCTCGTGTCTCGGCATCGTTTTGCATAGACTCGCGGATGATGCTCTCCGCGAAGCCTTGGACTCCAGCGTTGGCGTTGCTCGTCCTCTTCTCGGCGCCGCTCGCACACGCCCAGGACGCCTCAGAAGCGCCGCCAGCGAAAGCGCCGCCGCCAACGTTGCTTGAAGGGCGAGGCGGTGACGCCGCGCAAGTGAACACGCTGGCGGAGCGATTCTTCGTCGAGGGGCGCGTACTCCTCGCGCGCGGCGACGCCGAGGGAGCTTGCGCCCGCTTCGAAGCGAGTCGCAAGCTCGACCCGGCCGCGGCAGGCACGCTGCTGAACCTCGGTCTCTGCAACGTGGCGCTCGAGCGTTATGCGACGGCCGCCGACTTCTTCAACCAAGTCGTCGAGTCGTCGCGCGGCACGCGCCAAGATCGCGTGGAGCGTGCCTCGCAGCACCTCAAGGACATCGAGGCCAAGATTTCCTATCTCCGCGTCGTCGTCCCCGAGGAGGCAAAGATCGCGGGCCTCGTTGTGCGCCTCGACGGCGTCGAGCTTCCGCCGAACAAGTGGGGAGTTGAGCTCCCCACGGACGGTGGCACCCGAACCTTGGAGGCCACGGCCCCTCAAAAGACGTCGTTTCGCCTCGAAGTTCCGCTTGAAAAGGTTCGTGGACGCGGCTTTGTCACCGTGCCGAAGCTCGCCGACGTGCCGGACACGACGCGGGCCGGGTACACCTTGGCAACCGTCGGCGGCGTGTTGTTCCTCGTGGGAGCCGGCCTCGGCATCTCCGTGGCCCGGAGTGCGGCGGCCTCTTCAAGGACACGTGCGCGGCGGCAAACAAGGGGACGCAAACGGAGCGCGACGACAAGCTGAACGAGCTCGACACGCGCGCGTGGGCCTCGAACATCGTGCTTGGCGCGGGGCTCGTGAGCGCCGCGGTGGGCGTGACGCTCGTGCTGACGTCGCCGTCGCGGCGGAGCGCACCGGCCAAGGTCGGCATGACGCCGCTAGTCTCGCCAAAGGCCGCTGGTTGGTCGCTGCAAACGTCGTTCTGAGGCGGGCCCCCTCGGCGCGCCAACCTCACGGCGGTCACTCGCAGGTCAATCGCCACCGCCATCGGGCGGAGCGCCGGCATCGAGCGCCAGGCAAAACGGACTGCCAAGCGCGACGGCGCGCTTTATGAAGTCTCCTACGCCTTGACACACCGCTGAGGGCCCCCCAGCCACTGGGCGCAGGCAGCGCTCGGCGCGATCGACGAACCGAACGCAGGTGCCACGACGCGCAGCCATCAGACACGCCTCGAGCGCCGGTGTCTCGGGTGCGTGCGGCGCGCCGTCGTAACTTGCCGCGGCATCGATTGCGCCGCAGCCGCGGCAGGCCTCAAAGGTGTAGTTTTGAGCGCCGCCACCCACCCTCCACAACCTGGATCATCGCGCCCCTGCCGCGTGAAGAGCGCGATGCACCCGGCAACGTTGAGACGAGCCACGAAGCCGTCCATGATCACCGGCCCGTGACGACCCGCGTCGGCGGTGGTGACGACGCAGTCTGCGCAAGTCACGCCGCGGGTGCGTTCGCGGACCTCTGCGCAGGCCTGGGGCGGCAACGAGGCCCTCGTTAGACAATCGGTGACCAGCGCAATCTCGTCCGGTGAGTCGCACGCTCCCGGCTGCGGGTCCGTCGGAGGCACAAAACTCGGTTGAAACGCGGACATGTCAGCGGGTTCACACGCGAGCGGTTCGCTCGGGAGCGCCAAGTCGAGCGAAGCGTCACCCGGGGGAGCGCTGGCCGCGGCCCGATCGGGGACGTCGACGGACGCTGTCAGGCGACCGCAAGCGACCACGGCGCATGCCGAACAGGCCATCCAGAGGAAGCCACGTTGCATGCGGAGGCGACGAGCGCGCTTCACCGTACACCCAGGCACGCGTATTCGAGGTTGGGGCAAGGGTTCATCTCGCCCGCCTGAAGGCCCGGACGCACCGGCCCAACCGTGGCGGGCACTGCGGTGAAGGTCATCCCCACCGAGAGATGGGTGCAATCACCACCCGGCGTGTCAGCGAGGTCGGCGAGCTCACAGGCCGTGTTCCGGACCAACGCCTGGATTGCCTCGTTTTTGCACAGGGGCTCGAAGGTACCGTCGATCATCATGGATTGCTTCGAGAGCTGCTCCACCAAGTTGCTGACGAGCACTCGCCCCGCGAGATTGCCCCGCTGGATGTGCCATTCATCACCGATCAGGCGAAGCTCGCCGGTGAGTTGAACGTGCTCGACCGCAATGGGCGCGAGGAGCGGGACGAGCACCGTGGAGGGGGTGCCGGCTTCGCGCGGCGCGGCAGCGACGATGAGCAGGCCACCGCGCACGTAGCCGTCGACGGAGTACTTGGGAACCATGAAGGTTGCCGACTCGACGCTGTTGGGATCCACGTACCAAGTACGGAGCGACTTGCCGTCCCAATACTCCCGAAGGTTAGACGGAATGAAGCCGCCGTCGGAGCGGAGCGGCTCCACCGGCGCCGTCGTCCCGGCGATGCCGGAGGCGACAAAAAAGGACACGGAGACATCATCGTCGTCTTCACGGCCGTTGTAGCCAGCCACGCGAAGGATGACGTTGCCCACGCCGTTCTTGAGCACCGAGTTGGGCTCGATCTGTCGTCGGTCGACGCCGGGAATGGAGCCCAAAAACTCGGGCCCAAACGCGCGCCCGAGCGCGTTGTCGACGCCGCCAGGGAAATCACACGGATTGTGCCGGCGCATCTTGTTGCTGCACGAAGGACCGAACACGCAGCCTTCGCCGGCGGGGCAAGCGGAGATGGCGATCTGTTGACCTTGCGAGTCGATGCAGGTCGTCCTCTTGTCCAAGTTGAAGCCGGGCACCGGGCACGTCGTCGCGCCGGCGTCGTTCCGTGCGTCCGCCACCAGCGAGCCAAAGACAAGATCGACGGAGATGTCACCTCCCCCAGGTAGCACCGTGTCGAGGGGCGGAGGCATCTCCGCCGAGCACGCCTGAGAGACGGGACGCGGCGCGCCCGCGTCGACGCTCGCGGTGGCAGCGACGCGAAACCCCTCGAGCGGTACGACGACCTGGCAAGCGGCGATGGCCGCCAAGAGGGCCCCGGCCCAAGACGCCAGCGCGAGCGCGCGCCGCAGCGGCACGATCCCCGCCCGCTGTCGTCGACGCGCCACCATCGACGCAGCGTAGCCCAACGTGCCCCTTCGGCGGAACGACCGCCCTCACGCCGGCCCCCTCCGCTCGGCTACCATGGTCGGCTCGCCCGACTGAAACCATGAGTCACGACGATCACTGGCTCGAGCGCCTCGACCTGCACGCGTTGCGGGCGCTCCTCGGAAAGCGCGAGCTCGAGCACGCGCTGTTGGGCCGGCTTGTCTACGTGGAGCCGCCGCGCATGACGAGCGATGGGCGCGTCTTTGCGACGATGGGCGACGCGTCGGGCGAGGGCCCCGCGGCCCTCGGAAAGAACGTCATGGGGCTCTCGCGCGTCACGCTCTTTCTCGCCGAACGCGAGGGCGCGCTGCGCGGTGACTGCTCTCGGTGCTTCACCCCCTTTGGGCCGTGCCTGCACATGGCGCAACTGGCCGTCGATCTCGCCGCCTCAAGGCCGCTCCGGGTGGCCCTGCAGACGGGCGCCGACGCGGCGCGCGCGTTTGGCGCCATGCCGAACCATCGCGAAGAGCGCCGGCTCGAGGCGATGGTGGACGCGACGCTAGAGAGCTGGCTCGGCCCCGGCGACGGAGCCGTGGTGACGCGCCTCGACATCGCAGCCACGGGCCATGGCGCCGACGAGACGGTGGGTGTGGCCTATGGCGACGCCGCCGCGCGCCGCACGCCGAGCCTCTCGCTCGCCGTGCGTGTTTATGGCGAAAAGAGGCTCGTGGGCGCGCGCGATCTCGCCCGCCTGCGCCTCTCGCCACGAGACCGCAACGTGGTGCGCTACGCCGAGGAGACCTCGGGAAAGAAGACCATCGCGGTGCGCGGTGCCTTCGCCTCGTTGACCCTCGAGGCCATGCGTCAACACGGCGGCGTCTTCGGCGCGGGCTTCAAGGCCCCGTTGGACTTTCGGTCGCCCGTCGTAAGGCCGTCGCTGGTGACGACGGCGACCTCCGTCGAAGGCGACGGCGCGCGCTCCGCCACCAAATTGCGAGCGCGCTGGGTGGCCGACGGCGGCCTCTCCATCGGCTTCGGCGACGCGCTCTTCTTTCCCGGGCCTTACCCCTTCATCTGGACGCGCGAAGGCGCCCTCTATCGCGTGGCGCGTGACGTCGACGTGGACGTCGCGAGTCGCTTGGAGGGGGCGCCGGAGCTGGTGATCCCCCATGGGCGCTTGGCCAACGTGGGCGGTCAGCTCCTTCGCTCGCTCCGTTCGGCCGGCGTTTCTCTTCCCGCGAGCGACACCTTTGGGCTGCCCCACGTGGAGCGGCCTCGCGTGATTCTCCGCCTCTCCGGTGAGCCTCTCGACTTCCAAGGCGAGCTCATCGCCGTCTACGCGCACGGCGAAGTCCCGCTTTTCGGACCAGCAGTGACGCGCGCAGCAGCGCCGCGCGACGAACAGGCCGAAGCCGACGCGCGCGCCCTGGCGGAGCGCGTGGGTCTCGTGGCACCAGCCGACGGCGAAGACACCCTCGACCCAAAGGCCGCAGTGGTCGGCGCCGCCGGCGAGCAGGCGGTGCAATTCTGGCAGAAGGGACTCCTCGAGCTTCGCGCGTGCGAAGAGCCACGCGTCGAGACGGCGCTGAGCGAGCGCCTCGCGCGCGTGCGCCTTGGCTCGGCCATTCAATCGCGCGTCCACGTCGCCCTCGAAGGCAACTGGCTCGGCACGCGCCTCGAGTTCACCGCCCACGACGTCCCCGTCGAACTCGCCGACATCCAGAGGGCGCTTCAGCGGAAGCACCGCTACGTGCCCCTCGACGACGGCACGCTGGCCAAGATCACCGAGTCTGTCGAGGCGCTCGTCGAAGAGGCCCGCGAGGTCATGGGGGCGAAGAGCGAAGCGCGCCTCGCAGCGCATCAGTTGGGCCGCGTCGAACGATGGCTCGAAGAGAACGACGGCCGCATGGACGCGTCGGTGGAAGGCCTACGGCAGCGGCTGCGCTCGCTCCGGATCGCCGAGCCGGACTTGCCTCAGTCTCTCACGGGGACCTTGCGTCCCTACCAAGAGCGAGGCCTCGCGTGGCTGCAATTTCTGAAGGCCCTCGGAGCGGGCGGCATCCTCGCCGACGACATGGGCCTCGGGAAGACCATCACGACGCTCGCGCTGCTGGCTCAATGGAAGGAGGCGGAAGGGCACGCGCCGTCGCTCGTTGTCGCGCCGACCTCCGTCGCGTCCAACTGGCTGCACGAGATCAAGCGATTCGCGCCGAGCTTGCGCGCCCACCTGCTCCATGGGCCCCGCAGCAGCCGCACGGCGGAACGCATCTCGGGTCACGACGTCGTCGTCACCACGTACGGCGTTTTGCGGCGCGACGTCGAATGGCTCTCGGCGATTCGATTTCGCGCGTTGGTGCTCGACGAGGCGCAACAAGTCAAGAACGCCGATGCGGCGACGAGGCGCGCCGCCGCGCGTATCGATGCCGACGTGCGACTCGCGCTCTCGGGCACGCCGGTAGAAAATCGCCTGCGCGAGCTCTGGTCGATCGCGAGCCTGGTAAACCCGGGCATGCTCGGGAGCGTCAAGTCCTTCGAGCGACGCTACGAGCGCCCCGTGGCCACGGACGTCACGAGTCCGAGGGCCCAAGAGCTGAAGGGCCTGATGCGGCCCTTCTTGCTGCGCCGAACGAAGAGCGACGTCTTGCCGGAGCTGCCGCCCAAGACGGAGATGAATCGCTTCGTGACGTTGACCAAGGAGAACCGTCGCCTCTACGACGCCCTCGCGCTCACGCTCCGCGACTCGGTGCGTCGCGCCTTCGAAGACAAGGGCGAGGTGGGCACGCTGACGGTCTTTACAGCGCTCTTGCGCCTCAGACAGATGGCTTGCGATCCGCGGCTCGTCGACCCAAGCAAGCCCGCGGCCATGAGCGCGAAGCGGGAGGCCTTTCTTGAGCTGGTGCACGAGCTCGCGCGCGAAGGGCGGCGGGCCCTCGTGTTCTCTCAGTTCGTGGAGCTGCTCACGCTTTGGCGACGCGACCTCGACCTCGCCGGGATCCGCTACGAATACCTCGACGGGCGAACGCGCAAGCGTGACGTCCCCATCGAGCGCTTTCAGAACGGTGACGCGACGCTCTTTCTCATCTCGCTGAAGGCCGGGGTGCCGGCCTCAACCTCACAGCCGCCGACACGGTGATTCACTGCGACCCCTGGTGGAACCCGGCGGTGGAGGATCAAGCCACGGACCGCGCCTATCGCATCGGGCAAGACAAGCCGGTGACCGTGGTGCGGCTCTTGGCCGCCGGCACCGTCGAAGAGAAGATCCTCTCGCTCAAGGCGAAGAAGCGCGCCATCGTGAACGCCGTCGTGGACGATCGCGCGCGCGCCCTCGAGGGCCTCGGCGAAGACGATGTCCTCGCGCTGCTGGGGGACGTGGAGCGAGTCGCCGCGTCGGACGACGAGACCGACGGACGAGCCGCACTCCCCACCGACACCATCGCAACCGACTCCGCCGTCGTGGATCCGCTCTTCGAGGACCTCGTCTTGGGCGCACGGCGTTGGCTCGAGACGACCGGCGGCTTCGAGTCTGAGCTGGCGACGATCCTCGAGCTGCCGGTCCCTTTTGCGTCGCGCCTCGCGCGCGGCGAGCCGTTCCCTTGCTCACGGAAGGTCGCGGACCGTGTTCATGAGCGGCTGGCGCTCTTTTGGCGCGGCCTTCCGACCCGAGAAGAGGCCGTTTGACGCTCCCCTTCCCGGTTCACGTCGCGTCGGGCAACCTTGCGGAGATGGCGCGCGCCTCGCACTGGGCCTTCGCCACGGCGAGCGACGGTCCGCGGCTCTTGCTCGTCACGCCAACGGAAGAAGGCGAGCTTGCGGGCGCCTTCTCGGCCGCCGCTCCCAGCGCGTTGTCGCGCGCTTCCGGCGGCCCGGCGGTGCTCGCGGGCCCCGCGTCGCTTCACGTCATGCTCTCGCTTCCGCGCGAAGACACGTGGCTCGCTTGCCCGCCGGACGCCATCCTGAACCGTCACGTGCGACCGCTCCTTCGCGCGCTGTCGCGGCTCGGCAGCCCGGCGAGCTACTTCGGCCGCGACTGGATCAGCGTTCGCCACCGTCCGGTGGCGCTCTTGGCCTTCGCACACGACGCGGCGTCACGGCGCACGCTCTTCGAGGCCTTCGTGGCCATCGCCGACCCTTTCGCGAGAGACGCCCGCTCGTCGTTCATGAACAAGAAGTCCGCGACGCTCGAGGAGGTCCTCGGCAAGAAGGTCGACAAGAAGGCGCTGACGGAGCACGTCGCCCGTGCCTACGGCGAGGCGGCCGGCGCGAGCGTGGAGCGGAGCGACGCGCCGCTGACCGATCTGTTGGGCGACTGGCAAGTAGCGCCGCCACGCGCGCGCGCATTAGCCTGGGCTGAGACCGTCGCGGCCCCCATCGGCGTTGTGGGCATGGCGGATTGCGACGGGGGCGTTCGCCTCGGCGGCGACTTCATGCTTTCGAGCGATGTCGCGGCCGCCATCGAGGGGAAGCTCGCGCCACAAGCAGGCGCCGCGGAGCTCGAGGCTCTCGTGCTCGACCTCTTAACGGTGACCGACGCGGCCCTCTACGGGTTCCGCTCCAAAGAGGAATTTGCCCAGCTCGTCGTGCAGCTTCACGCGAAGCTCAATAGGAAAACTGCCCCATGAGCGAGAGCACTTCACTCTGACGCGTGGATGCGGGCGCCGGCGAAGAAGGCGCGTGGGTGCGGTCGAGCACGTGATCGAACTCGAGCACGACGCGGGCGACGCGGCCCATGTTCCGAGCGAGCGCGACGGCGAAGGTGTGCCGTGAATCGTCGGGCTCCGACGCGTCGGGCGTGTACGTGTCGTAGCGGATGCCGAGGGTCAGGGCGCGGAGATCCTGCTCCAGTCGCAGCCATGCGCTACGGGGATCGAAGTTCGGCAGCCCCGGCCCGTCGGCGGGGAGCGCGAGCAGGAATGGATAGGCCACGCCTCGATCCATATTTCGACCGACGACGACCTCGCCGGAGATGCGCGTCTCGGGAAAGTTGCGCGATACGCGACCACGAAAGAGCGCGTCGATCACGAGCGCGGCGCGGGGCCGCTGCTGCACGCGAAACGTCTGCGCGTTGACGACCTGACCCTGGCCTCCATAGCCACCGACGCCCACCTCAAAACGCTTGAGGTCGAGGGCGACGCGAGCCGTGACGTCTTTGGTCTTGTTGAGGTCGGGCGTGCGACCGAAGGTCGGCTCGCCAACGGCTACGCCGTTGACGACGGCGAGATCAACCGTGAGGCCCACGGAGGGCACGCGCCGCCGGAAGCGGACGCCCATGTCGGCGTCTTCAGGGAACATGGCTCGCGTCCCCCACGCTCGCTCCACGAAGATGCGGGCGGCGTGTGGCTCCGCGAGATCGCGGCTGAAGGGCACAGGAAAGAGGCCGGCGCCGACCTCGTAGCGCGGAACCCGCTCGCGCGTGGAGGCCATCAACTCGATGCGACGAGCGATGGTGCCGCTCGCTGGATTTTCCCGGTCCGCGAGGTTGGGATCGATCTCAAAGACGGCGCCGAAGGGCGAGCTCGTGCGGAGCGTGAGGCCAAGCCGCGCGCGGCGCAGCCGAAACGTGGCGCGATTGGTGGTGCTGCCGTCGCCGCGCCCCAAAGTGGTGTTGGGCAAAACGCCTTCGGGGAGGGTGCCGTCGGGCCCGGCGTTCGGCGTTGAAGACGCGTCGAAGATCTCCCAGGCCAGCTGAGGCTGGAGAAGCATCGTCACGCGGACCTTGGCGTGGTGACCACCGATGCTGAGACCTTCGTCGTCTGCGTCGTCGTCGCCGGGCCTCGTGCAACCGCTCGGACGGCTCCACGGCGAAAGGTCGACGGCGGGGGGCGTGGGCAGCACGGTCGCTGGTGGCGCGCCCGCGTCGACAAAGGGATCGGGCCCCAGGGACGGGTCGACGGTTGTCGTTGGCGACGGGGCTGTTGGCGGCGGCGCTGTTGGCGAGGCGTCGACACCGGCGTCCGCGTCGGCGGCGATGGCGACGGGCGTGGCGCCGGCGTCGGCCGGCTCCGCCGACGCAACCCTCGAGACGAGAGCTGTCGCCGCGGCGAGCAGCGTCGCAAGGTGGAGCCTGCGAGCGGTGGAACGCGGGGCCGAGAGTGACCTCACGGAGTTCCCGCGGCGACGCGCTCCCAAACGCGTGCCTCGCGGAAGATGCGCACGAGGTCCACATCGAGGTGCCCGTCTTTGACGCCGAAGTCGAGGATGTCGAGCGCTCGATCGACGGGTATGGCGCGCTTGTAGGGCCGGTCGTTGGCCGTCAACGCGTCGTAGATGTCGGAGATGCTCATGAGCTTCGATTGCACGGGAATCTCTTCCGCGCGCAAGCGATTCGGATACCCGGTGCCGTTCAATCGCTCATGGTGCGCGCCGGCGATGATGGGCACGCGCCGGAAGGCTTTGCCCCACGGGATCTGCGAGAGAAACTTGAACGTGTGCGAGACGTGCGAGCGGATCTCGTCGAACTCTTCCGGCGTGAGCGAGCCTCGCTTCACGCTCAGCGAGCTCACCTCCGTCTCGTCGAGGAGCTGCTGCATCTCGCCGCGCAGGTCCGTGTAGGTCTCGCGCGCGAGGCGCTCGATGGTGGCGAAGTCGCCCTCCTGAAGCACCGTGGGCTCGTTGGCGTGAAGCACCGCGGTGTAAGCCGCCTCTATCTCGAGACGCCGCTCCACGAGCTCGCGCTCAAGCGCCTCCAACTCGGACTGCGCTCCGCCGCGCTCGAGCACGCGAAGCTTGCGGCCCACGATCTCCGCTTCCAGCGAGCGCACCACGAAGTCGAAGCGCCCGCGGATGAGCTCGAGCCGTTCGTCGAAGAGCTTCTTCGCCTTGACGAGGACCTTCTCGCGCACGCCGATCTTGCCGAAGTCGTGCAGGAGGCTCGCGTACTCGAGCTCGCGCAAGTCTTCGCGACTGAAGCGCGCGCTGGCGTAGGCGCCGTCGGGCACGCCGTCGACGATCTTCGCGAGCTCGACGGTGAGATCCGCCACGCGACGCGAGTGACCGCTCGTCGTCGGGTCGCGAGACTCGATGGCCTCGACGCTCGCCCGCACGAAGCCCTCGAAGAGCTTCTGGATCTCGTCGTAGAGCATCGTGTTCTCGAGCGAAACAGCGGCCTGCGCCGCGAGCATGCCGAGCAACTCTTCGCTGCGTTCGTCGAAGGCGATGACCTGGGCTTCGACGTCGGCGCGAGAACGGAGCTTCTCTTCCGGTTCGCGCTTCTTGTTGATGAGTTGGATAACGCCGATGACCTCGTCGCGCTGCGAGACGAGCGGCATGGCCAACATCGATCGGGTCGAATATCCGATCTTTTCGTCGAAGCTCTTGTCGAACGAGTAGGGCGAGCCGGGCGGCAGCTCGTAGACGTTGGCGACGTTGACGGGCTTCTTGGTTAGCGCCGCGGCGCCGGCGATGGACCGCATCGAGATGGGCATCACGAACTCGCGCGAGTCGAACGTGAGCGAGTCGTTTTGCGTCAACTTGAAGCGCAACATGGGGCGCTTTTCGTCGCCCTCGACGACGTAGATGCTGCCGGCGTCGGCGCCGGTGATGAAGCGACTCTTCTCGAGGATGATGCCGAGAAGCTTCGAGACGTCACGCTCGGTGCCCATCGAACGCGCGATGTTCAAGAGCTCACCGAGCTCGATGCGATAGCGGTCGAGGCTCTTGCCGCGGCTCTCGGCGCGGGCTCGCGCCTCGAGCAACTCGAAGGCGCGCGACACCGCGACCGACAGCTCTTCCGACGACGGCGTCGCCGAGATCAAGCTCGCGAGCCCCTTGCCGACGACCGTCGTGGCGTCGGTGGCGGGGTGCCCCAGGAGCACCATCATGGCGCTCCCGTCGGCGAAGCGCTCCATGAGCGGCTTCATGAGATCGCGGCCCTTGTCCCATACGATCGCGGGCACGAGCAGCACCGCCAAGTCTCCACGCGAGAGCAAGAGGAGAAGCGGGTGAGGTCGCGTGCAACCAGTGGCGCCGAGCGATCCGCCGCGAATCGTCTGCGCGAGCCCGTCGAGCAGCTGCGCCAGCTCGGTGGCGGCCAGCGGTACCTCGAACGATTCGGCCGAGTTCATCGCGCGTAGTGTAACTGGATCTCGGGCCGCAGAGCCGCCTTTGGAGGCGCCTTTGCGCCTTTGCGAGGGCGCCGGGCGGCGCTCTCAGAGCATGCCCCGCGAGGTCGCGACGGCTGAAAGCTCCGGTCCGCGGCGGGCCAGCTCCTCCGGGTCCTTCACCGGCAGGAAACGACTCGTGCCCCCGTCGCGGGGGACCCGCACGTAGGCCGCGGGAAGCGCCCGGGTGAGCTCTTGAACGAGCCGCTCGAACTGGATGGCCTTGCGGCCGTGGGCCGCTTTCTCAACGCGAAACCAGGTCCAATCGATGGCCGCTTCGTCGAGCGCCGCTGCGTCGACAAGGAACGTGTTGGTGTTGAAGACCTTGATGCGACTCGCATCAAAGCCCACCGGCAGACGGAACTCCTCGACCACTTGGAGTGTCCCTTCCGCGTGCACCGGCCCTCCCCCCTTGTCGAGCGGCGCCTTGTCGCACACTTCCACCATGACCTTCTTGCCGCGGTCACGCTGTTCCAAGAAGAGGCCCAGGATGACCGGGTCGACGGTCGCTCCCAGGTTGTCGAGGTTGGCGATCCACACGACGGTGCCGCCCGGGGAGAGGCGCGGTGCCGACGGAGCAATTCCGAGCGCCGAAGGGCGTCGGGAAGGTCGCCGTGGCCCGTGGCGTAGGTGCTGGGAGCCCCCGCATCGTCGCGGAAGAGCGCACCCTCGGGGGTCAAGCGCAAGGAGAGATCCTGAACGAACGGCTCGACATGCGCTCCGGCGCCGTACCGCTTGAGCGCGGCGGTGGTCGGTTCGTGGGTGGCATCGCTCGCCATCAACCAGAGGGGCACGGGTTTTCCGTAACGCCGGCCCACGGTCTCGTTCTCTCGAAGGCGCAGCTCCAGGAACGTGCGGCCACGGACCGCCGGCACGAGGGCCTTCACGACACCGCCCATGCGAGTGGCCATGCCGCCGGCGAGCACCACCATGGCGACCTCGCCACGGGAAAGGGCCTCCTCGCCCCGAGCCCGGAGGCGCGCCTCCTCTGCGCCCGTGTCGGGAATGCGGAGGAGCTCGTCGTCGGCGGGCGGCTCAACGGGGCCCTTCAGGCGGTTCTGGTCGGCGAACGACGGGTCGAGGCGGTCGGCGAGCGCCAGGAATCGGAGCTCGTCGAAGCCGTGCGCCGCGAGACGAGCGCGGAGCGCCTCGGGGAGACCGGCCAGCTCGAGCGAGAGTGCATTGCGGGACGACATGATCGGTCGATGGTACTCTTCGGAGGTCTCATGCATCAGCGGCTTCTCTCCCCGGCGCGTCTCTCCACGGCGCTCCTCGCCACAGCTCTCCAAGCGGCCCTCGCGGGATGCGTCGCTGGGGTAACGGCGACGCCGCCGCGAGGGCAAGTCGTGAACAGTCCCCCGCCGCCGACGCTCGTCGAGACCCGCTCACCACCACCAGGTCCGCAGGCGACGTGGGTGGCAGGCTACTGGCATTGGAACGGCGCCACGTACTCGTGGATCCCGGGACACTGGGAGCAAGCACCGCCAGGCATGGCCTGGTACGGCCCGACCTACGGCACCTCGCCCGACGGCAGCTACCTCTACGAACCCGGGGCTTTCCGTCCCGGCGCGCCGACGGCGGTGCCGCCGAAGGCCAACGCCCTTCGGTGAGCACCCTGCGAAAGAGCATGGGGCAGAAACACCTCGCCGCGCTCGGGCCCCTCGTCGCCTGGATGGCGTTCGCCCTGTCGGCGCACGCGGCGCCGGCCGTGCTCCACGAGCCCATTCCTGACGACGCCCGCGTCGACCTCGCGCTCGGCGCCGTGATGCCAGGCGACGTGCCCGCCGTCGTCGAGACACCGGGCGGCCTCATCGGCGCGCCCGACGTGCGGCGGCCCCTGTCGACCGGCGATAGCGCCTACAGCCAAGGCCCCGCGACGTCGGTGCCCGGTCTGCAGCCCGATGCGACCTTCGTGCCGGATCGCGACACGAGGCGCCCCGACAGCTTGCCCTACGACGATCCGTTCACGCCTTCGAACGCGCCTTTCAAGCGCCTCGTGGCCTTTGACGCGGTGACGCGCGACTTCGCGCTGACCGTGGTGCGCCCAGACCTTCGACCGTTGCCCCGCTCCACGCAGGTCGACGCGGCCGACGATCGCTTCTTCGCCGACATCGTCGTCGAGGGGAAGCCCGGTCAACGGGTGCGCATTCCGACGGTGGGCCCCGACACGCGCGTCATCCACGCGCACGCAGCCTTGGGGCAGAAGGATCTGAAGTTCCAGCTTCTCCGCGACGATGCCGACAACTGGTTCGTCGAGTTCCCACAAGAAGGCCGCGCGCGGCTCGTGCTGGACCTCGCGATTCGTCGCGCGAGCCTGGGTGGCGAGCTGCACGCAGCGAACTGGGGCGAGTTGCCCAAGGTGGCTGCCTTGCCGGCGAACGTCGCCGCGTCCGCGGCCGTGGTGCTCGGCAAGCTCGGGCTCTCGCGCGAGCAAGCGCCGCGAGACGTCACCCGGAAGCTCGTGGCCTACTTTCGCGCGTTCCGCGACTCGGAAGAGCCGGCCAAGGCGGAACGTGATGTCTACATCGATCTGGCGTTGGGCCAAAAGGGCGTCTGTCGACACCGGTCGTACGCGTTTCTCGTGACGGCGCTCGGCCTGGGCATTCCCACGCGAATGGTCCTCAACGAAGCGCACGCGTGGGTCGAGGTTCACGACGGCCAGCTGTGGCATCGCATCGACCTCGGCGGTGCGGGCCGCATGCTGACGCAGTCGATCGCCAACAAGCCCGTGCACCAGCCGCCACCCGACACCTTCGGCTGGCCGCCGGGCGCCACCCGCGGCGAGGACATCGCAGGCCTGCCGCGGCCCGGCGCGCAGCCGAGCGGCTCTCTCGCCGACGCCGGAAGCACCCCGCGCTCGCCCGCCTCGAGCCAGCGGAACGCGACGCAAACGAGCGGAGACGCTGGCGCCGCCATCGGACCTCGCAGCGCGCCGAAGGCGCCGGAAGATCTGCGGCCACCCTCCTCCATCCAGGTGACCGTCGAGAACGAAGTCGTGCGCCGCGGGGGTCCGCTCAAAGTGTCGGGCTCGGTCACGGCAGACCGCGCGCGGTGCGCCTTCGTGACCGTCGAGATCCTCTTCCGCTCCGCTGTGGTGGAGCGCCGCGTTGGAACGGTAGCGACGAACGCAAAGGGCGAATTTGCCGCCGCCGTGACCATCCCGCCGCAACTCGCCGTCGGCGACTACGATCTGGTGGCGCGGACCGAGGGCGACCTGCGCTGTGGAGCGGCGCGGTGAGCGCCATCCTGGTGCCCTTTCTCTACGAGCTGCGCGCCAAGAAGCTCAAGGTCGGCCCGCCGGAGGCTCTCGCGATGGCGAGGGCGCTCGCCCGCGGCTTGCACGAAAGCTCGCTCGACGGCTTCTATCACGTCGCCCGCGCGCTCTGCGTACACCGTGAGGCGGACCTCGACGCCTTCGATCAGGCGTTCTCTTCGCACTTCAAAGGCGTCACGCTCGAGGCCATCGCCATCGCCGACGAATTGTCCCAGTGGCTCAGCGATCCCATGGCGCGCCGCGAGCTCTCGCCAGAGGAGCGCGCGCTCCTCGAGAGCCTCGACGTCGACGAGCTAAGGCGGATGCTCGAGGAGCGGCTCCGCGAGCAGACCGAGCGGCACGACGGCGGCAACAAATGGATCGGCACCGGCGGCACGAGCCCTTTTGGCGCGCGCGGGACGCACCCTTCGGGCCTGCGCGTCGGCGCTATGGGTGGAGGCCGGAGCGCGCTTGGCGTCGCCGACGCGCGTCGCTACAAGCCCTACCGCTCGGACCTCGTCCTCGACGTGCGCCAGATCGAGGTGGCGCTAAGAAAGCTCCGCGCCCTCAAGCGAGAGGGCGACGTCCTCGAGCTCGACATCGAGGAGACCATCGAGGAGACGGCGAAGAGCGGCGGCGAGCTCGAGATCGTGCTCAAGCCGCCGCGCCGCTCCAACGTCCGCGTGCTCTTGCTGATGGACGTGGGCGGTTCGATGGATCCCTACGCGGAGCTGGTTTCGAGGCTGTTTTCCGCAGCGAAGCGCGCAAAGAACATCCGCGAGCTCAAGACCTTCTATTTCCACAACTGCATCTACGGTCGGCTCTACGGCACCGAGACGTTCACCGAGCCGATGCGCGTCCGTGATGTCATGGACGCCACGAGCGCCGATTGGAAGCTCGTCCTCGTCGGCGACGCGGCGATGCATCCGGCCGAATTGCTCGGCGGAGGCGACTGGGCCGAGCTCTCGTACCGACCGAGCGAAGAGCATCGGACCGGCATCGCGTGGATGCAGCTCCTCCACGATCACTACAAGAAGTGCGTGTGGCTCAACCCCGAGCCCGAGTCTTACTGGCGCGCGGGGACGGCGAAGTTGCTCTCGGACCTGTTCCCGACCTTCGAGCTGACGCTCGACGGCATCGCGCAGGCGGTGGCCGAGCTCACACGCGGCAAGTCGCGGCGGTGAGCGACGGAGGCCGCTTCGCGAAAGCGGCCTAGGCCCGGAGCAGCTTGACGGCCTGGGAGACGTCGCTCCCGGGCACCGTGAGACCGAGCCCCTTGAGGGCTTTGACGGCAACGCCGGTCGCTTGACCATCGCTCGGCGCGGCGCGAATGGCGTCGCGCGACGCGGAGAGCTTCTCCACGATCTCGTCGACGGACAGCCCCTTGGGCAGCAGGGACTGCAACGTCGTGAGCTCAAGGGCGAGCGTCGCCTTGGTAGCCTCGTCGACGGTGAGCGCCCGCGTCTCTTCGATCGACTTCACGAGCTTGCGAACCACTTGAGCCGCATCGTCATCGGAGATGTCACGACCGGCGCGCGCGCCCGCCGTCTGGATCTCACCGAGCGCGACGCGCAGCACTTCCTTCTCGACGTCGCGTCGCTCTTTCATGGCCAGCGTGATGCGCTTCTTGAGCTCCTCGAGGATCATGGGGGGAGCGTAGAGCGAATTTCACGTCGGCACGAGCCGCTCACTTGAAGTTGATGACCCAATACGCCGGCACGCCGGGCGTCTTCGACACGATCTCGGCCAAGTAGGGCCCCCCGGGCACCGGCTGCGTCAACGTGACGTTGACGGCTCCCGTCCAGGCGAGCCCGAAGGCCGCGCGTGAAATTTGGATGAGGTCCTTCGCGTCGGCGCCGGCGAGCACGCCGCAGCGGATGTTGTTGAGCTCGTTGGGCGTCACGTCGTTGGGCTCGACCTCGAGCTCGCCGCCGACGGGACACGGCACGGGGCCCGCGTCGACGATCGGAAGAGGCGCCGCGGCATCCAGCACCACCGTGGTTCCAGCGTCGGAACCAGGATCGAGGGGAGGAAGCGCCATGACGGCGGCGTCGCTCGACGACGAAAACGAGGGCGCCGCGTCGGCGGCGGTCGCAGCGGCGCTGTTCTCGGCGACGGGTGGGGCGTCGGCCGAGCTGCAGCCGAAGGCTGTCGCGCCGAGGACGACAGGCAGGGCGCGCACAAGGAGGGCTCGGACGAATTGGTAGCGAAGGGGGTTCTTCATGGCTCGCCCCATCTCTGCCGGTTCCGTGCCGGGAAAAATCCACGGCAATTGGCGAAGCGGGGCGCTGAAAAGTCGTCACCCGGGAAGGACGCGAGGATCGACCCACGTTCAGCTCGGGTGTGGGTGTCGACGGCGCCCGGCCCCCCGAGAACCACTTCGCCTTGCATGTAGCCGCGGCAAACTGCGGGCAGTTTCAGGAAGACCGGGGTGCAACGGCTTGCTGGATGCGGCAGGCCGTGCAAGGAGGCGACGCTTCGGACTTTCCTAGGAAAGTCATGCGGAAGGCCATTGCGCCTCGCAAGTGGATTGGCCGGTGACCGCGCACCGGTTCAGCGTGGGTGCTCGAAACACGGCGAAATCAGGACGTCGGTGGCGAGTGACCGCCGTTGGTATGTGGCGTGCTCCACCGAAAGGCACGCTGACACAGCGGATGGGGGATTGATGACGGCAACGAACTCGGGATTCCAAGCCAGTCGACGGACGCCAGCGGGACCTGCGACCGAGTTGCGCGGCGCGCTGCGCCGGCTGGTCCCCTCCGCTTGGTCGGAGCGCGATCTCCCGGTGCGTCTTGCGGGCGAGATTCACGTAGCGGGCGGCCTTTGCGACATCGTCGCGCTGCTCGCGCAATCGGGCCGCAGCGGAACCCTCGTGGTCGCGTCAAGCGAGACCATTCGAGCCGTCGTCTTCGAGACCGGCGAGCTCGTCGGGGCGGCCACCACGGCGGCTCACGAACGCATCGGCGACATGCTCTACCGCAGCGGTGAGGTGGCCCGCGACGACATCGAAGAAGCGACCATGCTCGCGGCGCTCGACGGTCGACGCATCGGCGAAGTCCTGGTCGCCTTGGGCCGCGTCGAGGTCGCCACCCTCGAGCAGCTCCTCGGGCGCCAAGCGGAAGAGATTTTCTACGCGGCGCTCCGCGTCGAGGACGGCGTCTTCTGTTTCGTCGAAGAGCGACTGGACATCGCGCTCATCGCGCCGGAACGCCCGTCGTTGCAGTCGCTCTTGATGGAAGGCGCTCGTCGCATGGACGAGATGCTGGTGTTCCGGCGGCGCGTGGGTTCGTCGAGGCACATTCCTCAGCGACTCAACGCCGTGACACTCGACGGCGGCGGCGCCAAGCTCGACGACCCCCTGCGGACGCTGCTCGACCTTTGCGACGGCGTGCGGTGCATCGCCGACATCGGCCGCGAGGTTGGCCTCCTCGAGTTCGAGGTGACGCAAGCGTTCTACCAACTGGGCACGCAAGGACATGTCGAGTTCATGGGCCCGCGGGCGAACTCGACGGCCGACATCATCACGACCTACAACGAGGTCCTCGTTGAGGTGCATCGCCTCTGCGATCGCGTGCGCCGCGGCGACGACGTAAGGCGCGCGCTGGAGCGGTACGTGTCGCGAAGCGCCGAGCTCAGCGCCCTGCTCGAGGACGTGCTCCCTCACGACGACGGCTCCGTCGACGTCGGCCGAATCCTTCGCAACCTAGGCGCTGGGCGGCGCGATTCGCTCGTGAAACGCGCGCTCGGTGGCTACGCCGATTTCGCGGTATTTCACGCCGGGTCGCTCTTGCCGCCGGCCCTGGCCGCCGAACTCCCGGGCATCGTGACTCGTCTCCTCGAGCCGCTGACGCTCGCGCCAACGTCGAGCCGAAGCTCGGCGAGCCTCGCCGCCGCCGCCGGCTGACACGCACGCAACGGCGGCCGACGGCGCAGGCGCGCGCGGGCCAACCGCTCAGATCCGGAGATCGCCAAGCCGGTGCTGAAGGACCGCGAGGCCGGCGAACACGGCGGTCTCGGCGCGCAAGACACGCGAGCCGAGCGCCAGCGTCACCACGTTCCGCGACGCCAAGAGCGCCCGCTCCGCGTCGCTGAAGCCACCCTCCGGCCCAACGACGAGAACGTAGTCGCCCGGCGCCGGCGTCGGTTCGAAGGTGGCGAGCGGCGCTTCGCCGAGCGGCCGGTCGTCGAGCACGTACCGGGTCTGCGCCTCCCGAAAGAAGGCCTCGTCGACGAGCCGCGCGAGGGGGGCCGCCTTCAGCACCTCGGGAACGCTCGAGCGTCGCGACTGTTTGGCCGCCTTCTTGGCCTGTCCCGGCCAGGCCCAGGGCTTCTCGTGATCGAGATCTGCCGGCTTGACGCTTCGCTCCGTGAAGGCCGGCGCGACGCGCACGCAACCGAGCTCGGTGGCCTTCTGCGTGACTTGGATCATTCGTTGGCGGCCCAAGATCGCGCAGACGAGCGTGATCCGGGCCGGCGACTCCGGCGACTGAGACATCCTCTCGTAGGCGAGGGCGCGGGCCGACTCGGGCCCCAGGTCTTTGAGGCTGGCGCGAAAGAAGGCCCCCTGGCCGTCCTTGCCGGTGAAGGCCTCCTTCACGTTCACCTCGCGGAACGAAAAGCCCCGCACGACGACCGCATCGAGGGAGAACTCTTGCTCCAGGGCGAGCGTCTCGTGCACCGCGATGGGCGCGAAGGGAGGCGGAAGCGAGGGCACGGCTCAGTCCTCGCGCACGTCGGCTTTCGTGTAGATCGCATGCACCTGCAAGCCGGCGGCGACGAGCGCCTCGCGCCCGCCTTCGAGCCGGTCGACGAGCACCACGACGTGTTCGACGACGAAGCCGGCTTCGCGCAAGGTGGCGAGGGCCTTCAAGGTCGAGCCCCCCGTGGTGATCACGTCTTCGAGGAGCGCCACGGACGCACCGGGCTTGAGGCGCGTTCCGCCCTCGATGAGGCGGCGACTGCCATGATCCTTGGCTTCCTTCCGCACGTAGAGCGCGTCGAGCGGGACGGATGCGAGGGCGCTCGTCACGGCGACGGCGCTGGCGAGCGGGCAGCCGCCGAGCTCGACGCCGGCCACGGCGGAGACGAGCGGCCTGCGCGACGCGCCCAGGAGCGGCTCGAGCATGAGCTCACCGACGAGGCGATGGCCCTCGGCGGTGAGGACCGTCTGCTTGCAGTCGATGAAAAAGTCGCTCTCCTTGCCCGACGCGAGGAGCACGCGGCCCTTTTTGTAGGAGAGCTCGCGGAGCAGAGCGAGGAGCCGCTCGCGGGGGCCCACGTCAGCCGCCTGCGCGCTTCTTGAGGGCGCCCTTCGCGCCCTTCTTCAGCACCGGCACGACGGGAGCCGGCGCTTTGCGCGGAGGCGGCGGTGCCTTGACGGGAGCCGGCGCTTGCCGCGCCACAGTCGCAGGCGGTGCGCCTCGCGCCGCCTTGTTCACGTCGCGGGTCGTTTCCCGGGCCGCTGGCGCACGCGGCGCTTCGACGCGACGGGGTTCGACCTTGGCGGCCGCTCGAGGGGCCGCGCGCGACGCCGAGGAGCGAGCGCCGGCCTCGGTAGCGACGTGCCCGCGGACGAGCGCGCCGGCGGCGATGGCCACACGCGGCGCGCGCAGATCACCAACAACCCGCGCGCCAGCCTCAAGGACGACGGCGTCGATGCCAACGAGATCGCCTTTGACGGCGCCGCGCACGACGAGGCGACGAGCGCGGACATTGGAGCCGACGAGCCCGCTCTCGCCGACGGTGACGTCACCATCGACCTCGACGTCGTCTTCGACGTGACCGTTGATCTCGAGGTCGCCCTCGCCCGTGACGCGACCAACAACCTTCGATCCCTGGCCGATGACGGTGACCGTTGCCATCTCGTATCCTTCCGGTGTTCGCGCGCGGTGTTCGAGCGGCAGCGCTCAGACGTCCATGTCGACGTTGCCCTTGAACTGGGCGCCGTCTGCGATGGTGATGCGAGTGGCCCTGACGTTGCCCACGACCTTGGCGCCCGATTGGAGGTCGACACGGTCGGTGGAGGAGACGTTGCCGGTCACGGCGCCTGCGATGCTCATGGCACCGCCCGCGATGTCGGCCTCGACGACCCCGCCCTGTTCGACGACCACGCCGTCTTTGGCCGTGAGCTTGCCGCGCACGGTCCCTTGAATCACCACGTCGTCGTCCGTGGTGAGGTCGCCGTCGATGGTGATGCCTGCGCCGATGACCGTGCTTGCCATGATCTACCTCACGAACGACGCCGGGGTCGCTCGGCTGAGCCGCCGCCCAATTCCGGCGGCAGGGTGAAGTCGTTGTCGATACGTCCGTCGAACTCTGCGCCTTCGTCGAGCACAAGGGCTCCGCCGGAGACGTCGCCGCGGGCCGCCGCTCCGGCCGCCACGTGCACACGGCCCGTGACGCGCATCTCGCCAGTCAGGGTGCCGGCGACGGCGATGGAGTCGGCCTCGATGACGTCGGCGGCCACGTTGCCGCCCCGCTCGATCGAAAGCTCACCGCGCAACGACACGTTGCCTTCGAGTTCACCGGCAACGACGAGGTTGCCCTCGCCGCTCACGCGGCCGCGGACCTTCGCCGTGGGGCCGATACGTCCCTCGGTCGCTGCACTCGTGCTACGGGTTTTTCCCTGCGCCATCGCTTCATGCTCGTACTACGGGTCGCGCCCGATGTCACGAGGCGTCCCGCTCCCAGACGACCCAGCGGTCACCGCGCCACTTGAGGTGGAACGTCCCCGCCGGCGGCCGGAACCCTTCACCGCGGGTGAGCACGTAGTCGTAATAGGGAAAGAGCTCACCGCGTGCGGGGACCATTTCAGGCGTCCACTCCCAGCGGCTTCGCGCAGGCCCGCCGGGCGGCGGATATTTGCCCGGCTTGTAGTCGAACGGCCAATGCAAGTAGCCCGCGTAGGAGAACTGCACGATGCCGCCCTTGTGCAGCTGGTAGTACGAGCCGAAGTGAAGGAACGGGGCCCAGTTGGTCACGTTCGAGCCGCGATCAAAGATCAGCGCAGCGACCCTCTTGCGCGGCTCCATGACGCCGATGGCCTGGTCGATGTCACCGACCTCCTCGAGCTGAAATTTCATGAAGTGGCGACACGTGTTCACCGTCGATGCGACGCCAAGCGCCGCCATCGCGAAGGTGGCCAAGTGCCCACGCAGGCCGATGGGCATCCGCAAGAGCGGTATCGCCGTGAGCAGGAAGAGGATGGGGAACCGCTGCGCGATGAGCCAGATGTAATCGTGGCCTTCGCCCATCGTGAAGTAGAGGACGACGCACGCGAGCGGCAGGAGCACGTAGGCCCGACTGCGGTCGCTCGAGCCGTCGCGATCGCCTTGGGCGAGCCCCACGACGAAGACCGCGACCATCGCCGTCGCGATGAGGATGGCCTCGTCGGTCGTGTCTTTGAAGACGTCGGTGAGCCACTGAAAGACGCCCGGCAACGCTTGGTTGAGCGGCGCGATGCCGTCTTCCGGGCCCGGCCGCAAGGCTCCGCGCGTCAACTTGCCGGCGTCGGTGAAGAGCGTCCACCGAGCGAGCGCGAGGAGAGCGGGCACCGTCGGCAGGCCGGCGCGAATCCACTCACGAGGCCTCGTCCAGGGAAAGAGCGCGGCGAAGCCGAGCCCGAAGATCCCGAAGGGAAAGACGTGGGAGTAGAAGAGCGCGAAGCTGATGGCGGCGAGCAAGAGGCCACGGCGAAGGGTCGGCGCTTCGAACCAGCGGACGGCGGTCGCGAGGCCCCAGAACATGAGCGGGATGCCGAGGAGGAACGGCAGGAGCCCGAACATGAACATCACGTTCACGAGGAGGGGCACCGCGAGGAGCGCCGCCCGGCCGTCTTTGCCGAAGGCGCGCATCAGCTCGCGAATGGCGAGCGGCGTGCCTCCCAAGTACGCGCTCATGAGCAGGACGTTGGCGGGCACAACGCCCACGAAGGTCGAGAGGACGCTCGCGAGCAGGTAGTAAAAGACGTATTGCGTCCGGCCGAGCGTCAGAACGAGGTCGCCGAAGCCGTAGACCGGGTTTCCGATGTCGTGGATGACGCGGATCGTCGCGAGGTGAAACGGGACGTCTTGGATCGGCGGATACTTAACGATCCACGCGGGGGCCGACGCGACGACGGCCACGAGCAAGAAGAAGAGCGTCTCGCGTTTCGGAAGAGTGAAGCGCATGGCGACGTTTGGCGGACCGCGCCGGCCCGCCGGGCACGCAACGTACACCATCCCCGAAACGCGGATATGCGTCTATCGCGTGCGGAGCCGCGTGCCCAACGACGAGGCGGTCCGCGGGTACCTCGAGCTGTGAGGTCCATGGCTTAGGCGGACCGTGCTCGGCGGTTGGCTGGGGTTCCCCGGAACGGCGGCGTCGGCGACCGCCGAGCGCACGCGTTCGATGACGTCGAAGAGCCGCTCGGGAGCGATGCCCAACGACTTGAGCGTGGCTTCGTCCGCGGCCGTCGGGCCATCCACCTGCTCGAGCACGGCAACGAGGACGTCGGCGCCCATGACGAGTCGCGAAGGAATCGTGGGAGGCACGGCGCCATGGTGGAACGAACAGGCCTCGATGATCTCCGGCGAAAGGCGCCACGCGCGAGCGACCTCCGCGCCGGCGCGCTGGTGATGGCGCGCCACGAGCTCGTGGGCGAGGTCCGGGTGTTCGACGGCGTAGGGCATCTGCGCGAGGAGCCGATAGATGCGCGACTCGCCGATGTCGTGGAGCAAGCCGCAGAGGTAGGCGCTGTCGCAAGCGACGCGCAGCTCGTGTGTCAGGAGTCGCGCGGCGATGGCGGCGCGAACGCTGCGCTCGAAGGAACGGGCAACTTCCGCCCGGAACACGGGGAAGTCTTGTGCGCTTCGTTCGTAGGCGACTTGCAGGAGGAGGTCGCGCGAGGTGGCGAGACCGATACGCACCAGCGCGACCTGCGTCGAGACGGGCTTCATGCCACGCGAATAGAGCGCCGAGCCGGCGACGGCGATGAACCGCGCCGCGAGGGCCGGGTCGCGCTCCACGAGCCGTGCGATGCGACCGATGTCGGTGCGAGGATCCTCAGCGAGCCGCAACGCCTCCTCGGCGGCCTCCGGCAAGACCGGCAGACCGGCGCGCCCCGTCGCGAGCTCGCGAAGGAGACTCGCTTCGAGCGCCACGCGCCCGTCGCTCGCGGGCCCAAGGGAGACGCTCGGCATCCGTAGCGACACGTGACCAGCGCGGCTGAAGAGGGGCCGCGCGCTCTGGACGCGATTCTTTCCTGCGCGTTTCGCCTCGTAGAGGGCAGCGTCGGCGCGCTGGCAGAGCGCTTCCACGCTCATGTCCGGGGCACGCGGATCGAAAGACGCTAGTCCGAAGCTGGCGGTCACGGGCCGCGCTCCCAGTTCGTGGAGCCGCACCGCCTCGACGCGCTTGCGGCATCGTTCGGCCACGGCCTCGGCTTCGCTGCTTCGCGCCGCGGGAAGCACCACAACAAACTCCTCGCCACCCCAGCGACCGACGAGGCCTTCGGCGTCACCACCGAGCGCCTCGGCGACGGCGCACAGCACGTGATCGCCGACGTCATGGCCGAAGCAGTCGTTGACCTGCTTGAAGTCATCGACGTCGACGAAGACCACGGAGAACGCGGCGCCGCGCGACCACGCCTCCTCAAGCGCCGCGTCGATGCTCCGGCGGTTGGGGAGGTTGGTTAGCGGATCGACCGACGCTTCACGCCGCAAGGTGTCGCGCTCGGCGCGGAGCCGACGCAAGCGATCGCGATCGCGCTTGTGGCGCAGTTGAACGCGCACGCGCGCCTGGAACTCGGCGACGCGCTCGCGCACCGAAACGAAGTCGTCAGCGCCGCAGAGCAAGCCTCGCGTGACCGTGTCTTCGTCGAAGGCACCCTCCGCGACGATCATGATGGGCAGTTCGCGAGCGGCTTCCGTTGCCCGTAGCTCGGCGCATAGCGCGAGGCCTCCGTGGGGCACGGCCACGTCGATGAGCACCAAGTCGGGCACAAACTCCGAGACCACCTCCGACAGTCGCGAGGTCGTCAAATGAACCCGAAGCTCGCACCCGCTGGCGGCCAACGCGGAGATCACGTCCCGGCTTAGACCCGAGGCACCTTCGAAGAAGAGCACCCGCGGGTTCTGCTCCTCCGCGGGGGCGAGACTCTGCGCAGGGAGCGAGGGCATGGCCACGTTCTGGTGAACGGCCAACGGAGCGCGATCTTGACCCCGGCGAGGATGCGCGGACCGATGAGGCCTCGCTGGCGTTATTTCCGGGCCGCCTCGACGAGCGGAGCCAAGACGCGGGCCAAGTCCCGGGAAGAGGCCGTCTTGGGCAGCTTCACGTCGACCTTCCACTCACTCGCGCGTCCGTCGCCGCGGGGCACCGAGAAGGCCGGGATGAACTTCGAGGTGTAGCCCAACGAGTCGAGGCGCTCGCCGTGCACGTCGGCGTCGAAGGCAACGAGGGTCACACCTGCGAGCACGTCGTCGAGCTCGCCGTTGGCAACGGCCGCCTTCAACGTCCGACATGGCGGGCACCACGAGGCGCCTACTTCCACGATGACGGCTCGTCCTTCGCGCTTGGCGCGCGCCGTTGCGGCGCGGAGAAACGTGGCCACCTCCGCATCCGCCGGCGCCTCGATCCTCACGGGGCGCGGATCGACCGCGGGCGTCGTCGTGGTCGTGGTCGAGGTCGGGGTCGGGGTCGGGGTGACTAGGGTCCTAGCGGACCCGTCGACATGCCTTTCCTCCGTCCCTTCGGGACTCCGTCCAGTCATGTTCGGGGTCGGGGTCGAGCCGCTCACGACCGGTGACGACGCGTTGGCGGTCGTGGGCGCCCCATCCCTCGCGCACGCCGCGCAGCACGCGCACGCGCATGCCAGACGCGCGAGCGTCCGAACGAGTCCGGTCATCGCGGTCGCCCCTGCGCCATCCAGCTCTCGACGAGCTGAATGTCTTCGGCGCCGAGCGGCGGAAGACCAAGGGGCATGCCTCGCACCTCGCCAGTGTTTTGCCCCGCTTCTTCGCCGTGACGAGCCACGAGCGATGCCACGAGGCGGGGCAAGCCATCTTTCGTGGCGACCGCGAGGCTCTTTCGCTTGCCGGGCTCCGTCTTGGTGGGCGGCACTTCGAAGAAGCCCGCCATCACGCCTTGGTAGCTCGAGAGGTCAACGCCGCGCGCGAGGAAGCCGAAGCCGCCGGAGTTGCCAGGGCCGCCGTCGCCGATGGCAAAGTCCGGCTCCGAGTGACAGTGCCAGCAGGTCCGGTGAAAGACCTTGGCGTTGACCTCATCGAACCGCACAGGCCGCGAGAGCACCGGCAGACGCGCGAACGCCGAGGCCGTCACCGGTGCGAGAGGAGCCGTGAGCAGGACCGTCGTGAGCGCCGCCACCTCGTCTTCCGTCAGAGGGATGTCCGGCATCGTCGTCACCTTCACCGCCGAAGGCTTGCGGAGCCACGCCGCCAACGTTGATGGCGCGAGTCGATCGCGCGCGTAGCGAAGGTCCGGCGCTAGCACCATGGCCGGAGCGAGCTTCTCGGGCGAAACGGTGACCGTGAGCGGGCCAACGGTCAAAGGCGGCCCGCCCGTGAAGCGGTGACACGTCATGCATCCCTTGCTCGTGAGCAGCTGCTTGCCCTTCTCGGCATCGCCTTTCGCCACGGGGGCCGCCGACGGGGCCGCGCCCTGCGCCTTGAGGTACGCCGTGAGATCCCTCGCCTCGTCGGGCGAGATGCCCAAGCGCGGCATCGTCATCACGAGTCCCGGGCGCACATCGTGCGGCTTCAGGAGAAACGCTTCCAGCCAGTCGCTTCGAAGACGGCTCGCTGCGGCGAGCGTCGGTGTGTAGCGGAGGTCTTTCACGATCGGCTGCCACTTCGCGATGGCCTCGGGCGCCGCCTCGATACGCCCTTGCATGATGTTCTCGTGGCAACCGACGCAGTCCTTCTCGGGCTTCACCGTCACGTGCGCGGCTTCCGCGAACGTGTGGCAGCGGGCGCACTCGAAGCGCACTGCGAGCTCGGCGCCGCGTGCGGCGTTGCCGGTCGGGGTGTCGGGGACGACGGGAAACGTCTCTCGCCGACAGCCCGCGACCAGCGCGGACAAGGCGACCCCCGCGGCGAGAGCGCCGCAGACGAGTTTCTCTCGCATCGGGCGCGACTAAGCGCGACCTTTGAGGTCCGCTGCGACTGGCGCGTCTTTCGCTTTGGCCGGAACGGCGAGCGGCGCCGCCGTCTTCGGCTGGCAGATGGCCGGCGTCGACGTCATGCCTTCGCAGCGCTTGACGGCGTCGGCGCTCTTCTGCGCTTCGCCGGCTTCCGACTGGAGGCGCGAGAGCGCCGCGTAAGCGTGGGGGCTGCCGATGAGATCGTCTTGCGCGAGCTTGGCGAGGAGCGTGAGGGCCTCTTTTTGTCCGCCCGGCAGCTTGCTGAGGGCCTCGCCGAGGTCCGCCTGCAGCGACGCGTCGCCGGGGCGGCTCACGTTCATCTTGCGAAGCACGGCGACGGACCACTCGAGGTTGGCCTTTTGTCGCTGCGCGGGCGCGCCCGTCGCGACACCGAAGGCGCCGTCGCTGCGCGTCGACGCAAGGGCGACGATGCGAAGCGCACGGTTCTCGAGCGGCGCCACCTCGGCCTTGTCGGACATGCCCTTCAACGCGGGAAACTTCTTGAGCATCGTGGCGGTGGCCACGGCGAACTTCCCAGCGTCAAGCGACTGCTCCGCCTGCGCGACGAGTCGCGGTGTGTCGTCCTTTTTCTCCGGCTCTTCCATGGCGCGCATGCAGGCGCTCGCGTCAGCGACCATGAACGTCATCGCGAGGGTCATCGAGAGCGCCGACGCAAACACAACCTTGCCGAGCTTCATGCCGCTTCCTCCACCTTCCACCAACGACCCACCAGACAAACGCCGCGCCCCGAGGTTCCCATTCCGGCGCGCGTCATCGTCAGACGCAGCTCGCGGAAGATCGATCCATGGAACCCCACTTTGGCCCGATTCGTGGGTCTTCCTTGCGTGGGGCCGTAACGGAAATACCCGTGCCAATCGCGGGGCGGGTCCCGGCGACACTCAAGCGCTTGCAACGCTACGGAATGTCGGAGGCTTCGGCCCGCTGCTCACGCGGGGTGTCGGCGCGCGCTGGCCACATCACCTCACCTCGAACGGGGACGCGAACCACGAAGGTGGCGCCGCCGCCGGGGGTGGGCTCGTAGTGGACGGTGCCATGATGCACCTCCGACACACGACGAACCACTGCGAGGCCAAGCCCCACGCCGGTGGGGCGGGTCGTAAAGAACGGGACGAAGAGCTGCTCGACGTCTTTGAGCGGCACGCCTTCGCCGTCGTCGGAGACGCTGAGCCGCAACGTTCGGTCCCCCTCGGCGAGCGCGTGCAACTGGACCCGCGTGCGCCGCCCGCGGGCTTGCAGCGCGTTGGCGACCAAGTTCACGACGGCTTGCCGCAAGAGATCGGCGTCGCAGCTCACGGTGTGCACCTCGGCGGCGACCTCGAGCTCGACCTCCGAGGGATCGCACTTCGCCTCGGTGCAGGCGGCCTGCACCGCCGAAAGAAGCAGCGGCTCAAGCGCCGTCTCGACGAAGGCCGCGGTGCGCGGGCGCGCGAAGTCCAAGAGCTCGGTCACGAGTCGATTGAGTCGCTGCGCCTCTTCCTCGACGATCCCAAAGAGCACCTGGGACGCGTCCGTGAGGCGCTCTTTTTTCTTGAGCGATGCGAGCGCGTTGAAAATGACGGCCAGCGGATTTCTGACCTCGTGGGCGACGACGGCTGAGAGCTCGCCGATGGCCGCGAGCCGCTCTCGTGCCACGAGCTCGCGCTGCGTTTCAGCGAGTCTGGCGGTGGACTCGTCCAGTGCTCGGGCGTTGGCAACGAACCGCGCCGTGACCGTCGAGCCGACGGCCATGACGACGATCATGAAGCCGAGCTCGAGGAGATTTGGCAGGCTCCAAGGGAAGGCCGTGGCGATCGCATCGTTGATGCCGAAGAGCGAGAGCACACCGAGGCCGAGCGCGTGGGCCGCCGCGTCCGCGTCACCCCGACGGAAGCGGCGCGCGTAGCCGAAGGACACGCCGGCCGACAGGGCGCAGAAATAGAGCAACAAGATGCCGCCGACGGGCGTAACGGCTGCGTCGCGGTAAACGACGCCAAGCCAGTGCACGGGTCGCTCGTGAACGATCGAATCGAGGGCAAGACCGGGCACCAGGCCAACCGCGGAGGCCACCATCGCGGCGTAAGAGAGGCCACGTTCCACGTTCGTCGGGCGCCGCTTGGCTCCGGCCACGAAGTAGCGGAGCCATGCGGCGACGAAGAGCCCTGCAAGGGCCAAGGTCGCGTGGCTGTACAGACGGATGACCGCGACGTTCGTCGTGAGGGTCGCTGGCAGTGAGACCAGCGAATAGAGCGCGCTTAGGAGTGCCGCGTAGGCGAAATAGCGGAGCTCTCGCCACGTGGAGCCGCGCGAGATGCGAGCGCCCAGGAGCGCGGCGACGAGCGCGAGCGCGGCGTTGGTGACAGAGAGGGTCGCCGGAATGGTCACAACAGCGGAATGCTACCCCCCACTGCGCGCGCGCGCACCGGCATCGGCCGGCCGTCATTCGCCAGCTTCGGCCATTCGCGCAACGAGGAACGCCATCACCGCATCGGCCCAGACCTCGCCCCCCTTGTTGGTCGGGTGAATGCGGTCGGCCATCCGTTCCAAGTCGAGTCCGCTCGAATCGAAGAACGCGCAGGGCGCCACGCTCTTTCGAAGGACGTCGATGAACCCCACCTTGTCGGGCTGCCAAAGCGGCGGCCCGATCCAGATGCAGCGCCGCCTAGGGTTGGTTGAGACGCCGACCTTCTTGACGACCCGCTTGATGGCCGGGATGAGGTACTCGGGCGCGGGGCTCGTGGCGTTGTTGGCGCCGAGCGTCAGAAGGACCAGGTCGGGGTGGGTCTTCTTGAGCCCAAGGTCGAGGTCGGTGCCCTTCTCGAAGCTCTGGATGCCGGCGCTCGTGACGGGAATCGAGAAGAACTTGGCGCCATCGGCTTCGAAGCGGCGTCCGAGGGCGCGCGTCAGGCCGAACTTGAAGCCCACCATCGAGTCCCCAATGTGCAAGACGCGCCGGTAGCTGTGAAGCACCGCGGCGCCATCGACCAAGCTCGCGGCGTCCGCGATTGCCGCATCTTCGGTCGCCGCGTCGAACGGCCCGCCGGGAGCCGCGGCTCGCGCGTCGCGCCCCGCGTCGGCGGCATCGCCCGACGCCGAGTCCGAAGGCGCCGAAGCCGCGTCGGTGCTTGGCCCAGCGCGCTGGGAGCAAGCCGGTCCGCACACGGTCAAGACGATGGGCAGGGCCCAAGCCGCACGAGCCATTCCGCCCATCACGGCTACCACGGCGCGGCGGGGAGACCTACTTCCCTGCAACACCTTTCCGCGGCTCTCGACTCGTCAACTCCCGCTAGTGTGGTGAATCAGAGATTCACCACACGTCGAACAAGGACAGGAACCGAGTGCACCTGTGACTTTGGCCGACGAATTCGGCGAGCGAACTTCTGACTCAGGACACTAGGCACGTAGCTCCTCCACGAACCTCGTCGCGGCCCGGCCAAGCTTACGTCCCTCGCGGAAGTAGAGCCGCGGCTTGAAGGTGTGGGCCTCGCGCCAGCGAATCTCGCGAAAGACCCCGCGCGAGAGCTCGGCCTTCACCATGTGCTCAGGCATCCAACCGAAGCCCACGCCCGTCATCAGGGCGACCTTCTTGGCGGCGAAGTCCGAGAGCCGAACGCGCGTCCGCTGTTCGAGGCCGGCCGTCGGCAAAGCGAGGCGCGGGTCGGAGCCACGCACCGTCAGGAGGACGTGCGCGGCGAGCTCCTCTGCCGTTGGACGCGCGCCCAATCGGACGAGCGCGTGGCCGCGGTGGGCCACGAGCCGCGCACGAATCGGCGGAAGCTCCACGCTCCGGAGCCCCGACGTGGTGGGCGGCAAGACGGCAATCATGAGGTCGGCGTTCGACTCGACGAAGACGCGTTCCACGCCAGAGAGGAAGTCGGCGTCTACGTCGACGCGCGTCGGCGCGCCGTCTTTGAGCAGCGACGCGACGACGCCGAGGAGCGGCTCGACCGAGCAGATGCCGTCGAAGACGACGTGCAGCGACGGCTCCCAGCCGGTCTTCATCTCGTGGCACGAGCGCATGAGTTCGTCTTCCAGTGCGAGGAGCCGTCGGCAGTGCTCGAGGACGCGCGCGCCTTGGCTCGTGGGCTTGGTGCGATAGCCGGTGCGGTCGAGCAGCTCGAGGCCCGTCTGCTCCTCGAGGAGGCGCATGGCGTACACGATGGCGGTGTGCCGTTTGCGTAGCGCCGCCGCCGCCTTCACGAAGGTGCCATGGGTCGCCAGGGCGTCGAAGGCGCGGGCCTGCTCCAGGGTGACGTGCATACCGTCACATTGTCTCTTTTTCTGACATTGTGTGACGTTTTTTGAACTTTCTACGGAGAGCTCGCCTCGCTACGAACGTCGTCATGGACGTCCCCTACGTACGCGGCAAGGTTGCGCTTCAGGCCCACGTCGGTCTCCCGGAAGGGAGCGTCGAGGAGGAGTACGCACGAAACGGCTTCTTCGGCCGCTACGCGCACCTCTATCGAAAACACGCGCCGGTGGGCTGGACGCGCATCGAAGGGCCGCTCAAGCCGCGCCTCTACGACCTCTCGGAAGGTCCGAACCGCGGCGAGCCGGCGGCGGTCGCTGCTTCGCAGAGCGGTGACCTCGTGGGCGCCCGTGTCACGATCCTGGAGAACGCCGACGTCCGCGTTCAGCTCGCGACGCTGGAGGCGCCGACGCCGTATTTCTTCCGCAACGCCGACGCCGACGATCTCTTCTTCGTCCACGCGGGCGCCGGCCGTCTCGAGACGGACTTCGGGCCCCTCACCTACCAGAAGGGCGACTACCTCCTCGTTCCGCGAGGCACCGCGTACCGCTTCGCGCCGACGAGCAAGACGGCGCTCTTGGCCGTGGAGTCGATGGGCGAGCTTGCCGTGCCGGATCGGGGCATGCTCGGTCAGCACGCGCTCTTCGACCCGGCCGTGCTCGTCGTGCCGACGCCCGGTGAAGGCACAGCGCTCGCCGCCGTAAACGGTGAATACGAGCTCCGCATCCAGCGCTGCGGCGAGCTCACGCGGGTCTTCTACCCCTTCTCACCCATCGAGACGGTCGGCTGGAAGGGCACGCTCGCGCCCATGAAGCTCGCCGTGAACGACATCCGGCCCGTCAGCTCCGATCGGTACCACCTGCCGCCGAGCGCGCACACGACGTTCCTCGCGCCGGCCGTCGTCGTTTGCACCTTCGCGCCGCGCCCGCTCGAGAACGGCGATCCAACGGCGCTGAAGGTCCCCTTCTTTCACTCGAACATCGACTTCGACGAGGTGCTCTTCTACCACGCAGGCGAGTTCTTCAGCCGCGCCGGCGTAGGCGCTGGGATGATGACCTTCCACCCGCAAGGCATTCATCACGGCCCGCAGGCGAAGGCCGAGGCGCGGTCGAAGACGGCCACGGCGACGAGCGAGATCGCGATCATGATCGACACGAAAAGGCCGCTCTTTCCGTCGAAGACGGCGGGCGCCTTCGAGGTCGAGAACTACTGGAAGAGCTGGCAGGAATCGAAATGAACTCCACGACCATGAACACGAAGAACCCCTGCGGCGTTCGCGGCATCGCGTACATCGAGTTCTGCTCGCCCGAGCCCGACGCGATCCACCGGTTGCTGCTGGACTTCGGCTTCTCGCGGACGATGCGGCACCAAGCGAAGGCCATCGACCTCTACGAGCAGCATGGCATCACGTTCCTCCTGAACCGCGAGCCTCGGAGCTTCGGCGCGGCCTTCGCGAGCCAACACGGCCCGTCGATCTGTTCGATGGGTTGGCTCGTCGACGATCCGGTGCGTGCCCTCGGCACCGCGAAGGAGCGGGGCGCTCGCCCCATGATGGAGAGCGATCTCAGCGAGACGCGGGGAGCCCACGCCGGCGCGGGGATTCCGTCGGTCTACGGCATCGGCGATAGCCTGATCACGTTCGTGGGGAGCACCACGAGCGCCCCCAAGGACATCGGCCGCACCCTCGGCTTCGTCGCGCTCGACAAGCCGGACCGCGTCGCCGACAAGGGATTTCTGACCATCGACCACCTGACGAACAACGTCGCGAAGGGCACGATGGGGCGCTGGGCCAGCTTCTACAAAGACGTCTTTGGCTTCACCGAGGTGAGGTACTTCGACATTCGCGGCGTCAAGACGGGGCTCACGTCGTATGCGCTCCGCTCCCCCTGCGGCACCTTCGCGATCCCCATCAACGAAGCCGACGAAGCGAAGAGCCAGATCAACGAATACCTGGAGGAGTACAAGGGCCCCGGGATCCAGCACGTGGCCTTCTTGACGTCCGACATCCTCGCGTCACTGCGAGGCCTCGACGGCACTGCGCTGGAGTTCCTCGATATCGACGACGAGTACTACCGGGGCGTCTTCGACCGCGTGCCTAACGTGAAGGAAGACCGCGCCGAGCTCCAGAAGCGCAACGTCCTCGTCGACGGCGACGCCGACGGCTACCTGCTCCAGATCTTCACCAAGAACATCGTGGGCCCCATCTTCGTGGAGCTGATCCAGCGGCAGAACCACCTGTCCTTCGGCGAGGGCAACTTCACCGCGCTCTTCCGATCGATCGAGCGGGATCAGGCGAAGCGCGGCGTCTTCGAAGGGGCGTAGGCACCGAAGACTAGGAGGGTTGGCGACTTCGGTGTGTCGTTGGTGCGAGCTTGCGCAATGTCGGCCTCGTCAATCCGGCGGCGGCGGCAGGCCGTAGAGCGCACCGACGCCACCCGAGTCCTTGACGAGGATCCCACCGTCGTCGATGCCACTGTCGAGCGCCGGCAGGCCATAGAGCGGCTGCACGTTGGCGTCGTGACCGCCGCCGTCGAGGGCGCCGGCGTCGGGCGGAGGTGGCAAGCCGTAGAGCGCGACCACACCACCGTCGTCTTTCGGACCGGAGTCCTTGAGAAGCCCCGCGTCGGATGCGCCACCCCCATCCGCGGTGCCGCCACCGCCACCGTCGGAGCTTCCGCCGTTGCCGGCGTCGCCTGTGCCACCGTCGCCGATCGTGCCGTCGCCGGACGTGCCGCCGCACGCGGCCACCGTGAGGGCCGCCGCGAACGTGAACGTCGCCCACCGGTCGAGTCGCTTGGTCGACCCCGGCACCGCACGGGCTCCGAAGCCTGCGGGGACGGCGTTTTGACAGAAGGGGCACGCGTCGTGATGCGTGCCGATGTGGCGCTGGCACTGGGGACAGGGGACGAGCGTCATGAACACCTCGGAGCCCTAGGATGATGCAGCAGCGGCCCGTCGTCCAAGGGGGTTCTTCGGGGCCCTGATTTTGGCCCTGAAGCCTGGCCACGAGCGGCCACGCGCCGCGCCTCGAGCGTCAGTTCAGCTTGGTGAGCTCGCAGCCGTAAAACGCGGCGCCTACATCGCCGGTCATCTGCACCGACTGGTTCACGCGGTCAGACTTGAACGTGTAGAGGTAGTGGCCGTCTTCGCCGCTCAGCGACTGCGTCGCCTCACCGCGCTTGACCTTGACCGTGAGCGGCCCGCCCCAAACCACCTGGAATCTACAATCAAGCAGGTAGAGCTTGTCCTTCTCGGAGGGAAACTCGACGGTCACTTGATACTTGCCGTTGGGAGGATTCGTCATCGAGTAGGCGCCGTCGGGCATGACGCTCGAAGGCGAGACGAACATGAGCGGACCGGCGTACCCGATCTTCATGCCACCGGTGTGCAGCGGAGCGGCGGGCGTCACCTTCATTTGCGGCGGCGGCGGGGGCGCCGCGAGGGCGGCGATGTTCATCACCTTGAGCGCCTTGTTGAGAAACTCCACCTTCTTGAGCGGCGCGAGCGGCGGGCTCGCCGGCTTCGGCGGGGGCATCTCGGCAGACACGTAGGGCGCGGCGCTCATGCTCGGAGACGACGGTCCAGCGGGGAGCGGCCCGCGCGCGTCGACGGGCTTCAGCACGGGACCGTCGGCTGAAACCGCGGCGGCGGCGAGGAACGTGGAGAGAGCGGCGGCGCAGGCGACGGAGACGGCGCGTTTCGGCATCGTCGTGGTTTAGCCACCTCGCGCGGGCGGGGCAAGGCTCGGCCGCCTCAGGCCTCGCGAACGCTCGCGAGCGACCCGCCCGGCGCACTCCAGAGGCGCGCCGCCTCCGCCTCAATGGCCTCTTGGAGCGCGGGGTCGACGCCCGCCGGAAAGAGAGCGTGGGGCGCGCGGCCCGACACGTCCTTGTCGAGGCGAATGCCCTCGAGCGGCGCGCCGGGGAACGTTCGCAGGAGGTCTTTGGTCATGCGCTGCTCGACGCGCGTGAGGAGCTTCGCGTACGTGGCGTCGTCGAGCGACTTCATGAGCGCGACGGTGGGAAAGTCGATGGCCTTGAGCACCGCGTCGCGGTCGGCGACGTCTTCGCCGGTGACGCGCGCCAAGATGCTCGCGAAGGTGCTCCCGTAACACTTCTGGACCTGCGCCTTGCGGAACTCCTTGTCCATGGGGCCGAACAAGTGCTTCTCGAACTGGCTCACGCCCCAGATGCCGTCGGCGAAATGGCCGCGATTTTGCCCGAAATATTCGCCCTTTTCGCGAAGGTGCTCGGCCATGGCCCGGAGCTGCGTGGCCATGTTGGCCTGCGCTTCGAGAACGCGATCGGCGAGCCTCAGGTCATCGGCCACCCAGTCGACGTCGCGGAGCTTGTCGCTCAGGAACGGCCAGACCATGACGTTGTAGTAGTTGTTGAAGTCGAGCAGGAACTTGAGCCGGAAGACCTCGTAGCAGCCGAAGATCGGGTAGAGCTTCGCGTAGAGGCTGAGCGTCAGCTCGTACTTGAACTTGTAGTAGGCGTTGTAGGTCTGGATCTTCTTCTCGAAGACTGCCGTGTCGCCGGCGAGCTCCGACTCGATCATCGAGACGATGAACTCGTTGGCCGTCGCGATGAAATCCGAGCCCGGGCTGTAGAACGGATCGACGAAGGCGCCGGCCTCGCCGGTCAGCGCCCAGCGATCCTTCGAGAAGTATTGCTCGGTGTAATACGGCAGGTGCGCGTAAGCCTGAAAGTCGACGAACTCGGCGCCTTGCATCAGGTCGCGTGACGACCGGTGCGAGTTCAAGAACGCCTCGAAGGCCTCCTTCTTCCGGATCGTGTCGCCGATGCGCTCCTTGTCATAGACCGCACCGACGCTCATCACGTCACCGGCCAGCGGGATGAACCAGATCCAGTAGCCGTCGTACATCATGTGGTTCGTCGACAGATGGCGCGACGTCCATCGCACGCGGCCACGCCACGCGGGGTCCGTTGATGCGGCGTCGAGGCCGGCCACGTTCTTGTATCGCCCCCAGGCGGCGGCCGTTTGCAGGCGCATCTCCTTGTGCACCTTCATGCCCAAGCTTCGCGGAATCACGTGGCGGCGCCCCGTGGCGTCGACGACCCAGCGAGCCGTGACTTCAAACTTCTCACCGCCCTGCTCAAAGACGACGGTGTGCGCGCTCGTCGCGTCGATGGTCACGCCTTGGACCTTGGCGCCGAGCCGAAAATCGACCCCGACGGCGCGGTTCAGCGGCACGAGATCGCGCTCGAGGGCGGCCCGATCGAGCTGGAAGCTCGGAACGTGTGGAAAGCGCGTGGAGCCGATTTCGCTCATCTCCGGAAGCGGCAGGTCCTTTGCTTCCGTGTCGAAGAAGAAGCGCAGCCCGTTTTTCGGCAGTTGATGCTGGTAGAGGTACGACGACAGCCCGAGGCGACGAATCATGTAATTCGCAGCCACCTCGACGGTGGACTCGCCGACCTTGAAGTCGTCGATGACCTCCTTGGCCTCGAGGCAAAGAACCGAGAGCTCAGGACGAACGAGCTTCAGGTGGCGCGCGAGAAACGCTCCGGCGATTCCACCGCCCAACACGACCACGTCGAATGACTGTGACATGCGGGCACCATAGCGCGCCGATGGCCTGTCGTCAGTCGTGCCCCGCGAGGTTTCGAAGGCGTGGGTCCCCCATCACCGGTCGAGGAGAAACCGCACCCTGCGCAGGAGCTCGTCGGCCCGGAAGGGCTTCGCTAGGAACGCCGCTCGATCGTCGACGAGCATGGTCTCGCGCTCGGCGCCCTCCGGGGCGTAGCCCGACACGAACAAGACGCGCAGCTCCGCTCGTGCCGCCATAAGCCGGCGCGCCAGCTCCACGCCGCCCATCTTGGGCATCACCAGGTCGGTCACGAGCAGCGACACGGTCCGCTTGCCGCTCTCCACGAGGTCGAGCGCTTCAAGCGGGTCGGCGGCCGCGATGACGCGATAGCCAGCGTCGGCGAGCACCTCCGCCACAGCGTTGCGAAGCTCGACCTCATCCTCCACGAGCAGGAGCGTCTCGGTGCCGTGCTCCGACTTCGCCGGCGAGAGCTCCTTCGTCGAGACAAGGTCGGCGTCGCCCGACTCGAGGGGAAAGTACACGCGAAACGAGGTGCCCGCGCCCGGTGCGCTGTCGACGACGATGCCTCCATCACATTGCTGCACGACCCCGTAAACGGTCGCCAGGCCGAGCCCCGTCCCTTTGCCCTCGGGCTTCGTCGTGAAGAACGGGTCGAACATCTTGCTCTGCGTCTCGTCGTCAATGCCGGAGCCGGTGTCGGCGACCGTCAAGAGCGCGTAGCTGCGGGGCCGCAAGTCGCCGGAGAGCGTGCGCATTGGCGCCTCGAGGCGGACCTGCCCCGTCGCCAGCGTCAAGGTGCCACCGCTTGGCATCGCGTCGCGCGCGTTGACGACGAGGTTCATGACCACCTGTTCGATCTGACCGCGATCGGCGCGAATGGTCGTCGCCTCGCCTCCGCTTGGCGCGACGAGCGACAGCTCCACGTCGGCACCGATGAGCGGCACGAGCGTCGCCGCCAGATCGCGGACGACCGCCGTGAGGTCGATGCGGTCGCGTCCCAAGACCTGCCCACGGCTAAAGGCGAGGAGCTGGGCCGTGAGGGCCGTAGCCCGTTCGCCGGCTTTGCGCATCTCCGCGAGGTCGACGAAGGCCGCGTCGCCCTTGGGCACGTGGGCCGCGAGGCGCCGCTCGAGCAGCGTCGCGCGCGTCATGAGGATCGCCAGGAGGTTGTTGAAGTCGTGGGCGATCCCGCCAGAGAGGCGTCCGAGGGCCTCGAGCTTGTGGGCCTGCCGCAGCTGCTTTGCGATCTTCTCCCTCTCGAGCATCTGCCGCCGCAGGAGCGAATTGGCGCGCACCAGCTCGGCGGTGCGCTCGTCGACGCGACGCTCGAGCTCGGCCTGCGAACGACGCAGCTCCTCCTCAACGCGCTTGCGAGAGAAGAAGTCCGGGATCTCGGGCGGCGCCGTGGCCGAAGGCGCGGGACGCGACGCCATGAAGCGGCGCGTGTGGTCCTCGATGCGATGGGGCGGGGCCATGATGAAGCGGCACGCCTCGTCGCCGCGGGCCCGGCAGAGGACCTCGACGGCAACGAGCACGCGATCGAACGCCGCCTCGCACCACCCCGACGAGTAGCCGGCGTTCATGATGCAGACGGGGAAGGTCTTGTGCCGTTGGGCCGGCGGCGACTCGGCGTCCCTCCGCGTCAGCCAGGCGTCCGCCTCGAACGAATAGGGATGGTCGTAGAGCAAGAAGAAGTCGTCGCCAGCGCTGGGATTCGAGTCGGGGTGGATGTCGACGAAGGCCCAACCGGCGTGCGCGAAATGCACGGGCCCGGCGCTCAAGCGCTCCAACGGATCGTCGACGCCCATTTTTCGCGCAAAGTCTGCCGCGTCGGACCGCCCGAGCGCGTGGGCTAAATCGAAGAGGATGTTGCGCGAAAACGAGCTGGCCTCGGCTTCGCGACCCGGGCCGTAAAGATCCTCGACGAGGCCGAAAAACTCGACGGAGAGCGACGACGCCCGAATCAAGACATAACGCTCGCCGGCGATCTCAAGCTTGCCTTGCGACGGGTCGAAGAGGCGCTGCCGAAAGTAGGCCGAAACGAGCGCTTCGGCCTTCTCGAACGCCCCCGTCATGGGGGTCGGCACGCGCACCGTCCGAAGCGTCATGGATGGCGATGATCGACCGCGTGAGGCCCTTGTGCAAGCGAACCCCCTTGAACTCTTGGCGGATTGTGCAACAAACTCCGTCAATCATGAGCGATGCGGCCCCCAAGACGACGGACAAGCGAAAGCAGAGCCTCTACTTCCCCGCCGAGATGCTCTCGGAGATGCAGGGTGAGGCGCACCGCCTGAGCCGCTCGCTCTCGTGGGTCGTCCAGCGAGCGTGGAAGGTCGCGCGCAAAGACATCCGCACGATGCCCGGCACCACGACGCCCGAACGCGCCGACGGCACCTGACGAATCACTCGGCCTCTCCCGAGCGGCGCACCGCCGCGCGCGCGCTGCGCCTTTGGCTGGCGCGCGTCGCTCTCGTCCTCTTCGTTCTGCAGTTCGTGGCCCTCGAGCTCGCCGTTCGCGGCGGCGGCGTCACGGGCGCGCGACGCTTCGTCGCGGCCCTCGCGAGCGTCCTCTTTTGCGGAGCCGTGCTGACGCTCGCCCGCGCCAAGTGGCGCGCCGCGGTCGGCGCCACCTTTGGACTCATCGCCGTCACGCAGGGAACGTTCGCCTACTTCTGGCACACGTTCCTCGACCGTCAGGTGGCCGAGAGCGCCGTCTACCACGGAGCCGACGTGCGAGCCGTCCTCGGCGCCATGGCCCTTCGGGTCGTGAGCCTGGGCGCCACCGGCGCGCTCCTAGGCGGCGCGCTCGCGGTGATCGCAGGGCCGCTCCCGCTGGCGGCGCGAGCGCCGGTCCGCGCTTCCGCGGCGTGCGCGCTCCTCTTGCTGCTCGCCGCGGGGCCACCGCTCCGCGCGGCGACGCCCGAGGTGGCGACGCTCGACGCGGTGGCGTTCGTGGCCACGCGCAGCGCGCGGAGCAGCGCGCGCGTCGAGAGCCGCGCGGCCGTTCCGGCGGTGGAGGTGCCCGCGGGGCGGGCCTTGCCGAACGTCGTGTTCGTGCTCACCGAGAGCGTGCGTGCCGATGATGGCTGCGCCGCGCCGAACGCGCCGTGTCCCACGATGCCGCGTGTTCATGGGCTCATGCGCGATCGAATTCCGCTCCTGGGCATGCGCGCCGTGAGCAGCTACACCGCCGTGTCGCTCTCGGCGCTCCTGACGGGACGCACGCAAGAGGGACCTCGCGAGAGCATTGCCACCGCGCCCACGCTGTTCGATTTGGTGCGCGCCACCACGCGGAGCGAGCAGCGGCCCTACGTGGCCTTCTGGTCTGCGCAGATGGCTTCGGTCTTCGAGCGCGCCGAGGTGGCGCGTTCGGTGGACTCCTTCGTGAGCGTCGAGACCCTCGTGGGGCGCGCCATCGAGGACGAGGACGAGGTCGTGGACCGCGGCGTCGACGCGCTCCTGGCGAACCACGTCGAGAAGGCCATCGCCGCCCTGCCCGAGCCGTTCTTCTTGTTCCTCCAATTGGCCGGCACGCACGCGCCCTACTACGTCGACGAGGCTCGCGCGCCGTTCGTTCCCTGGTCGCGCACCGTGTCGTGGTCGAAGCTCCCGGAGCTGCGAAGCGCGTACAAGAACGCCATCGTGGCGCAAGACGCGTCGGTGGCGCGAATGCTAGAGCGCATCTTCGACAGGAACGGCAAGGCGCCGCTCGTCGTCCTCTTCACGAGCGACCATGGCGAGGCCTTCGGCGAACACGGCGCCATCCACCACGGTCAAAACGTCTACGACGAGCAGCTCCACGTCCCCGCGTGGATCGCGTCGCGCAACGGCGCTCTCTCCGGCACCGCGCTCGGGCACCTTGCGGCGCGGCGCGACCGCACGGCGACGCACCTGGATCTCTTGCCAACGGTCCTCGACGTCTACGGCACGTGGCAGAGCTTTGGGCTTCGTGAATTTACGCGCCGGCTGCCGGGGCGTTCGCTCCTCGATGCGCCGGCGCCCTTCGCGCCGGTGCCGATCACGAACTGCACGACGATGTTTCCCTGTCCGCTTCACACGTGGGGCGTCCTCGGGGAGAGCGCGCTCTTGGGGGCGCAAGCGTGGGACGCCGACTGGCACTGCCTCCCGCTCGAAGGAGCCAACGAGCCGAAGGCGGCGGCGTGCGAGGCGTTGCGGCGCGCCTCGATGACGTTCTTTGCGAAAAAGCCCAACGGCGCGCCCAACTATTGAGCGACGGTCGGGCTAGAAGGCGTGAGAAGCTGGGGCAGCCCGCGGCGGGCGGTTCTGCGATAAGCTCCCGCGCAAATTCGCATGGTCTCGCCCAAGATATGGGTCCTCGCCCTCCTCCCGCTTGCCGGCCTCGTCGAGCTCGGCGCGCACCTCATCCAAACGCATTCGGTCGTCCCAACGTCAGACTGGGAAGGCGCGCGGGAGATCGTTAAGGGGTCGCTCAAGAAGGAGGACCTCCTCGCGTTCGCGCCGCGCTGGACGAGCCCCATCGGTCGCCAGGTCTTCGGTGACGAGCTGGCGACCATGGAGCGCATGGGCCGCGCCGACACGACGCGCTATGCGCGCGCCTTCGAAGTGTCGATCCGTGGCGGGCGCGATCGCGAGCTCGCGGGGTGGAAGGTGGCCGCCGAAGCGCGCTCGGGCGCCGTCACGGTTCGCACGCTCGAAAACCCAGCGTATGTCCCGATGCTCGATGACCTTCTGACGCACGTCTCTCCGGAGCTCATGACGGTGGTCCGTCGCGATGCGCGCGGCGAGGTGCCGTGTCCCTGGTCGCCCGGCCCCGCCAGCGCCGGAGGGCTCGGCGCCGGCCCCGCCACGCCTCGCGAGCGCTTCGCGTGCGCCGGCGGCATCGTCGGCATCTCGATCGTGGCGGACCCCAACTATGACGCGAGGCGCTGCCTCTACGCGCCACCGCCGGGCGGCCGAGCCGAAGTCGTCATCACCTTCAAGAACGTGAAGTTCGGCGACGTGCTCCACGGCCACCACGGGCTCTACGTCGAGGCGGAGCACACGCCCGACGGCGCTCCCGTCACGCTCAACTTCAAGGCCGGAGAGCGCCACGTCGGCAAGCTCATCCACCGTGACGGAGAAGGCTGGAAGGGCTTCGATCTGCCGACCAGCGAGCTGAAAGGTCAAGAGGGCGATCTGACCGCCGAAGTGAGCGCGCCGAACGGCAACCGACGGATGTACTGCTTTGAAGGGATCACGCGATGAGCGACGATCCGAAAGACGCGGCGTCTGTGGACGAGCCGAAGAGCGAACAGACGGAGGGCGCCGCACCCGAGGCTGCGACCTCGGGCTCCGAAGAAGCCCCAGTCACCGCGACCTCGACCTCGACCTCGACCTCGACCTCGACCTCGACCTCGACCTCGACCTCGACCTCCGCCTCCTCGTGGTGGGTTCTCCCGCCCGCCATCGGTTGGCGCGATCACGTCATCGGGGCGACTTTCGCCGTCGTGCTCGTGGCGTGGCTCTTGTCGACGGCGCGGGGTCTCGGGTTTGCGCGTGACGAGGGGTTCTACTTCTACTCGGCGTCGAGTTACGCGGGCTGGTTCGAGGAGCTCTTCAAGAACGGCAAGAGCGCCATGGAGCAGGGCGTCGTCGATCGGTATTGGTCGGCGAACCACGAACACCCGTCGCTCATGAAGAGCCTCTTCGCGCTCTCGTGGATGTTCCTCCACAAGAAGCACGCGATCTTCGCCGACGCGAGCACGGCCTTTCGCTTCCCGGGCATGGCCATGGCGGGCTTCGCTTTGTGGATCACCTACATCTTCGGCGCGCGGCTGTTCTCACGGCCCGCCGGTGCCGTCGCGGCGGCGCTCTTGGCGCTGATGCCCCACCTCTTCTACAACGCGCACCTCGCGTGTTTCGACGTGCCCATCGTCACGATGTGGCTGCTCTCCGTCTACGTGTTCTATCGGAGCAGCCAGACGGGAACGTTCGCCTGGGCCATCGCCGCCGGCGTCGTCTACGGGCTCACCCTCGAGACGAAGCACAACGCATGGATCTTGCCGGCGGTCTTCGTGCCGCACGTGCTCTTCACCTACGCGCGCGGCTTTATGGGCGGCCCAAAGCCCGCCGCGAAGGTGCCCTGGAACCTCATCGCGATGGCCACCGTGGGGCCGCTGGTCTTTCGCGCGCTCTGGCCGTGGATCTGGTTCGACACGGAGGCGCGCGTCACCGAGTACGTGAACTTCCACGTCAACCACGAGTATTACAACATCGAGTTTTTGGGCCGGAACTACTTCGGACCGCCGTCGCCGCCGCTCTACGCGCCGCTGCTCATCTTGGCGTCGGTGCCCACCGTCACGATCCTCCTCTTCCTCTTGGGCGCCGCCGACCGCACGAGAGACAGCATCACCGCGCTCAAGGCCTTCTTTGCGTCGAAGGAAGGCCGCAAGGACGCGGGACCGCACGACGCGGCCGCCGACCTCCTGCTCGCGCTCGCGTTCTCCGCGCCGCTCGCCGTGTTCTTCCTGCCCAAGACCCCGATCTTCGGCGGCACCAAGCACTGGATGCCGGCCTACCCATTCCTCGCGCTCTTCGCGGGCCGGGGCTTCGCCCTCGCTTGTGGCGCCGTCCGCCAGCTCATGGCCGAGAGGCCTCGGTGGGAGCCCCACGCCAAGGTCGCGCCGTGGGCGCTCGCCCTCGCGGCCATCTCGGGTCCATTCTTCATCACGCGCCACTCGCATCCCTTCGGCCTGTCGACGTACGTGCCCCTCGTCGGTGGCACGGCGGGCGGGGCTGACCTGGGCCTCAATCGCCAGTTTTGGGGCTACACGACGGAGAGCTTGGGGCCGTGGCTCCAAGCCAACGCGCCGAAACACGCCGCCATCTTCATCCACGACACGGCGTGGCAATCCTGGGAGCGCCTCCTCGCCGAGAAGCGCCTGAGGCCCGATCTGCGCGGCGTTGGCAGCCCCACCGAGGCGCTCTTCTCGATCGTTCACCATGAGCTCCACATGAACGAGGTCGACTACTCGATCTGGGCAGCGTACGAGACCGTGAGCCCGGTCTACATCCTCGCCCACGACGGGGTCCCCATCATCAGCCTCTATCGGCGCAAGTAGATGCGCCGCCGCACCGCCGCACGGCTCGTTCTCTTTGGCGCTCTGACGGTCGCGACCGGTTGCGTGGCCCTCGGGCGAACGCCGCCGCCGCACCGGGGCGAGTCTTGGGCACAGGAACGAACCGACGAAGGGGCGCGCGCGCTCTTCGCGGAGGCCGGTGTCGAAGGTGCGTTCGTCGTGCTCGACGAACGTCGCGCCGTGCGCACGGTCGTCAACGGCGAGGAGGCCGCAACGAGGCACGTGCCCGCGTCGACCTTCAAGATCGCCAGCACGCTCATCGGCCTCGAGACCGGCGTCATTGCCGGCGAACACTTTTCGCTGCCCTGGGACGGCCGCGAGCACGCCATCGCCGCGTGGAACGGAAACCACGATCTCAGAAGCGCCATCCGGCACTCGGTCGTGTGGTTCTATCAAGAGGTGGCTCGGCGCGTCGGCGCGGCGCGCATGAGGCACTGGCTCAACGCCTTTGACTACGGCGACAAGAACATGGGCGGCGCCGTCGATACGTTCTGGCTCGATGACACCCTTCACATCTCGCCGCGCGAACAGGTCGAGTTCCTACGCCGCCTCCACGCCCGCGAGCTTCCCGTCAAGGACGAGCACGCGGCCTTGACGGTGAAGCTCCTCGTCTCCGAAGAGTGGCCGACGCCCGACGGTCCGGCGAGCATTCGCGCAAAGACCGGCTGGTCCACCGAGGGCGACCGCGCCGTCCTTTGGCTCGTAGGCTTCGTCGAACGCGGCATGGATCGCTACACCTTCGCGACGCTGCTGCTCTGCCCGAAGGCCGCTGCCGACGAGAAGGCGGCGCTCAGGTGGTCTCTCTCGAAGCGCCTCTTGGTGCGCGCCGGCGCGCTCCCCGTCTTGCCGAAGCGTGACGGATGCGAACTTCCATGCGAGAAATAGCCACCGTGCGAATCATCCCGAGCCTCGCCGCCGCGTCTGCCCTCTCGCTGTCCGCAGGGCTTGCGTCCGCGGCGCCGCCGTTGGTCGAACGGCGGCAGACCGTTCCCGCCAAGGAGGTCGACGTCGACGCGGCCCTCGGCGTCGCGCGTTTCGACTTGGGCCCTGGCACGAGCGGCACCGGAGCCGGCGGCAACTTCGACATCGGCATCGGCCTGAAGCAACACCTCGAGCTCGGCGTGTCGCTCGGCATGCGCTTCGGCACCGATGGGAAATTTTCCTCCGCCGACAACTACGCGAAGCTCGCCGACTACCGCACGTTCGGCGCCGACGGCAACGCGACCTTCACGCCGGAGGTCCGCCTGAAGAGCCAGGTCGTCGACCTCTCCGCCTTTGAGTTCTCCCTCGAACTGCGCGGGGGCTTGTCGGTCGGCGACAGCCCGCCGCAAGCGCTCGGCGAGGGGACCACCCGTCCGTCACTTCGAGGCGGCGCGCCCATCGCCCTCCACGTCGGCTCCATCCTGCGCCTCGACTCGGGCGTCTTCGCGCGCGTCGTCTTCGCGAACCAAGTGCGCACCGGCGTCCTCTTGCCGGCCGAGCTTTGGATCCAACCGACGAGCAAGTTCTGGGTGGGGCCTCGCACCGGCCTCTTAATCTCGAGCCCCGGCGGCGGCACCGACGTGCAGGCGGGCCTCGGCGTGGGCTACCAGGTGACGAGCGCCATCGACCTCAAGGCGGGCTTCCTCTTGCCCGCCGTCGACAAAACGACCGAGAACTGGGGCGTCGGCGTCGGCGCTCAATTCCGCGTGGAGTGAGCGGGCCGCCGGGCGCCCCGTCGGTGATCGAGGTCGCGGTGCCCGTCTACCCCTCGAGGCGTTGCTCGAGCGCCTGAACGATGGTCTTCAAGATCTTGATTCGGGCGAAGTACTTGTCGTTCGCCTCCACCACGGTCCAGGGCGACGAAGCCGTGCTCGTTCGATCGATCATGTCGCAGACGGCGACCTCGTAGTCGTCCCAGCGCTTGCGGTTGCGCCAATCCTCCGCGGTAATCTTGTGCCGCTTGAAGGCCGTGCGTTCGCGGGCCTTGAAGCGCCTCTGTTGTTCGTCCTTGCCGATGGCGAGCCAAAATTTGGCGACCACCATGCCGTGGCGCACAAGATCTGACTCGAAATCGTTGATCTCCGAATAGGCTCGCATCCAATCGGCTTCGGCGCAGAAGCCTTCGACGCGCTCCACAAGGACGCGGCCGTACCAAGAGCGGTCGAAGATCACGAAACGCCGCCGGCGCGGCATGTGACGCCAGAAGCGCCACAAGTAGGGCTGCGCCCGCTCTTCCTCTGTGGGCGCCGCCACCGGCACCGTCGAGTAGAGGCGCGCGTCGAGGGCGCCCGTGACGCGACGAATGGCCCCGCCTTTCCCGGCTGCGTCGTTGCCTTCGAAGACGAGGACGACGCTCGTCTCCTTGAAGCGCTTGTGACGCGTCAAGAGCGCGAGCTTGCCTTGCCACTGGGAGAGCTCGTTTTCGTACTTCTTCTTGGAAACGGCTCGCGTGAGGTCGAGGGCGCGAATGACGTTCAGGTGATCGACCGGCGGCACCAGCGGAGGGTTGCGGTCGGGGAGGCGCTTGACGGGCTTCTCGTCGAGGCGCTCGCGAAGCGCGGCGAGCAACGTCTTGCCGACCATGAGCGAGCGGTAACGGGCGTCGGCGCCCGCGACCACGATCCACGGGCACTCGCCGGTGCTCGTGTGCCGCGTGAAGTTCTCGGCGACACGCGCGAAGCGATCGTAGCGACGGAAGTACTTCCAGTCGGTCTCCGTGACGCGCCAGCGCGTCTCGGGATCTTTCGCGAGCGTCGTCAGGCGTTTTCGTTGCTGCTCCTTGGTCAGATGAAACCAAAACTTGAGAAGCAGCGTGCCTTCGTCGCTGAGCATGCGCTCGAAGCGGAGGATCTCAGCGATGCGCTGGTCGATGTCGGCGCGGCCGATGCGTCCCATGACGCGATCGACGATGGGCGCCGAGTGCCACGCTCCGAAGTGGATGCCCACGCGTCCCTTCGGTGGCAACGTGCGCCAATAGCGCCACATGACGGGACGCTCCGCCTCTTCGTCGGAAGGCTCGGAGAAGGCCGTCGTCGAGAGCAGCCGCGGATCCATCCACTCGTTGAGCAAGTTCACCGTCTCGCTCTTGCCGGCGCCTTCGACGCCGCCGATGACGATGAGCAGAGGGAAGCGTGCTGCATCGGCGAGATCGTATTGAGCTTGGAGGAGCGCCGCGCGGAGCTTGGGCGCTTCCTTTTCAAAGGTCGCCTTGTCGACGGAGTGCTCGAGGTTGGCTGAGTTGAACATCAAGCCATGGTAGACCGTTCAGGCGGCGTGGCGTGGGCGCGCTCACGCCGCCCGCGATGAATCTTTTGCCGCAAACTGCGCGAAAAGTGCGCGGTAGCTTCACCAGCCGGTGCACACATGGCGCGACGCTGCGCTGGGCGCGTGGTTGTCGTCCATCAGCTGGTAGAGGGCGCCGCCTCGGTCGATGGCGATGGCCTCGTTCGTCACGTGACCGGGGACGTCGATGCGAGCGAGCTCGCCGCTCGCCTCGTCGACGACGTAGCTCTTCGAACCTCCGTGGACGTTCGTCGTGACGACGAGGGTCCGCTCGGCCGCTCCGCCAGCGGCGCCGAAGGCGCAGTCCGAGAGCGCCTTGTCGGGAAGCGCGAGGGCGAGCGCCGGCTTCAGCGGATCGATGCGCAGGTGGCCACCTTCCTCGACGACGCAGTGGAGCGCACCGTCTGTCTTGCTCGCCGCGTAGCCGGCGCAACGCGCGGTGATGGACTCGGCGCGGAGGCAGAGGCCTTCCCAATTCTTGCCGCAGTTCGCGTCGTTGAGTCGCGGGCACGAGTGGGGCGGTGGTCCGATCACGTACGGAGCCCCCGTCGCCACGAGCGCCTCGCCGTGGAAGGCGAAGCGGCGTACGACGCCGGACGACGTGAGCGTGTAGAGCGCGCCGCCACGCGCAGCCACGCCTTCAACGTCGTCGCTTCGAAGGTCCCCGAGGGGCAGCTTGCCCGCCTCGAGCTTCCGCTCGTCGGCGACTCCCGAGAGCGGCACACGCAGCAGAGCTCCGTCATTGCCCGAATCGGAGACGACGAAGAGCACCTCGGCGTCCCGAGCACCTGCAGGCAGCAGCGCCGCGCCCGAGGCTTCGGCGATGGGCAGCTCTCGCGGGAAGGCGCCGTCGGCCTGGCACCGCACCTTGGCAATGACCTCGGCGGCGACGGCTGGAAGGGGCACTGCGACCGAAGGCTGCCGACGCGAAGGCGCGCCGTCGCAGCAGCACCCGACGCCGACGAAGAGGAGCACCGGAAGAAGGAACGAGCACCGGGCGGACGGGCCTGTCTTCGGTACCATCGCGGGGTGCGCCAAAGTACGACAGGCCTCGCCGGTGGGCACGCGCGATCTTGCTTCGAGCCGCGGCGCTTCCGGCGGCCGGCGCGAGCCGCAGACCCCGCCGCCTTCTTCCTCCTTCGGTCGCCACCCTCGTTGCCGACAATTCGACCGTAGGCGTCGTGGAGCGCTCTTCGGCTCGAACCAATGCTTGTGCAGCTTGTGGTCCTCAGATAGAAACGAGGCTCCCGTCGGACCAAGTCGCTCGTCTCCTCCCCTCACGTGGAGAGCGGGCCACGCACGACGAGACGTTTGAAACGAACACTCGGCGGCGGGAGTCGCGCGAGGATAGGCCGGCGGGGCGAGGAGACCGCGCGGCGGAGGCTCGAAGATGGTCAACCCCCAGATGGTGATGTACGAGGAGGAGTTCAATCAGATCCAGGCGGTCGTCGACCGACTGGTTCGCGACGCGAACGCCAAGGTCGTCTTCATCGTCGACAAGAATGGGCAACTCATCGCTGCTGGCGGTGACATCGATCACGTGGACACCACGAGCCTCGCGTCACTGACGGCAGGCAACGTGGCGGCAACGGGAGGCATGGCGAAGCTCCTGAAGGAGAACGAGTTCGCCACCCAGTTCCACGAGGGCGAGAAGGCCAACATCCACATCCAGCTCGTCGGCAACCGGGTCATCCTCGTCGTCATCTTCGACTCCCGCTCGAGCTTGGGCCTGGTCCGGCTCCGCGTGAAGAAGTCCAGCGAGGAGCTCAACCGAATCTTCGAGGAGCTGCTCAAGAAGGCCCAAGAACCCGCCGATTCTCCCTTCGCGGAGATCAGCGACGAGGACATCGACAACCTCTTCAGCGACTGATCCAAGCCCGCCGGTTCGGCCTCCACCGCGAAAGCGAGGAGGCTTAGTGGGCCGGTGCGCTGGGCAAGCTTTTTGGAGGTCCAGGCGGGAGCCGGTTAGACTGGGGAACGAATGGAATGAGTTTCATCAACTACATGGCCAGGGAGATCAACTGCAAGTTGGTCTACTACGGGCCCGGTCTTTGCGGAAAGACCACCAATCTCCAGTACATCTACGAACGCACCAATCCGGATGCGAAGGGGAAGATGATCAGCCTCGCGACGGAAACGGAGCGAACGCTGTTCTTCGACTTCCTGCCGCTGTCGCTCGGTGAAATCCGCGGGTTCAAGACGCGCTTTCACCTCTACACGGTGCCCGGGCAAGTCTTCTACGACGCCTCGCGGAAGCTGATCCTGAAGGGCGTCGACGGCGTCGTCTTCGTCGCCGACTCCCAAGTCGAGCGCACCGAGGCAAACCTCGAGTCGGTCGAGAACTTGCGCACGAACCTCGCGGAGCAGGGCTACTCGCTCGACAAGATTCCGTACTGCGTGCAGTACAACAAGCGCGACCTCCCGAACGCCGTGACCGTCGAAGAGCTCCGCCAGATGCTGAACACGACCAACGTGCCCGACTTCGAGGCCGTTGCGCGCACCGGCGTAGGCGTCTTCGACACGCTCAAGGCCATCGCGAAGCTCGTCCTCACGGAGCTCAAAAAGGGCGGCGGCGGCTGAGGCTGCTTGCGATAGGGCTTCGAAGCCAAAACGACGAAGAGCCGGCTCCGCGAGGGACCGGCTCTTTTCGTTTGTCTGCTCGGCCCTCGACGTCGCGCGAGGAGCGCGGACTGGAGCGCTCTAGCTCTTCCAGGCGAACAGGCGCGCACGGCGAGCCTTGTTCTTCGCCTTCTCCTTGGCGCGGAAGCGCTTGGTCTTGGAGCGGTTCGTCTTCCGGGGCTTCTTCGAGAGCATGAGGAACATGGCGCGTCCTTCTGATTGCGGCTCCGAGGAGCGCGGTGCGTGGAGGTTACTCGAGCGGCCCCGGACGGGGCCCTAAAAAGCGGGGGCGAACTATTACCGGAGCCTCGCTTTTTGTGCAACTGTGGCCGCTCAATCGATGAACGTCAGGCTCGTCCACGAGTTCCGCTTCGAATCCGCCCACTACCTCCCCAAGGTTCCGCCGGGGCACAAGTGCATGCGGCTTCATGGCCATTCCTTCAAAGTTGAGCTGTCGGTCGACGGCCCCGTGAACCCGGAGACCGGCTGGTTTCTCGACTTTGGCGAGCTCTACAAGCTCTGGAGCCCGCTCCACGACGTGCTCGACCACAACTACTTGAACGACGTTCCCGGCCTGGAGAACCCGACGAGCGAGAACCTCGCCAAGTGGATTTGGGACAAGCTCTTGCCGAGTCTGCCGTCGCTCGCCCAGGTCACCGTCTTCGAGACGTGCGACGCGCGGTGCGAGTACCGCGGAGGCTGAGCCGTGGGAAAAACGCTGGTTTGTCGCTGCGAGGACGTGACGCTTCACGAGCTCGAAGAGGCCATCGCGCGCGGCCACGACGATCTCGAGTCCCTCAAGCGCTACACGGGTTTCGGGACCGGCTGGTGCCAGGGCAAGTCCTGCGTCGCTCTGTGCGCTGGGCTCCTCGCAGCGCGCGGTGGCTCCGCTGGCCTGCCCATCACGCCGAGGCCGCCGTTCCATCCGGTGTGCCTCGCGGATCTCGCAGGCCTCGCAGCCGTGGCCGACGACGACGCCACCAAGGGTCGCGAGCCGGTTTAGCCGCTCGCCCCCCCCCGGCTCGCTGGCCTGAACGGATCGTCAGCCCCGGGTACGTCAGTTCGTGGACGCGGGGTCCCAGATTTCCATACGCTACGGGTTCTGCGGCAGTGGGCGCCGCGACAACCGTTCGCCGGCGGCGAAGAGGAAGAACCTAGGGGCGATGGCACGCGGCATCGGAGCTCGTCCGGAACGACGCGAGAAGGTCTTGATCGTGGTGGGCAACGTGACCCACGCGATGGACCTTACGCTCGCCTTCGAGACCGCGGGCTTCGTGGTCACGAGCTGCGGCACCGTCGGCGCCGGGTGCGAAGCCGTCTCCGAGAATCGCTTCGATGTCCTCGTGATGGAGCACGAGCTCCCCGACGGCTACAGCGCGCTCTTGTTGCGCCTCGTGCGCGCGATGCCGGGAACGGCGAAGCTGCCCATCATCGCGCTCTGCCGCGAGGACGAGCTCAAGGGCAGCTCCGTCGGCGTATCGCTGTCGCCGATCGCATTTCTCGAGCCTTCGCTCTCGAGTGGTGACGTCGTCGAGGCCGCTGAGCGCTTGCTGCGACCGAGACCGGCGCAGCCGGTTATCGTCCCGAAGCGCGGCACGACAGCGCCGCAAGCCCGCCCCAGTCTGCCGCCCTTGGCGCGAAGTCCCGCGCCCGCACCGGTACCCTCGATGCCGCCGGCCTCGGCCGCGGGCCCTTCGTCGGTGCGCGCGCAGCAGCAAGTCGCATCGGAGCGACCGGCCAAGGGCGCCAACAAGGCCGCGCGGATCCTGTGCGTCGACGACAGCGCGACGTACCGGTACTCGCTGAAGAAGCTCCTCACGGCGGAAGGTTACGACGTGCTCATGGCGTCGTCCGGCGAGGACGCGCTCGAGCGCCTGGGCCGCGAGCTCGTCGATTGCGTCTTGCTCGACCGCATGATGCCCGGGCTCGGTGGTCTCGAGACCTGCAAGATCATCAAGCAGACACCCGAGTGGCGAAACGTCCCCGTCGTCATGCTGACGGCGACGGAGAAGCGGGAAGCCATCATCGAGGGCCTGAACGCGGGCGCCGACGACTACATCGCGAAGTCCAGCGACGCGGAGGTCCTTCGCGGTCGCGTGCGCGCGCAGGTGCGGCGTCGTCACTTCGAAGACGAGAACCGCGCGATTCGCGAGGAGCTGCACAAGAAGGACATCGAGACCGCGCGCGAGCAGGCCGCCAACCGGGCCAAGAGCGTCTTCCTCGCCGTCATGAGCCACGAGATCCGCACGCCGATGAACAGCATCATCGGCATGACAGAACTCGTCTTGAAGACCGACCTCTCGGACGAACAGCGAGACCTTCTGAGCTCGGTCATGACGTCGGCTGAGTCCTTGCTCTACCTGCTCAACGACATCCTCGATTTCTCGAAGATCGAGGCGGGCAAGCTCGAGCTCGATCCCATCGACTATCGCCTGCGCTACGCCCTCGGCGATGTCATGAACGCGCTGGCGATCCAGGCTTCGACGAAGGGCCTCGAGCTCGGCGCCCACGTGGCCCCCAACGTCCCCGACGGCCTCATCGGCGATCCGGGGCGCCTCCGGCAGATCATCGTCAACCTCATCGGCAACGCCATCAAGTTCACCGACAAGGGCGAAGTCGTTGTCTCGGTCGTCGTCGAGGAGCAGCGTCAAGATTCGGTGCTCCTCCATTTTGCCGTACGCGATACCGGCATCGGCATCGACCCGATGAAGCAGAAGGTCATCTTCCAGCCCTTCGAACAGGCCGACGGAACCACGACGCGGCGCTACGGCGGAACAGGCCTCGGTCTCGCCATTTCGGCGAAGCTCGTCGAGATGATGCAGGGCCGCATCTGGGTCGAGAGCACGCCCACCAAGGCGAGCACCTTCCACTTCACGGCGCACTTTGGCCTCCAGGCCAACACCGGCGTCGGTGATGCGCCATCCCTCGCGGAGCGGGTCCGCGGCACGCGCGTCCTCGTCGTCGACGACAGCGCCACGCAACGCACCATCCTCCAGGACATGTTGACGCAGTTTGCGTCGCGCGTCTTTGTCGTCGAAGACGGCGCCACGGCGCTCACGCACATGGAGCGTGCGTTGTCGGAGGGCGAGCCCTTCGAGATTGTGCTCATCGACAGCGACATGCCGGGCATGTCAGGCATCGAGCTCACCGAGCAGATCCGGATTCGGCCAGCCCACGCGCGCACATCGCTCATCCTCCTCAACCAGTCAGGCATGCGCGGTGACGCCTCGAAGTGGCGCGAGCTCGGCATCGCTTCGTCGCTGCGAAAGCCGGTGAAACACTCGGACCTGCTCGACGCGATCCTCCTCGCGCTCGACGCGAACGTACGAACAGCGCCGCGGGCGCACCCCACGGCAGCGCCCTCGACCTCGTCTCAGCCCCCGAGCTTGCCGGCCGCGGCGGCGGCCCCGAAGCCGTCGACGCCACCGCGGCTCACCCGATCGCTGCGGCTCCTCTTGGCCGAAGACAACGCCGTCAACCGCAAGTTCGCGACGCTGCTCCTCGAGAAGATGGGCCACCGGCTAACGGTCGCCGTCAACGGTCGCGAGGCCGTCGAGATGATGAAGGCCCAGAGCTTCGACGTCATCTTGATGGACGTGCAGATGCCCGAGATGGACGGCCTCGAGGCTACCGGCGCCATCCGTGCCCTGGAGAAGACGACGGGCGATCATATTCCCATCATCGCCATGACCGCAGAGGCGCTGAAGGGCGACCGCGAGCGTTGCCTCGACGCCGGCTGCGACGACTACCTCACCAAGCCCATTCGGTCCGAGGAGCTCGCCGGGGCCCTTGAGCGGTGGGGCAAGGGACGCGGCGAGTCGCTGGCGGACGGACCCGAGTCCGCCACGCCAGCCTCGGTGCCGACGAAGAGTCATGGCGGCGTGCCAGCGATCAAGGGCCTGCCGCCCCCGCGCCTCCCGTCACTCCGGCCGGCGAGCTTCACGCCGGCGCCGCCGCCGTCAGCGCCCTCCTTGGGGCATCAGGCACCGCCGTCGGTGCAGCCGCGCACCTCCCCCGTGAGCGCATCGGCGGCCCCGCGTCCGGCGACTCCGGCGCCGCCGCACGTGTCGCCACGCAGCGCTCCCCAACCCGTGCCTCCCGCGCCAGCGTCCTCGCAGTCGCTGCCCCCGGTTGTACGGACCTCCCACGACGAGCCTCGCTCCTCGAAGCCGCAGCCGCCGCGCCCCGGGCCGCCACCACCTCCGGTGCCCAGCGCGCCGAGGCTCGGTCCGCCGCCGCTACCGGCGGCGGCGCGCAAGGCCGAGCCGCCCAAGGTTTGCGGCCCCCAGACCGCCGGCGCCGCCGGCTCCGGCCCGACCGCAAGCGCCGCGGCCCGCAGCGCCCGAGCCGACCGTCGAGTCGACGCTTCACGACTACAAGATCGCCGACACACCCCCTCCCCCTCCCCAAACGCCGCCCGCGCCCGCGCCAGCGCCAGCGCCGGAGGTCGTGGACTACAGCAAGCCCGCGTTCATTCTCCACGAAGCGTTGACGCGCGCCGCCGGCGACGCTGACCTCTTGAAGGAGGCCATTGGCATTCTCCTCGAAGATGCGCCGCTACAGCTTCGCACGCTGCGCGACGCCTACGGCGCGCACGACCTGCAGACCGTGCAGCGCCTCGCCCACGGCCTCCAGGGCGCCGTGGCGAACCTCGGCGCCAGCTCCATGGCCGCTGGCCTTCGCGATCTCTCACACGCGGCCCGCGACAAGCGTGAGGACGCCATCGACCCGCTGCTCGATCGCGCACACCGCGACTGGACCGCTCTTGAACGAGAGCTTCGCACCTGGGTGGCGAGTCCATGAAGGTGCTTGTCGTCGAGGACGACGTCACCACACGCCTCCTGCTCAGCGGCACGCTGCGGAAGTGGGGCTACGAGGTGACGACGTGCGCCGACGGCGAAGACGCTTGGGAGGAGGTGAAGAAGCGAGAGACTCGCCTCGTCATCACCGACTGGGAGATGCCTCGCCTCGACGGCGCAGGACTCTGCAAACGGATTCGTACGCAGCTCGGCTCGACCTACGTCTACGTGCTTCTTTTGACGAACTACAAAGACGCCGATCACATCGTGCAAGGGCTGAGCGCCGGCGCCGACGATTTCATCTCCAAGCCCTTCAATCCGCTCGAACTGCAAGCGCGGATGGCGGTCGGTCAGCGCATCCTGCTCTTGCAGGATGACTTGGTGGAGAAGCACCGCGAGCTCGAACGCCTCAATCAACAACTGGCGCGCATCGCGGCGACCGACGCGCTCACGCAACTCGGCAACCGCCGAAGCTTCGATGAAGCGCTCGCGCGAGCCCACTCGCTCGCGCTTCGTCACGGCCGCGCCTACGGCGTCCTGATGGCCGACCTCGATCACTTCAAGAGCATCAACGATCGCTTCGGCCACGCCATCGGCGACAAGGTCCTCGCAGAAGTGTCGGCCGCCTTTCGCAACGCCACGCGGAGCGAAGACGAGCTCTTTCGCTACGGTGGCGAGGAGATCGTCATCCTCACGCGGGAGCAGACGACGGCGGGCCTCACCTCCTTATGCGATCGGCTGACGACGGCGGCCGCGGCCGTGAGGATCACGGCGGCGGACCACGTGCCGGTCGCGATCACGGTGAGCGTGGGCGCTGCGCTCTACGACGGCCGAGAGCGCGTAGAAGGCGTCGCGCTGGTGGGCCGCGCCGACGACGCGCTCTATCAAGCCAAACACGCGGGGCGAAACCGCTTCGTCCTCTGGGACGAGACGCCCGCGACTTAGATTGCCGTTTGGAATCCGCCTCCGGCCGGCGGCGCCCGCGCGAGGCGCGTTTCGCCTTAACTGCCGAGCTTCGCCTGGAGACTGCGGAGTCGGTCGATCAGGAGATCGTAGGTCGCGGGGCGCTTGCCGGCCTCTTGGTCGAGCATCCAGCGCACGACGTCGACGAACTCGTGCGCGTAGCCCGGGATCGTGTCGGGAATGGTGACCGGCTCGTAGCGCGCCTTGCGGCCCGTGGTGCGGTCGCGCTCCGTCGAGAAGGGAGGCTTGCCGGTGGCGCCGTGCAGCATCGTGACGCCCAACGCGTAGACGTCGACCCGGAAGTCGACCTTGTCAGGCTGGGAGACGGCTTCCGGCGCCATGTAGCCGCGCGTGCCGACGACGGTGCGGCGCACGCGATCGAGGGAGCTCGGATCGATCGTCGTCGGAGTGGCGAGACCGAGGTCGACGATCTTGGTCATGCCGTCTTTGGCGAGCATGATGTTCGCGGGCTTGATGTCCCGGTGGATGAGGCCTTGCGCCAGGCCCGCCTTGAGCCCCACGGCCACGTCGAGCGCGACGCGCAGGAGCGCTGCGGGAGGCAGCGGACCGTCGCTGGAGATCGCCTTCGAGAGCGTTCGGCCCTCGATGTATTCCATGACGACGTAGGTGATGTTCTTCGTGTGCGTGACATCGAAGACGCGAACGACGTTGGGGTGATTGATCTTCGCCGCGAAGCGAGCCTCTTCGCAGAGGCGGTCGGCCAGCTCGGGGTTCTTTCGCACGACCTTCGAGCGAAGAAGCTTCAAGGCCACAGGCATGTGCAAGAGCAGGTGGGTCGCGCGGAAGACTGCGGCGAAGCCCCCGGTCCCGAGGAGCTCTTCGATGCGGTACTTGTCGATGATCGCGCCGACGCCGGGGAGGTCCGTCTCGACGGGCGCGACCGCGGTCCGGGGGCGCGTCTTGTCGGTTGCCTTCTTCTTTCGACGCGCCAGCGATGCGATGCTCTTGGGCCGCATCTCCGGCGTAACCGGCGGCGCTGCCGTGAGCACCTCCGCCGGCGAGTAGGTCGACGCGGGCAGCACGAAGGCATCGGTCGGCAGGACAGGGTCGATGGGCAGGAGCGCCGCGAGCGTCACCTCACGCGGGCGGACAATGTCCGAACGAAAGAGACCGTGCAGGCTCCCCTCGATCCGTTGCGACTCGTCGACGGACTCGCCGAGCGACTCCACCGAGTCTTGGCCGCCGGACTCTTGCTCCGTGCCCAGCGGCTGCGAGACGCGTTCGATGGCTGCCCGGGCGCCGCCTTGAATGTTCGGATCCATGCCTCGCTCCTCCGGCCTGGCAGGCGGCACCCCGCCCGCGCCATTTCCGCCTTGCTGACTCACGTCTTCGCTCCGCTCGCGCCGCGACCCCAGAGCTTGATGCCGTCGACCAGCAGGTTGCGAAGCTCGGCGTGGCCGACGCCAAGCTCCCCTTGCACCACGCGCACGGCGGAGCCGCCGTCCTGGATGGCCGACAGCTCGCTCACGTTGCCCTCGAGCGCCGCATTGCCAACCCACAGCGTCGACGGCGGGATGAAGTGGCGGAGCCAGCCTTCAAGGTCGACGCGCGCCTTGGTGCCCACGGCGAGGAAGTCACCGTCGGGCGGCGCGATGAGCACGAACGAAGGGACGCGGTGGAGGTGCGCCCGAAACGCGTTGGGGTTGCGCACGTCGACGAGCACGATGTCGACGAGGCGTTCGTGACGCAGGAAGAAGGAGAGGCCGAAGGCCTTGCTCTTCTCGGACAAGCTCCCCAAGACCCACTTCTCCGTCGGCGGCGCTGCGATCGAGAGCATCGCGGAGACACCGGCGGCAAGATCGGCGAGAAAGAGCACGTGCAGTCGGTCGCGTCCGCCTTCGACGCGAGTCCACTTGGCGAGCTCTTCGTAGGTGAAGAGGCGCAGCTCACCGAGGGTGAAGCCATCGCCGACGCCGAGCTCGAACTGCGCCGCAACGAGGCGCGTTGGCGTGAGCGGTGACACGAGCTCGGCGTCGCCGCCAAGCGAGGGGCGCGGCGGTCGATGCGTCGTGCGCACGGGAGCGCCGGTGAGCTGTTGCGAGTGACGTTCCGTGTCGAGGAGGCGAGCGCCCTCCATGATGAGGCCCGTGACGGACTCCTCGATGGTGAAGGAGTCGACGGTCACTTCGCAGGGCCCGGGCAAGAACTCGAACTGTCCTTGGCCCTCGGCCATGAGCTTGAAGAACGCCTCGGAGCCCACGAGATTTCCGTAGACCGCGTGAACGACGCGGCCTTCGTTGAAGAAGACTTCGCCGACGGCGCGGCGGGTGCCAACGGCGAGCGTGCCGGTTCGTCGCCCCATCTCGAGGATAACGACGAGGTCAGGGAACGCGATGGCGGAGAAGTCGCCGGCGAGGTTGTAGGCGCGGCGTCGCCATGCGTCGCGGACGCGCCGCTGGCGCCCAATTTGCGCGTCGACGCGGGCCACGAGCTCCGCCTGATCGCAGGGCTTGACGAGGAAGTCGTCGGCGCCGGCACGCAGTGCGAGCACCTTCGTGGTCACGCGACTGTCGGCGGAGAGGAAGACGACAGGGATGTTCCGGAGGCGGCTCTCTTGCGCCAAGCGGCGCACGAGCTGAACCCCGTTCATATCGCGGAGGTCGGTCTCGGTGATGATGAGGTCGACGAGCTGATTGCGGAGGATATCGATGGCGCCGGCGGCGTCTTCGACAGTCTCAACGGCAAAATTTCCCGCCTTCGAAAGGGCGCCTTCGACGAAACGTCTTGAGACACCGTCAGGATCCACGACGAGGACGGTCGCCGGGCCATCCTCAGGCACCGGCGAATTGTCAGGGGCTGACGACCTCGTCATCGTTCAATTATCTCTCTTTTCCCTTCTGGCGTGCTCCGGAGAGAATCGCGGCCGAGGCGCTAAGCTCGCTCGTCGTCCAAAGACGACTGGGGTCGAGGACCAAGCCGACGGCAGACTGAGTTCCCGGCCCTGCTCGATCGCCGAGCTGGGAGGACGGGAAGCCGTGGCTTAGCGCTTGGGGCCGAATACGGAACACACCAGGGGGCAGCGGAATCGTCGCACCGAGCGGAGCTACGAACAAGCATTCTCCGGTGCCGACAGCCATGGGCACCTCTGAGCCGAGGTGGGGTACACGGAGGAGAACCCAGGCGATTTGCGGGATATCCAGCTCCAGCAGCGCGCCGAGCTGCCACGACGCGTAACGTTGACCAGCGACCTCAAGGAGGCCCGGAGACAGCTCTTCTGCATCAGCCTCGGCCGGAACGATGAGCGTCTGCGTTTGGATCGGCAAAACGAGGCGATCAATCCACTGGGCGGGCAGCGCGCCGACAAAGTCCCCACACTGGAGGAAGACGCACAGCTCAGCCTTATCCGCGTCGGGTTGGGCGCCGCCCCAAGTCGAGAGGCTTGCGCCACCGCTGGAGGTCGACGCCGTCATTGCGAGTCACCCGAGTCTTGCGAGTGCGACTGCGAGTCATCACCAGCGCCCTGAGCGCCGACGGGCTTCTTCTTCGGTCCGTACTTCTCGAGAGCGCCCTCGAGCTGTCGGGCGTTGAAGGGCTTGGTCAGGTAGTCGGTGCACCCGAGCGCGCGCGCCTGATCTTGGTGCTTCTGCCCCGAGCGGCTCGACACGACGATGATCGGGAGGTCTTGGTACGCCGGCAGGAACCGGAGCTCACGAATGAGATCGTAGCCGTGCATGCGCGGCATCTCGAGGTCCGTGAAGATGAGGTCGTAGTGACCTTCGCGAAGCTTCGACATGGCGTCGAGACCGTCGACGGCGGTGGTGACATCGGTGCCGAGGTTCGTGAGCTCCTTCTCGGCGATCTTGCGGACCGAGAGCGAGTCGTCGACGAAGAGGACGCGCACCTTGCGTTGGACCGCGGGCATCCGAAGCTGGGTGGCCTTCTTCGGGCGCTCGAGGCTCGTCGTCGTCGGCTGGAAGCGCGGACCGCCACCCGAGAGTGCGCGGCCTGCGTGGGCTTCGACGACGCCGGGGATGTCGAGGATGAGCGAGAGCTCGCCGGTACCGCGAATCGTGACGCCGGCGAGCACCGGGTGACCCGTGAGCAGGTCGCCGAGGCTCTTTACGACGATCTCCTCTTGGCCGATCACGGCATCGACCTGGAGCATCAATCGCTGGTCACCGACGCGAAGCACGATGACAGGCCCGCGCTTCTCGGCGCTGGAGCGATCCGTGACGCCGAAGAGCTCGTCCATCGTGAGCACCGAGACGTAGGTCTCGTCGAGCTTCACGCGACGAATGCCCGCCGACTCGACGATCACGCCTTCCTCCGCATCGAGGATGTGCTGCGCGAAGTAGAGCGGGATGGCGTACGAGCGACCGCGACTCGACACCAAGAGGGCCTTGGTGATGGCGAGCGTGAGCGGCAAGGTGACCAAGAACGCGGTGCCCTTACCCGGCATGGTGTCGACGCGAATCGAACCGTTGAGACGGTCGACGGCGCGACGAACCACGTTGCCGCCGACACCGCGGCCGGCGACGTTACCAACGGTCGCCTTGGTGCTGAGGCCCGCGGCGAACACGAGGTCCTTGACGACTTGGTCGTTGACCGAGGTCTCGGCGGGAATGACGCCCATCTGCACGCCCTTGGCATGCAGCGCGGCGAGGTCGAGGCCGTTGCCGTCGTCGCGAACTTCAAGGACGATCTGCCCCGACTCTTGCCGTGCGGCGAGGGTGAGCGTTCCCGTCTCCTTCTTGCCGGTGGCCTGACGCGCGTTGGGCGCTTCGATGCCGTGCACCACGGCGTTGCGCACCAGGTGCAGCATCGGACCGAAGAGCGCGTCGGCGATGGTCTTGTCGATGTTGACGTCTTCACCGGAGGTGACGACGCGAACCTCTTTGCCTTCGCGGGCCGCGGCGTCGCGGACCGGGAGGCGGAGGCGCTGGAAGAGGAACTCGAGGGGAACCATGCGAGCGCGGGTGACCTCGCTCTGGATGCCCGTCACGATGCTGCCGTGCGCTTCCGAGTCGGCCGCGAAGGCGGAGAGCTCGCGATAGAGCTGGCCGTACATTTCGTTGAAGTCGTTGCTCATCTCCGCGAGGCTTCGCGCGAGGACGTTGACGTCGTCGTAGCGGTCGAGCTCGGCGTCGCTGAAGGCGCCCATCTGATCTTCCGAGGTGAGCTTCGCGAGCGCTGTGGCAGCGCCCTCCGCAGGCCGGTTCGCCAGTTGGGCGACCGTCTGCTGGTAGGCCGCGTGCATCTCGCCGGGGCGGCGATAGGTGAACTCGTGTTCCTCTCGGAACGACTCGACCGTATCCATGAGGCGACGACGGCTGCGTCCGAGCTCGAGTTGCAGTTGCTTCAAGACGTCGATGCGGCTCATGAGCCGCGAACGGCTGACGACGAGCTCGCCGGCGAGGTTCATGAGGGCGTCGAGGCGCTCTGTTGAAACGCGGATGAAGCGACGATCGGCCGCGTCGGCTGGCGCGCCCGGCGCGAGCGACTCGGCGTCGCCGCTGCCCCCACCGGTGTCGACGTTGATGATGCTGACGCTGGAACCACCGGTGTGGCTGACGGGCTCGTAGGCCGCCTTGCTGCCGGCGAGGACGTTCCCGATGCGCGACTCGACGCGCGCGATGGAGGTCTCGACATAACCGTCGGCGGCCTGCCGGAGGTTGCGGCGAACGTCCTGCTGCACCTCCAAGAGGAAGGTCGCGACGGCCTTCATCGACGGAAGGATCGTCGCCTCGATGAGGCCTTCGAGGAAGGTCTCGACGCGGTGCAGGATCGCTCCCGTGGGACCGAGACCGATGGTGTTCACGGCGCCCTTGAGCGTGTGCGTAAGGCGCATCAAGGTCTCGATGGCGGCCTTAGGCTGGTTCGTCTCCTCGAGGGCGAGGATGGCGCGATCGAGCTGATCGAGCAGCTCCGAACACTCCTGGTTGAAGGCGTCGACGAGGTCCGGCTCGGCGGGTAGCTGAACGCGCTCGCGCACGACGGCTTCCTTCACGCGAGGCGCCTTGGCGGGCTTCTTCGCCGCGGCGCTGGAGAACGACGGCTCCTCGGCACGCTCCGACTGGAGCAGCTGGGTCACGCGAGCGAGGCCGCGCTGCAGAACGGCGGCCGAGGTCTTGTCGGCGCTCGCGAGCGACTGAAGGCGGGCCGCCTCCGTCGCGATGGCGTCCTCGGCGACGACGAGCGCCGAACCCTTGAGCCGGTGGAACAACTTGCCCAACTCACCGCGAACTTCGCGCGCGCGAGGGTCGGCGGCCTTGGCGAGCTCGTCCAAGTATTGGCCCGCTCGCTCGCAGAGCTCCTTGGCCTCTTCCATGAAGAACTTCTTCGCGTCACCGACTTCGCTCGGCGGCTCAGCGGCCGACGCGGGCTCCTTCGGGGACTTCGCGACGTCGAGCTCGGGGAGGTTGGCGAGCTTGAGCAAGCGACGCGTGTCGCCGAGGAGGTTCTTGAGGAATTGCTCGTCGACGTCGGTGCCCGATTCGAGGACCTCCTCCATGCGCTTCTGGAGGCTCTCGGCGATCTTGCTGACTTCCTTCAGGCCGACCGTCGCGGCCGCGCCCTTGAGCGTGTGATAGATGCGCTCGACGTGGTCGGCGCTGGCCACGTTGGTCGGGTCTGCGAGGAGCGCTTGCAAGTGCCCCTGGAGCGCGACGACGAGCTCGCGGGCTTCCTCTTGGAAGATCGCCTGAAGCTCCTTGTCGATCTCTGCCGACTCTTCGCCGCTCGGCGACTCCTCGGCGAAGGAGAACTCCGCGCCTTCCTCGCCGCTCGGGCTGTCACCTGACATCGGCGGCGGCGAAAGCGTGATGGGCTTGAGGTCGACCTTGCGAAGGAGGCTGTTGGACTCGAGGGCGAAGGCCGCCAGCGTGTCTTCCCCGGCATCGAGGCGCCCGTCGGCGACGTCCTTCATCATCTTCGAGCAATCGGCGGCGGCGCTCGCGTATTGCGGGAGGTCGTTCTTCTGCGCGAGGACGTTGAGCTCGCCAAACATGCGCTCCAGCTTGCGCGCCGCCGAAAGGTCCGTGGCATCGACCGAGAGCGCGCTCACGCACTCCTGCACGCCGTAGAGGATCCCTTTGGCTTGCTCCAAGAATTCGCGATGCTGCACGGCGTGAATCGGCTCCGGCCCCGTCGCGCGCGACGGCGGCGGCCCCGGCTCTTCTTCGGCGAACGAGAACTCTTCGCCGCGGCTCGTGGCGACGGCGATCTCCGGCAGGTTCACCTGACGCAAGATTCGGTTCGTGTCGCGGGCAACTTGCTCGAGGAACCCGTGTGTCACGGGCGTCGTGTGCTCGACGACCCCCATCATGCGCGCCTGGAGCTCGGAGGCGGCTTCGCTCACGTTGCTGAGACCGGCAAACGAGGCGCTCCCCTTGAGGGTGTGAAAAATGCGCTCGACGCTCTTCGACGACGACTCGTCCTTGGGGTTCTCGAGCAACTTCTGCAGGTAGCCCTGCAGCGGCACCAACAGGTCGCGAGCCTCGTCGTGGAACATCGTGTCGAGCTCGCCCTCCGGGACGACCTCGAGCTCTTCGCTCGGGAGGTCGGTCACTTCTTCGGCGGGCGCTGCCACGTACATGACGCCGAGGCGCGGCGCGCCGGCCATGTGGAGCATGCGCTCGAGGTCGCGGATCTGCTGTTCGATGAACGCCGGCGTGATGCTCGTCGAACCGATGATGACACCCTCGAAGTTGCGGCGAAGCTGCTCCGAGAGCTTGTGAACCTCAGGGAAGCCGGCGGCGCCAGCGCCACCCTTGATGCCGTGGAGGATGCGCTCGATGTGACCCGCGGCGACCATTTTGTCGGCATCATCGATGAACGCTTGCACGTGGCGAGCGAGCGCTTCGCCGGACTCGCGGACCTCTTCACGGAAGATGACCTGAAGCTCTTCGTCGAAGACGGGCGCCTGCGACGGCGGGGCGCTGACGTCGTTCGGGTCGACGGTCGAGGCGGGGGCCGACGCGGCGAGGCTCGCGCGAACCTCGGCGTCGTAGGCGGGCCCTTCGACCTTCTCGGCGAACGGTGCGCCGACGACGTCGGCGAGCTTGTCGCGAAACGCGAGGAGGAGCCACTCGGCCTCGTCGCTGTCGTGCTTCAGCTCGAGGTCGAGCATGGCGCGCATCTCGGTGGCGCCTTCCGCGCAATGTTGCGCGATGCGCCGCGCCTCCTTCGCGTGAGCCTCGATGGCGCGGACCTCTTCAAGGCCCTTGCCGGCCAGATGCTCGAGCATCCGGGCGCTCTCGGCCAGCGAGTTCGCCTGAACGAGGCTCGAGGTGCCGCTGACGGCATGCGCGAAGTCGCCGACCTTCTCAAAGAGCGGCGCGCCGTTGATGTCCTTCAGCGACGTCTGGTCGAGCGACGGGGAGGCGAGAAGCGCTCGTGCCGCTTCTTCGATTCGACCCAGGAAGTTCGTGATGTCCGTCGTGAACGTCTCGCGGACATCGTCGATTGAGAATCCTGACATACCAGCCCCTCACGCTCGGCCAGGCCGAGAAAAACCGGGAAGCAAAAAGTGTCGAAAACCGTGGGCGGCCTCAGGCCACCTTGAACTGACGGATGTTCTGCGTGATTTGCTCGGTGAGCGAGATGAGCTCGCCGACCGTGGCCACGGTTCCGTCAGCGCCCTTCTGCGTCTGCTGGGCGATGGCGGTGACCTCTTCCATCGTGCGCACCATGGTCTGCGTGCCCTCGACCTGCGCCTTCGCGACGGTAGCGATGTGAGCGACGAGGCCGGCCGACTCGGTGGACACCTGGCGAATCTTGCCAAGCGACACGCCGGCTTCGGCGACCAGCTGCGACTCCTGCTCAACGACCTGCGTCTGCCGCTCGATGGCTTCGGCGGTTTCCTTCGTCTCGGCGTGGATGGCCTTGACGAGCTTGTCGATTTCCTTGGTGGCGGCGGCCGTTCGTTCGGCGAGCTTGCGCACCTCTTCGGCAACGACGTGGAAGCCGCGGCCGTGTTCGCCGGCGAGCGCGGCTTCGATGGCGGCGTTCAGCGCGAGGAGGTTGGTCTTCTCGCTGATGCGGCTGATGGTGGCGACGATGCCCGTGATCTCGAGGGACCGATCGCCGAGAATCTTCATGCGCTTGGCACCGGCCTGAACGCTTGCGCGAAGCTCGTTCATCGTCGAGATGACGTTCTCGACGCGCTCGGCGCCTTCGATGGCTGACGCCTCGGTGCGCTGTGCGGCGGTCGCCGCCGTGAGGGCGTCCTGGCTGACGCGAGAGTTCTCTTCGCTCATCTGCATGACGAGCTGGCGAGCGGTGAGGATGTCCTTCGCTTGGTTGGTGGCGCCGTTGGCCATGCCCTTCGCGAGGCTCGAGATCTCGACGACGGCGCGGTTGGAACGCTCCAGCTGTTGCTGGATGCGACCGATAAGGTTCTGCATGCTCTCGAGGAGGTTGTTGAAGCCGTCGGCCACGTTACCGAGGGCTCCTTCCGTCACGCGGGCGCGGACCGTGAGGTTTCCGTCGGCGGCGTCCGAGACGACCTGCAGCAAGTCGAAGATGTTCTCTTGGAGCTGGCGGTTCTCGTCTTCAACGCGGTTCTTGAGCGTACGAGCTTCGACGAGGGCGTCGTTGATCTGGCCGTATTGCGTGCCGATCTGACCGAGCTCGTCTTGCGCGTCGAGGCGGAGTTGCTCTTCCATGGTGCCGGCGATCATGCGGCCCGTCGCGGAGCCGAGGACGGCGATGGAGCGCTGAACCGAGAGGAAGAAGCCTACGAACAAGTACGCGAGCGCGAGGGCCGCGAAGACGGCGATGCCGAGGGCGAGGTTTCGGTCGAAGGTATAGCCGTCGACGCGGTCTTCGATGAGGGCGTCGAGCTGGGGACCGATGCGGCGCCAGAGCTCAACGGTCTGCAGCGCGTTCTCAAGCGTCGCCGTGACGATGGGGCGGAGCGCGTCCTGGTTCGGCTTTTCTTTCGCCGTGAGGAACTTGGTGCGGACCATCTCGGCGTGCTGGTTGAGCTTGTCGAGGGACTTCTCGGCGAGCTTCAACGTCTGCGCGACGTTTTGACCGCGCTTCTTGGCGGCTTCGCGGAAGCCGGCAAAGTTGGTCTTGTCGAGCTCCGTCGTTTGATTGAGGAACTGCTTGTAGATACCGGCGAGTTCGACGTTTCGTTCCGCTTCGGCCTGCTCGTCGGGCTGCGGCCTCATGCCGAGCGTCGCCGAGCGCGCGATGCTGTCGACGAGCGACGGCATCTTGCGGAGGTAGGCGTCCATCAAGAAGTAGCTCTCGAGCTCTTGGTCGAGGACGAGGTTGGAGTTCGAGCCGGCTTGGTTGAGTACCAGGTCGATCATCAAAGAGGCGATGTCGGCGTGGTACTTGTCGGCCTCGTCGGCCGTGGCGAGCTTCTGCTTCTGGAGCCCCTCCCAGAGGGTCTTCGCCTGCTTCCACTTCTTCGTGGTGCGAAGCTCGTCGCCGACCTCGGCATCCTGCTCGTCGACCTTCTTGACGGCCTTGTTGGCCTCTTCCGTGGCCGCCGTGACGTCGCCGCTAAAGCCCGTCAAGCCCAACGCCACGCCGACCGAGGCCACGCGCCGTCGCTCGATTTGGTAGAGGAACTCGCGCGCCGGCTCGACCCAGCGAACGCCGCTTCGCTCCTTCTCGTTGAACTCGATGCGCTCTTGCGAGATGGCGTTCTGGAGGAAGAGGACGTAGCCGAGCGGGACCGCTACGAGCACGCCGATGATCAAGAATTTCCAGACGTATTTCAGTCTGTTCATCAAGGCCATGGAAGGCTGAAAGAGGAACGAGACCATCCCCCACACCTGTCCGAACCCGCTCGGCGTCCCGCCAGCATTCATGGTCGTCTTCTCCTAAAACTCGAAACTCTCAAATCGCACCGGCAGCGCGGGAAGCGCGTGGCTGAGTGGCCGCTCCGCCGGTGAAAAACTCTTTGTCGCCCCGCCAGAACCCCCGGAGGTCTCTGGCCCCATCCCCTAAGCCGCTATCTTCCTCGCTACTGATATTTCAGTTGCTCCAGTCGCTGCAAAAGAGCGGCTGTGTCGAGCACCGTGACGAAGAGGCCTCCACGGTTGTCGGCCTCCAAGAATCCCTGGACGAGCGGGTTGTCGCCGCCGGCTTTCGGCCGGCTGAGGACGCCCGGTCCGATCTCGAGGACGATCTCCATCCGGTCGATGAGGACGCCCGCCATGAGGTTGCTCGCTCGAATCACGAGGACCGGGTACGGCTTTCCGTCACCGACCGTGATTTCCGAGCGTTTGCTGGCAGGGATCTCGAGAATTTCAGCCAGGTCGATCAGCGCCAGCGGTGTTCCGCGGAAGTTGAACAGGCCGAGCATGGCCGACTTGGACAGCGGCACGGGAGCCAATTGGTCGACTGTCACCAGCTCGCCAACGAGGCCGATGTCGAGGGCGAAGCAGTCGCCGCAGAGCCAGAACGCGCACACGCGCTGGACCCCGCCGCCCTTGTTGGCAGCGCCTTGTGATCCCCCCGACCCGCCGGACCCCTTGCCGCTGCTCTGACCGCTGCCGGAACGGCCGGAGGAGCCCGAGCCGCTTCCGCCTTTCGAGGAGCCGCGCGAGCGGGAGGAACCTTTGGAAGACTCAGTTGCCATGGTTTCCCTTCAGCTGACTTCAGCCGACGTAACGCTTGATGATTGCTTGGAGCGTGTCGGGGGTGAACGGCTTCGCGACGTGGTCGTCGGCGCCTTGTTTCTGGCCCCAGAAGCGGTCGCTGTCGCCGCCCTTGGACGTCACGAGGACGACCGGAATCTTGGAGGTGTCGGGGTCGGTCTTGAGCTTGCGGCAGGCGTGAAAGCCGTTCATCGACGGCATCACGACGTCGAGGAAGATGAGCTGCGGCTTCACCTCTTTGGCCCGGGCGAGCGCCTCGCTGCCGTCGGTGGCGTATTCAGGCTTGTGACCGGACGACGTCACGACGCGGCCGATGAGCTCGCGGTCGGTCTGTACGTCGTCAACGATGAGAATGGTTCCCATGGAGTCCTCGGAATTGGGCAGGCGGCGTTCAGGCGACGAGCAAGCGCTCTAGGTCAACATACGTAATGGGCTTTGTCAGTACGGAATCAAAACCGGCGGCCGAGAGCTCGTCGACCTTCTCGCGAGAAGGCGTGTCGAGCACCGCGACGACCGCCAGATGGGAGAGATCGTCGGCCTTTCGGACCTGGGCCACGGCGCGTACCGCAGCGTCGCCGGCGGCGTCCGCGTTGAGGATGACCATCCGCGGCCTCTCCCTGAGGATCGCGGCGAAGATGTCTTTGTCGGAGTCGAAGGCCACGAGCGACAGGGGCTCGGCGCGGTTCTGAAGCAGCTTGGTGAGCGGCGCCTGGAACCCTTCGACGTCGGGCTCGAGGATCATGACGGCGCTGGGTCGCTTGGTCTCGGCGGCGACCGCTGCGACGTGCCGCTCGCGGATGAGCCCCACGTGGAGGAGCCTCGCGACGATGTGGGCGGCCTCGCGCGCCGGTAGGCCGCTGCGGTTCGTCAGCGTCTGAACGCTGTTGCCACCACCCACGAGGCTGAGAATGCGGCGCTCCTCGGCGGAGAGCTCGAAGTCGCGAAGGCGGCGGCTGAAGTTCTCGGCGCGCTCGAAGACCGCCTCGGTCTTGGGCAGACGCGCCTCGACGGTCGCGCGGCCAGAAGGCCGACGGAACAGCTCGAGCTCGAGCTGGTCGACCGAGATGCGAAGGCCGTAGGCGTCGACGTAAGAAGGGTGCGTCGGCCGCTCGCGCCAGAAAAAGCGCACCGAGCTCGCCTCGATGATGTCGAGGAGCGAGCGCTTTCCCTGCCTTTGAAGCAACGGCGCGAGATCGGTCGTCGGCAGGTAGCCGCGCTCGGCGAGGGTCACGAAGAACGGCTTGCCGCTCGAGCGCTGGTCGGCTTCTGCGCGCTCGCGCACGTCGGCGGCGAGGGCCGGCAGCGCGACCTTCGCGTCGCGGCAGTAGTCGATGGGATCGTGGCTCGTGGCGAGGAGGACTTCGCCGCGGCGAAGGTACGCGACGACCTTGCGGCTGCCGGCGGCGAGCCAAAGCTCGCCCGTTTGACCCGAGGCACGGATCATCTTCACGATGTCCGTGGGGGACCAGCCGGTGGCCTTGCCGGAGAGCGACCCCTCGCCCTCTTCGACCGGCTCCGCGGGGCCAGCGCCGCCGAGCACTTCTTTGAAGACCGGCACGAGGGCGTCGAGCACTTGTCCGACGAGCTCGGGCGTCAAAAACTTTCGCGCAAAGTAGGGCGCCGGTTGGTTGGCGCCGAGCTGCGCCATCCAGTCGGGGATGCGCGCAAACTGCGGCCGCAGCGACGCGAAGAGCGACTTCGCCGCCGTCTCCTTCTGGCGAAAGGAGAAGAGCGAGACGCTGGCCGGCGCCGGCGGACGCGACGGCCTCAGCGACGCCGTCGCCGCTTGCGCCTTCTTGTCGAGCACCGCTTGCACACGCGTGACGATGTCGTCGGGCGAAAACGGCTTCGAGACGTAGTCGACCTGCGCGCGCATCCCCTTGAAGAGCTCGCGGACGTTCTCGTCCTTCGCCGTCATCAAGATGATCGGTACGTTGGCCGTGCGCGCATCCTGACTAAGCCGCTGCGCGACATCGATGCCACGCATGTCGGGGAGGACGAAGTCGAGGAGAATGAGCTCGGGGATGCCGTGGTGATGCGTCGCCTTGAGCAGGCCCTCATGGCCCGTCGTGGCGTAGTCGATGGTGGCATCGATGTTCTTGAGCGCCAGGCCGACGGCCTTGCGAACGGTGAGGCTGTCGTCGATGACGAGGAGACGCGACGTCATCAGCGCACCTCCGCGACAATGCCAGAGACCTTGCGCGGGCCTTGGCGAAGGCGCCCGGTAAGCAAATCGAGGACCGCCGGCCCACCTTCGGCGACGGCCTTGGCGATATCGTCTTCCGCGCCCGACGCGCCCGTCAGCGCGACGACAACGTCGCCGCTCGCGGCTCCAAAACGCATCATGAGGGAACCCGTCTTTCCGAAAGCGTTGGAGAGGTTGTACGCGTTGGGCAGTCGCATCGGCGAAAGGATGCGAAGCGGCACTTCGGGCCCCGCCGGCCAATAGACGATCCAGTCTTCACCGTCGGGCGCGAGGTGCAGCGCGGCGTAGCTGCCGCCGAGCATGTCACGGAGCTTGCGCTCCTTCTCGTCGTCGGGCTCTTCGCGGCGCATGGCGTCGGCCACGCGGGCCGCTTCCGCGTCGACGAGCAACGGTGCGCCCGGGTCAACGCGAAGGAGAGCCGTGAGCCCCTCGGTCGTGCCTTGCACAACGAGCGGCAACGAATCGCTGGGGGTGTCACCGCCACACGTCATGGCGCCGACCCAACCGTTGGCGTGTTGACGCTCGCTCGTGCGGACGGGACCGTGGCGGGCGTCGGCGGGCCCGGCACCGAGGAGGCTCCCGGTGGCGCTCACAGTGTTGGCGGTGAGGGCTCGAATGCGCGCGGCGATGCGCCCCGCAGACAGCGGCGGAGAGAGCAGCGTCACGCGGCCGCTCTGAATCGTCACCGTCGGTCGCACGAGCGGCTCTTCGCAGAGGAGCAAGAGCGAGATCGTCGGCATGCTGCGCGTCATGAGCTCGACGATGTCGTCGGGCACGCGACGCTCACCAGCGGCGAGCCACGCGACGAGCAGCGCCGGCGGCGGAGCACCGGTGGCCGCGAGCCACGAGACGAGCTGCGTGGCCGGTGCAGCGGTTGCGTCGCCAGTCCAAAGGAAACGGCGGACGCCCGCTGCTTCACACGCGCCGACGATGTCGCCGAGCAACGACTCGGGCATGCGGTGCGATGCCACCACGACGGTGGACTTGCTCTCTTCGGGCGATTGATTGGTCACGTCAGACCCCCACGAAATCGCTTGAACCGACGAGGTCCTTGAGGAGCGTCGGAACGTCGAGCCAACCGATGGAACGGTTGTCGATGGTTCGAGCCGCCGAGATCCACGGCGGCAACTTGTCACTGCCCGGTTGGTCGCGCTTCGCGCGCACGGTCGCTTGAACCATTCCAACGACGCTCAAGACTTCGAGCGCCCATCCGATGTCGGACTCGTCGGCGCTGACGACGATGCCCTCTGTCTCCTTGCGACGTGGAGCGTCGGGAGCGCGATCACCGATGAGCGCAACGGAGATGATGATGCGCCCCTGATAGACGGCGAGACCACCGACCCAACGACGCGCCAACTGCAGCGGCGTCGTTTCGTACTGGATGATTTGATAGACGGAGTCGACGGGAACAGCGACGCGAGCTCTCCCGATGGAGAACTCGAGACCCGTCTGGATCGGCGCCTCGGTCGACGTGTCGCTCATAATGGCGGCACAACGTACTCCTTAGTTTCTTCCGCGATCAAGCCTGCGGCATGTGTTTCTTTGGAGCGCAAGCGCGAGCGATGAAGGCGCAAATGTGGGTGGAGGAAGGCGTGTCACGCGACACCCGCGCAGGACAAAACGCAAAGCGCCCCGACCGCGAGGTCGAGGCGCTTGCAGAATGCAGCGGTCCGAACGGCTTAGCTGGCAGAGCGGGACCGCGTGGGTGCCTCGCGCGCCGCGCTACCCCTTCTTCGGGGCCGCCGGCGCCGCCGCCGCGGGTTTGGCCTGCGCGCCCTGGAAGAACGCCTTCAGATCGTTGACGGGAACCCAGGAGCCGTCTTTGGCCCCCGTGATCCAGACCTTGTCGAGGCCCTGATTGTCGGCAGCGCCGAAGGTGACCGGCGCGCCGAGACCCGGGTCCCAGTCACGAATCGAGGCGAGCGAGGTCTGGAACTTCGCTCGCGTGAGATCTTTGCCCGAGCGCTTGAGGGCTTCGACCAAGACCTTCGCGTTCACGAAACCCTCAAGGGCCCCGAAGCTGTAGCGCAGCGAGCGATAGTTGGGGTCCTGGAGGTCCGCCGGCGGCGTCGGGTTGCGCTTGTCGACGAGGTTTCGGTACTCGGCGACGACGGGGACTTCAACGGCCTCCCACGACGGAACCACCTGGGTGTTGATGAGGTTGGTCGTGACCTTCTTGCCCGAGTCCTTCTCGTACTGGTTGAGCATGCGGATCAGCGTGTCGGCGCCGACGAAGCTCACGTTCGAGATGGGAGCCTGGTAGCCGGCGTTGCGAGCGTCACGAACGAAGCCGGCGCACGCCTGGTACGCGCCCACGGAGACAATCGCGTCGACGCCCTTGGCCTTGAGCTCTTCGACCTGCTTCGCGTTCGAGACGTCGAACTTCTGCCCACGCTCGTACCGCGTGACGACGACCTCCGGCAACTTGAGGGTGGGGTCCTTTTCGTTGAGCTGCCGAACCGCCAACTTCGTGCCCGAAAGGCCGGCCTCGCCGTAGGCGTCGTTTTGGATGAAGACGCCGATCTTTCGATGGCCGAGCTTGATGTAGTTCTCGACGCTCTCGCGGGTCTCCTGGTTGTACCCAGCGCGGACGTTGTAAACCTGCTCGAGGAAGGGCGCCTCGCGCTGCTTCTGACCGCCCGTGAAATTTCCGAGGAGCACGAGCTTCTGCTCCTTCGTCTTCTCGAGCTCCGGCAAGACTGCGTAGAGCGTCGGCGTGCCGACGGAGTTGAAGAGCGCGAAGACCTTGTCTTCGCCCATCAGCTTCTTGAAGGCCTCGACGGCGGGCTCGGGGTTGTAGGTGTCGTCGCGAGAGATGAGCTCGATCTTGCGGTCGTGAACGCCACCGTTTGCGTTGACCTCTGCGATGTACGCTGTCGCGCCGCGCCACACCTCGGTCCCGAGGCCTGCCGACGGGCCACGGAAGACGGCGAACTGGCCGATGATGACCTTGTCGTCGAAGACGCCGACGTCGGTTTGCTTCTTTTCTTGCGAGGGATCGGGATCCATCTCGACGGCACGCCTCTTCTTGCCGCAACCCGCCAAGAGAACGACCGTCGAGGCAACAAGGAGCCAGCCGAGTTTTCGCATGAGAATCCCTTTCCGGTGGTGCGCGCTCTTGGCTCAAAGCCGGGCGCGCGATTTCGCCTGCAACAGACAAAGCGGCGACCATGCAACTTTACACGGGCACCCAGGAAGGCCGTCAAGATTCGGGCGCGTGGGCCCGCACGATTTATCGCTCCTTGTGAAGCGTTCGGCGGCGCCGACCTACAGCGAAACCGACGAGCTCCTCGTCGACGGTCGGCCCTCTCCCCGTTGAACGTGAACGTGCCCGCTCCCGGTCCGATCTCGGCCAGCCGGCTCAACCGCAAGGGCGCGCAGACCTCTTGCACACTGCACCTTTTCAAACTGGGCACGAGGTCGCATGAAGTGCGTATGCACAATCGCTTCGCCGAAGCGTTGACACTTGGAAAGCTCCGTTGTTAGCGTCGCGGCTGCGCTGGTCAAAAGCCGGCGCAGTTGCGGCAGCGCCTTCGCAGGCCGCACACGCATCGACCGCGAGCGTTGTCCCGAGTCCCGCACTCGAACTCACGGTGAAGCGAGCAACGAGCTGCGAACCCCGGTTCGCTCCCCTGCGTAAGCTCTCACTCGATGCGCGAACGTTTCACAGAAGTTTGTCCATAAACATCGAACTGGGTTATCCGTTACGCCAGCCTGCTTTGGTGCTTTCGCCGAAAGCGGTCAGGCACTCTTCGGAACCAAAAGCGCAGCTGTAGGCCACAAAAGCTGCGTTTCACTGTGCGAAAGGTGGAGACATGTTTGAGCGCTTCGGATCGCCGTGTGTGATCGCCGCCGCTTCTGTCATTGTGCTGGCTGCGACCCCTGCCGCGGCGCAGGGAACGCCTCCTGCGCCTCCCGGCGGGGATGCGCCGCCTGCTGCTGCCCCGGCCCCTGCGCCGGCGGCGGGAGCTTCGGCGGGTGGGTCGCTTTCAACGGGGGGCTTGACGCTCGGCGGTAGCGCCGACGTTCCGCCGCCTCCACCGGCCGGCGGCAGCGCCGACGGGAAGCCAGAGGAAAAGTGGGAAGCCCCCACCGCCGGGTACAACGGCGCGTTCTACGTCAAGAGCAAGAACGACTGGTTTCATCTGTATTTCAACGGACGCCTGCAGTTCGACTTCACGGCGCCGTTCGCCGCGGGTGCCTACCAGGCGAACCTCTTCCCCGGGTTTCTCGTGCGCCGCATGCGCATCGAGAACAGCGGCTGCTTCGGCGACAACTTCTGTTACTCGATGCAGCCGGACTTCGGCCCGACCTCAGTGACGGGCACGAACCAAGCGGCCGCGCCGCGCACGTCGAGCATCATGGCGACGGCCTTCGTGAACTACAAGGCGCATGACCTCCTGCAGGTCATGATGGGTATCGTTCAGACGCCCTTCGGCCTCGAGGCTCGCACGACGTCGAAGTACAAGGATTTCCTCGAAGACGGCATCTCGACCAAGTTCGCCGTCCCGAACGCCACCGAGCAAGGCGTCACGCTCTGGGGCGCTACCGACAAGAACATGTTCAACTACGAAGTTGGCGTGTTCGGCGGCGATGGCGCTGCGCGCACCAACGCCGACGGTCGCTTCGACTTCATCGGTCGCGTCTTCGCGATCCCGATGGCCGGGTCGAAGGGCCCGGTGGAGAACCTTCAGATCGGCGTCTCCGGCAAGTACGGGTCGCGCGACACGAAGAAGGTCAACTACGACATGCACAGCATCACGACCGGCAACGGCGTGGCGCTCTGGAGCCCGACCTACGCGGCGGGCGCTGCTGGAACGACCCGCATTCTCCCCGCTGGCGGCCAGATGGCCTTCGGTGGTGAGCTCCGCGTTCCCGTCGAGAACTTCGACCTCACCGGTGAGTTCCACTACGTGAGCAACAAGACCCGCGAAGAGCTCGACAGCCGCCTCGGCTCGGGCAACTTCGAACGTTACGGCGAGCTCTCGGGCATCGCCTACTACGCGCAAGCCAGCTACTGGTTCGGCAAGCGCGACATCAACGGCCAGCCGGGCTACTTCCGCATCGCGAAGATGAAGTTCAAGAAGCCCGAGGCTCCGAAGGCTGGCGACAAGCCGAAGGGTCCCGACACGGCGTGGCGCGTCCGCGTTCGCTACGACCAGGTCATGGCGAAGTACGAAGGCGCGAAGGACAACGGCGCTGTCACGCAACGCGCCGTGAACGGCGTCCAGGTTCCCTTCTACGACGGCGACATCAACATCCGGTCGCTCCAGGCGGGCGTCGACTACTTCTTCACGAAGCACGTCGGCATGCGCCTGAACTACGGCCTCTACGTTACGCCGGACTCGGCACCGGCGACGCCGGAGCCGGGCTCCATCGCCCCGGTTGCCACGGAGAAGCAGCGCGCTGCCGTTCCCGGTAACCGTCTCGCTGCGGGCCTCAACGACGACGCTCGTCGCGGAGCCCACTCGATCCACGAGCTCATCCTGCGCGCCCAGGTTGCCTTCTGAGGAGAATGGCCAACATGACCACCAAGAAGACTCTGATTGCACTTACCGCGAGCTTGGGCCTCGGCGTTCTCAGCGTCGTCGCGCTCACCGCCTGCGGCGACAACCCGACGGACATCAATCCCTTCGACGCCGGCAGCGATGCGCGGCCCGACACCGGGACCGATGCCGGCTCCGATGCCGCCAAGACGGACGGCGGCGGTGACGGTGGCGGCGCCGGTGACGGCGGCGGCAAGTCCGACAGCGGCGGCGGCGGCTCCGATGCCTCCAGCGACGCGCCGACGGGCGGCTGACAAGTAGCTGACGCGACCACAAGTCCCGATTCGTCGGGACCGACCCGAAGAAGGGAGCCTCCGAAACGAGGCTCCCTTTTTCCATTTCGGCGCGTGGTGGAGGTTCGTTTTGGACAGCGATCCGTGCGAGACTTGGGAGGGTCGCTCTCGGCGCGAGCGCCCCCTTCATTCATGGCTCCCGACGACGACGAGGTTACAAAGGTCGGTGTTACCGCCGACATCATCCCGGGCGCGCGCAGCCGCGACAAGGCGTACCTCGTAGCGCTCTCCGGCGAGACCATCGGCCAGCTCTACCCCCTTCCCGCCGGCGAGACGGTCGTCGGGCGCGGCACGCAGGCGACCGTGAAGCTCAACGACGACGGCATCTCGCGCAAGCATGCGCGGCTCCTTCGGCGCGGCGGCGAGGTGCTCGTCGAAGACATGCAGAGCGCCAACGGAACCTACGTCAACGACGAAGAGGTCCGCGGCCAACGGCTCCTCCGCGATGGCGACAAGATTCGCCTCGGTGCGACGACGGTGCTCAAGTTCACCTACCACGACGAGGTCGAGGAGAACTACCGGCAGCGGATGTACGACGCGGCGCTCCGTGACGGCCTCACCAACGCCTTCAACAAGAAGTTCTTCCTCGACCGCTTGAACACCGAGCTGTCCTATGCGCGAAGGCACAACAGTCCGCTCTCGCTCGTGATGTTCGACGTCGACTTCTTCAAGCGACTGAACGACTCCTTCGGCCACCTCGCCGGCGACGACGTCCTCGTGAAGCTCGCGGCCATCGGACACCAGTCCGTCCGCACGGAGGACGTCTTCGCGCGCTACGGCGGCGAGGAGTTCGCCGTCCTCTGCCGCGCTTGCCCTCTGCACCACGCCGGCGCCTTCGCCGAACGGCTGCGCGCGCTCGTCGCCACCACGTCCTTCGAGTGGAACGGGACGCGGCTGCCGGTGACCATTAGCTGCGGCGTCGCCGGGTATCCCGAGTGCGGCGCCCAGGCGCCCGAGCAGCTCATCATGGCGGCCGACGCGGCGCTCTACGAAGCGAAGCGCGCCGGCCGCGACCGCGTCATCGTCCGCTCGTAGCGAGCTCGACGCCCGCGTCCGCCGACGCTCGAGCCGGAGCGCGAGGAGCTTGTGTGCGCGCTTCCGCCCAGAGGAAGACGAACGCGAGCCACAATCCGTCGGCGACGAAGAGATGCACGAGCTGGAGCCACACGGGGGCCAAGAGCGCGACATTCACGAGGCCGAGAGCGAACTGCACGACGACGAGGGCGGTGACGGCGCGCGACCAAAAGACAGCTACCGGCGAAGCGGAGCTGCCGCGCATGAGCGCCGCGAGCGCCAGCGCCGCGAGGCTCACCGCCGAGGCGAAGAGCGGATGGAGAATGCGCAAGCGGAGCAGGACGTGCGCGCTCGACTGGAGCTCGGCGGCGAGACCTTCAGAGAAGCTCGTGGCGGGAAACAAGGTGTCGCCGAGGGCAGCGATGCCGCCGCTCATACCGACGACCATGAGGCCCGCCGCAACAAGCGGGAGCAGCGCGCGTTGGAGCAGCGGCAACCGTGAAGGCGACACCTCGCGAGACGCATCCGGTGGGACGCGACCGCCATGAATCGCCAGCGCAATGGCCGCCAGCAAGAGGAACGTGTTGCCCAGGTGCAGCACCATCGAGAGGGCGCGCTTGAGCGACGCGTTTTGGGCTACCAGCTCGAAGAGCACCAGGAAGCGACCGATGAGCGCCTCCACGATCGTCAACAAGAGGACCGCTACCGACGCGATGCGAGGCAGCGCGCCGCGGGGAAACGAGCGAAAGGCCTGCACCATCAGCGCGAGCGCGAAGAAGAGAACCAGGCCACTGGTCACGCGATGCGACAACTCGATTACGGTCTTTTGGGCGGGCGCCACCGGCAAGGCGACGCCATTGCAGAGCGGCCAGTGTGCGCCGCAGCCCGCGCCGGAGCCGCTCGCGCGAACGTAGGCGCCCCAGACGATGACCAAGAGCGTGTACCCGAGGGTCGCCCACGCGAGCTTTTGGAAGCGGCTCATCGGGGCCTGCTCTACTACGCCTGCGCGGTGACGCAAGCCGGGCCCCGGGCCCCGAGCGAGCGTCTCACGGACGCAAGGAGCGCCGCTCCGCGCGCGCGAAGAGCGCTTCGCGGACGACCACGACGAGGAACATGAGAAACGACAGCGTTCCGAGCCCTTGCCCGAGCGAGAGCGCGAGCAAGATGGGCCACACGGTTGGATTGAAGACCGACCACACCATGAGCGGCAAGGCGACGATGGCCAACACGGCGGCGGCGCGAATGAGTCGCTCGTTCGAGGGTATTTTCACGGGTGGCCCCCATCGGCGGCGGGCGCCGGCATGGCATCGCGCGGAAGCCCGCCGTCTTCGAGGAGCTCTTTGCCGAGTTTGGTGACGGGATGGGCGAAGCCATGGCAGCCCGGGCTCGCGCAAGAGACCTGACCGCTTCGAAGGTCCGCTAGGGAGGACGCGTGGTCGGCCTTCTGAAGCCACCGGGGAGCTGTCATCGTGTGGCAACTGACGCAGTTGGCGTTGGGCAAGGGCCGAAGAATGCGGATCTCGTGCTTCGCCCGCTCAAGCGGCACGTTGCGAAAATCTTTCAGGTAGAGGGCCACGTGCCTCATGCCGCCGAGTTTCGTGACGACGAAGCCATACATGCCGTAGTCCTGGTGGCAGTTGTAGCAATTGCTCGCGCCGAAGGAGCGGCTTCTCGCGTGAATGCCCGCGAGCGATGTAGTGTTCGGGTCGCTTGAATCGTTGGCGTGGGGCTCCATCACGTGGCACGAGCCGCAGAACGCGCGGGACTGGGTCGCCTGAAAACCACTGACGTTGGCAAAGAGCGCGGTAGCGATGGGAAACACGAAGAGGCCGAAGAGCAGCCAGAGCTTCGTGGCCAGCGTAAACGCGGGCCGCCGCACGAGGTATGTGACCAAGATTGCGATGGCGATCGACGCGCAGGCGAGCGCCAGCCATTCGATCCATGTGGCGCCGTGGTGTTGCATCGTCGTCGGGGTGTGGCCATGAAAGCGGGCCCGCAGCGCCAATGCAAGGTGCGTGAGCGAAGTCGCGTGTCGCCCCGTGACGTCCTCGCCCTCTCTGCACTCGCCGCGTCCACCCTCGTCGCGGGCGTCGCCGGGGCCGATCCGCTCCGATTGCGCGGCGACGCGCTGGTGCAAACTCGCTCCCCCGCCCCGACGGGGCTCTTGGTCCTCCGCGGCGAAGACGGAAAGAGATTCGGCAAGACCATCGTCGACGCGGAGACCGTCGCGTGGCTCGGCGCCTTCAGTGGTGACGACGCCTCCGTAGGAGACGTCCTGACGCTCTCGGTGCGAGCGCGTCACGCGCCGACCGGTTCTGAGCTGCGCGCGGGCCGCATGGTCGTCACCATGGGAGCCATTCGCCCGACCCACGTGGACGGCGCGCGCGGGCTCGTGCGGGCCTTCGGCGGTACGACGCTCGAGGCCTTCGCCGGCGCCCCGGTGGCGCGGCGCTTCGACTACCGCACCTTCGATTTTGCGACCGGCGGTCGACTTGGTCAGTCGGTCGGTGACGCCGCGGCCGTCGGGGTGTCCTACGCGCAGCGGCACAATGGCGCGAGCCTCGCCGACGAGGAGGTTGGCGCGGACGTGGCGGTCGCGCCAGTTCCCTGGTTGTCGCTAGCGGGCCGCAGCGCCATGGATCTCGTGAGCCGCGGCGTAACCGACGCGCTTGGCTCGCTCTCGCTCACGGGCCAGCGAACGAAGGCGGAGCTCTTCGCCACGCACCGTTCGCCAGGACGGCTCCTGCCGGCCACGTCGCTCTTCTCCGTGCTGGGCGACTACGCCGCGACGAGTGCCGGCACCACGCTTCGCCTCCGCGCGTTCCCGCGCCTCGACTTGATCGCGAGCGGCGTGGTGCAAACGCAGGCAAAGGACGTCGGGGGGCAGGGCTCGGGGCGCGTGGTGCTCGCCCTCGACGACGATTGGAATGGTTCCATCTTGCTCGAAGGTCGGCGCGTCACGTTGGGACAGGCGCGTTGGAGCGGAGTCCGAACGGCGGCCGTCATTCCCCTCAGTCGCGCCTACCGACTCGGCACCGAGATCGAACTGGTGCGGCCCGACGATCCGCGCGGTCGTGGCTCGCTGTGGCCTTGGGCCTTCGTCAGCATGAGCCGTCGCTCCGCGTCGGGTCTCGAATTTGGCGTCGGCGTCGAGGCCTCAAGCGGCCCCGATCGCCGTGAAGAGGTCGTGGCGCTCGGGCGCGTATCGGTCGAGTGGGACTCGCTGCGGGGCGCGACGCGATGAGAACAGGGTGGCTCTTCGCGTGCCTCGGCCTCGCGTCTTGCGCGGGCCTTTTGGGCATCAAATCCAGCGACCGAGAGCGCAGCTTCGAGCACCGCGCTCACCTCGTGCGCGGCGTGTCTTGCACGAGCTGCCACCTCGGGATGGGCCAAGCTGGCGACACTGGGCCCCTCCATCTTCCGAGCAAGACGCGCTGCCTCGAGTGCCACACCGCTGCCCACGACCCTGGCGACTGCGCGAGCTGCCACGGGCGATCAAGCGCTCGGCAGGGGGCGGAGCTCGCCAAGCGGCATCTCGTCTTCGATCATCGCTCGCACATCGCGCGTCAGGACGGCCAGTGCGTGCGCTGCCACACGGAGGCCGGCAGCAAAGACGCGCCTTCGCTGCGGCCCGCCATGGCTGTTTGCTTGTCGTGCCACGCGCACAAGGATCAATGGAAGACTCGCGAGTGTGACGCGTGCCACGTTGATCTTCCGGCGGAGCTGGCGAAGCCGTCGAGCCACGTGGTGCACGAAGGAGACTTTCTTCGTGAGCACGGCGTGCGAGCTGCGAGCAGTCGCGATCTCTGCGCGACGTGCCACGCGGAGCCCTTCTGCGCCGCTTGCCACGGCACCACGGCGCCCACGCTGCCGCATCGCCTCGACTTCGGGAAGACCACGAGCCCGTCCTTGCATCGCGCCGGCTTCCGTCTCAGGCACGCCGACGAAGCGCGCGCGAACCCGGGCCTCTGCACGACCTGCCACAGCGACGAGCGCACGTGCAGCGACTGCCACGCAGCGAGGCGCGTGGGCGCAGCGCCCGGCATCCGAACACCACACCCGCCCGGGTGGGTCCGCGCTCGCGGTGGCGAACACGGGCGCGCCGCACGCATGGAGCCGGGCTCCTGCGCCGCGTGTCACGGCGGCGCCGGTGAAGCCCTGTGCGTTGGCTGTCACAAGGTCGGAGGCCCCGGTGGCAACCCGCACGGTCCGGGCTTCGGTAGTGCGCTCGACAAGGGGCGCGATCAACCGTGCCGGCAGTGTCACGCGCCATGAAGAAATGGCGCGTTCTTTTGCTCGTGATCCTGGTCGCGGCGCTCGCTCTGGCGTTCGCGTCTTTTCGCACCGTCGTGGAGCGTCCCGCGCCCGTCACGCCGACTCAGTTCATCCCGCCCACCTGGTCCGAGGCACGCAAGTCTCCGATGCACGAGGCTCACGTCGGCAAGCGAAAGATCGCCTGCGCCGAGTGCCACGGCGCGGGCTCCGAAGCGGGCTCTGAAGCGCGCTTCGACGCGCCACCCGACCTGGCCGCTTGCGCGCGCAGCGACTGCCACGCGGAGGCGAGCGCCCGGGCCCACGTGGGGAGCACGTCGCAGAAGACCACGTGCCTGACGTGCCACAGTTTTGCGGCGACGCCGACGACAACGCCGTGCGTCGGATGCCACGAGAAGAAGCCGCTCGATGGCGGCGCCGCCGGAGTGGCGGCAAACCTCGCGCATCATGCGACGCCGGACGCGAAGTGTGGCGCTTGCCACAAGGTGCATGCGGCCGCCGACGCCGGTCGACGAAAGAACGGCGACTGCTCGGGCTGCCACGCCGACGCCGGCGACGGCCATGGGGCCCAGGCGCGCAAAGAGCCTGACGCGTCGCTCGATCCGGCGACGTGCGCCAGTTGCCACGGACCCCACGAGGGGAAGGCCGCCGCAACGCAGCGCTGCGTCTCGTGCCACGCGCCGACCGAAGCGCGCGGTCCGGCGTCCGCGCGCCACGGGCTCGCGGGCCAGAACGCTCCCCGCGTGCTCGTCGCGAACATCGGGCCGCGGAGCCACGAAGCGTGCACGAGCTGCCATGCGCCGCACGACACGAAGCTCGAGCACATAAAGCCGTGCGCCGGCTGTCACGAGCGCCAACGCGGCGCGCTTCGCCCGGGCCACGACCAGTGCGTCGGCTGCCACAAACCCCACGAGAACGTCGATGCGGCGCGCGCGGCTTGCGCTTCCTGCCACACGGCGAAGGTCGCGCTCGCTGCGGCCCGCGTGCCCGAGCATGCACGCTGCGAGAGCTGCCACTCGCCCCACGCGGCGACGCCGGCGAAAGACGCGTGCCGCCGGTGCCACGAGCCCGTCTCCCATGGCGTCTCTCACGGCAAGGCAGGCGAGTGCGTCCAGTGTCACGTGCCTCACACGGCGCCGCCGAATCAAGGGGCGGCGCGCGCATCGGCCTGCGTCACTTGCCACAAGAACGTGCCGGCGGCGGCCCACGCCGCGAAGGCCACGTGCGTCGGATGCCACAAGCCGCATGGGTTTGGCGGTCTCCAGGCCTCCACCACGTTCTGCAGCAGCTGCCACCAAGAGGCGGCGAAGGCCGTGCGGACAGGCCATGGCGACTGCGCCAAGTGTCACGCGTCCGTTCACACACCGAAGCAGACGCAGCCGTGCGGCTCCTGCCACAAGGAGGAAGCGAAGACTTCACCCAAGGGCCATCAGCGTTGCGAAAGCTGCCATGCCCCGCACCAAGGGAGCTCGCCAAAGGTTGCGAGTTGCACCGGTTGCCATCAAAAAAATGGCACCGGTCCCCACAAGAACCTCGCCAAAGGGTGCGCCACGTGTCACCGGCCTCACGGTCCGAAGGGCGTCGCGACGCCTCCCGCGTGCAAGACATGTCACGTTCAATCGACGCTGCCCGGGCTTCACCAGAAGCCATCCCACGGCGCGTCATGCGAACGTTGCCACTCTTCGCACGAGGCGCCGCGAGCCGATCGAGCGTCGTGCACCGGCGGATGTCACACGGATCGTCGCGGGCACCAGCCCGATGCAAAGGTCTGCAACGGGTGCCACATCTTCAGCGATTGACGCGACCGTCGACGTGGTTCTTCGCGCCCGCCGGCGTCAGCGAGAGCGTTCCGACAAAACCGCTCGTGAGGCCGCTGTGGCAAATGCTCCCTCCGCACTGGGTCGCCGCGGCGTGAGGAGGAGGCGGCGGCGTGGCGTGGCACGCGCCGCAGGCCCGGGCCGCCGGCCCGCTGTTCCACGCCGGCGTCTGAAGCGAACCGCCGACGCCCGTATGGCAAGCGGTCTCGGAGCATGTCTTGGTCGCCGCGTCGTAGCGGGCGCGGGCGCCACCGGCGAGCGCCGGGCCTGCGAGGCGAACGACGGCACCGGCACCGACCGGATGTTTGCCGACGGGGATCACGTGGCACGTCGCGCACGCGACGGGCCGCGACGATGACGGCTTTGCGTGCGCGGTGTGAGCCCCCGTCGTGGGCCACGGATCGTCGCCGCTACCGTGGCAAGCGCCGCACTGCCCCGAGCCGTCGCCCAGGTCGATGCGGCCGTTCAAGTGTAGGCGAACAGGCTGCGTGAGCGAGGCGCCGTCGGCCGCCACTTCATGGTGACACTGTCGACAGGGTCCATCGTAGTGAGACGCGGGCGGCGAGCGATGGCAGTCGTTGCACCCCACGCTGGCCTCGCCCCATGCCGGCGTCTCGCGGTTGCCGCCCCGCGCGTGGCAACTTCCAGCGCAGCGCTTGGACGCTGGGTCGAAGGTGGCGCCACGGCCGGCGAGCGTCTCGTCGAGCCAAACTTCAACGTGACCGTCGCCGTGCGCGCCGGCCAACTCGAAGGTCGGCGGAACAGGATGACACGTCTTGCACGCGCGACCCTCCGCCTGCGTCGCCCCGGCATTGACATGCGCGCGATGCGAGTCGCGCGGCGTGCTCGGCGCCGCGCCGCATGAATTCTTCGGCGGGCTCGCGCGGTCGCCGTCGCCGTGGCACGTGCCGCAGGCGAGCGGTCCGCCCTCGCGCGAGTGGCATGAGGTGCACGCCGTCGCACCGGGCGCTGCGACGCGGCCCGGCGCCCCGCTCAGCGCTCCGCTGTTGGGGGCGCCTTGATGGCACTTGCCACACGCGTCGACATCCGCAGCGTCAAGCATCGGTCGGTAACGCGAGGCACGAAGGGTAGACGCATGCCCCTCCGGCAGCCTCGGATCGCCGTAGCGCGGCGAGTGCACGCCTCCCGCCGTCCCCGGTGCGCCTTCGTCGAGCCAGCGCGTGAGCAGCGCCCGCTCCTCGGCCGAGAGGAGCGCCGCGTGATCGGAGCGCGCGAGCGCATCGACGATGGCCGGCGGTTGGCCGGCGGTCGCCGATCGGCCCGCGGCAGTGCAGGACATAACGCTCACGTAAGAGTCAGCCTTCCATCCCGCCGCCGGTGCAGGGCCTGCGTGACACGGCGCGCATCGTGCGCCCAGAAGGGCGCCGACGCCGTCGCGATAGGAGACCACGGCCGGCCGTTCAACACGTTCGCTCGTGCACGCGGAACTGGCGCCCAGGGAAAACAAGAGCGATAAGGAGACCCTCTTGAGGCCCGGTCGAAACACACCGCGAGGGTGCTCGGTGGGAACGACAAATGCAAGGCCCGGGCGGCGATTGATGAAAGGGAGCGCGGTTATGATTCTGTCTCGATCAACGGGGATCCTCTTTGCAGTTTCACTCGTGGGTCTGAGCGGCCTGGTGGGCTTCGCGTGCAGCGGAAACGACGGCAAGGACGGAGCTGCTGGCGCCCTCGGCGCTGCCGGCGTCGCGGGCCCGCAAGGACCGTCTGGCGCCCCGGGCGCCGTGGGCCCCGCCGGCGACGGCGGCGCCGGCGCAGTCCTCTCCGGTGCCTGCACGACGCCGTGCCACACCTTCAACGGCGTGGTCGATCAGTGGCGCTTCAGCAATCACTCGCACCCGCAGGAGAACGAGATCGGCGGCGGGGTCTGCGGCAACTGCCACGGCGTCGATGGCATCGAGCAGCGCGTGGGGGGCAACTACGTGCTCAGCGCGGACGCCGGTGCGCTCCCCACCAACGTCGCGCAAGGTCACATCAACTACAAGACCGTGTCCGGGTCCTCGACGGAGATCACGTACGCGGGCGCATCGACCATCGGTCGCATCCACTGCGCGACGTGCCACGAGTTCAACTCAACGACCGATCCGCACGTGACGGGCAAATACACGGAGCGACAGGCGCCCATTCGTGTCGCCGGTGGCGCCAACGACGTGGCCTACATCGAAAAGACGCTCGCCGACGCGGGCGGCGCTGTCGTGGGTCAGTCGGTCGGATACAAGACCGCGAACGTCTGCATCTTCTGCCACAAGTCCCGCAAGGACATCTCGGTCTACATCACCGCCAACAACAACCTGTCGCGCAACTGGGGACCGCACGAAGGTCCGCAAGCCGACATCTTCACGGGCAAGGGCGGCTACGAGTTCGCGGGCAAGAGCTACGGCACGGCCGTCCACACCACCATCGCGAACGGCTGCGTCGACTGCCACATGCAGGCGGTGGCCGGCAACAGCAACGTGCCGGACCACACGATGAAGCCCAAGGTGGCCTACTGCAAGACGTGCCACACGACGTACACCGGCACGGACTTCAACATCGATTCGGGCCGGACCATCGTGAAGGGGCTTCTCACGGAGCTTCAGCAACTCCTCGACGAGCGCGGCTTGCTCACGCGCACGCCCGCAGCGCCGTACCAAAACCTCACGGACGAGGAGAAGGCCGACGGGCAGTTCCACCTCGACAAAGCGAGGAAGCCGGCCGGCACCGTCGACGCGGATTTGGCGGGTGCACTCTACAACTACCTGCTCGCGGCGCGCGGCAAGGACCTCGGTGTCCACAACCCGCGCTACACCAAGCAGTTGCTCTTCGACTCGATCGTGAAGCTCGGAACGCCGGGCGACGGCGGAACGTACACGCCGAAGACGCTCACCATCCGGCCGAACTGAGAGCGGCGTGACCGGCGGCCCGTGACCGGGACCGTGACCTCGCCGCGACGGCCGTTCGATCTGCGTGATTTCGAGGAGTTAGGGGCCGCTATGTGTCGGCGCAGCGCTTGCTGACTCGAGCGCATGCTCCGAACGTCAGCGGTCCCCTTCGTTCTCCTCGCGCATCTCGTTACCGCTTGCAGCACCGACATCCCGACTGACGCCGCCGCCGCGGGCGACGCGGACGAGGGTCCCGGCGGCGCCGTCGCGGTCGGCGACGTCGCGCCCCGGCCCATTGCGCCGCCGGAGGAATCGCCGGTGGCCTGCGGCGGTGTGGACTGCACGAAGCTGCCTCACGTCGACCCGTCACGGGTCACCTGCCAACAAGGCCAGTGTCAGGTGGCAAGGGCCTGCGCTCCAGGCTGGGGCCACTGTGGCAACGATCCGACAACCGGCTGCGAGACCGACCTCACGGCGACCGCCAGCTGCGGCGCTTGCTCAGTCCAGTGCGGTGGCCCGACCCCTCTGTGCGTGCCCGAGGAGGGCGGCGCGGCGCGCTGCGTCTCCTCCTGCGAGGGCACCCGAACGCCCACGGCCTGCGGCAACACGTGCGTGGACACCCAGAACGACCCCCTTCACTGCGGGGGGTGCGCGCCCTGCGGCGTTACCCTGAACGGTTCGGCCACTTGCAGTGGAGGCCTCTGTGGGCTTGCTTGCAATCCCGGGTTTCACCGCTGCGGGTCGACCTGTCGCGAAGACACGAGCGTCACCGCCTGTGGCCCTTCGTGCGCGACCTGCGCCGCGCCGCCACACAACGGTGTCGCCGCGTGTGTTGCGGGAGCGTGCACCGTCGCTTGCGACGCCGGCTTCTACGCCGATGGCGGCACGTGCAAGCCGACTTACACGGTGAGCGGCGCTGCCGCCAACGTCGTCGCCTTCGACGTCGACAGCGCGGGCGGTATGCTCGCCGTCGCGCGCGGCACGGGAGAGCTGCGCTTCCAATGCTTCAGCCCCAACGGCATCCCGATGGGACCCGACCAACAGCTGACCTCGTTCGATGCAGCAACGACGGCGCCCGGGCGGGTGATGGTGGCGCGCTCCCGGGTCACCAAGCAGTCGCTTGTGCTCTGGCACGTCAGCGGACCGTCGGCCCACGAGGCGCATTACGCGTACGTGAGTGCGTCATGTCAGATTCAGAAGTCCGCGCCCCTCGCCACGACCGGCGGCAACATCTACCTCCAAGGTGTGGCCATCGACGATCAAGGCTTAGGCGCCGCCCTCTTGAACCTCGCGGGGCCCAAGGTCCGAGAGTTGGTTCAGTTCGACAAGAGCGGTGCCCCCCTCTCGGTCAACGACTTCGAAGCGTTCGGCGCCTACGACAGCCACTTGGCCATGCGACGCACGACCGGCGAGACGATCATCGTAACGTCCACCTACGTGGCGCCGAAGTTTGAGCGTCACTACCGCCGCTTCAGCGGCGCCGGCGCCGCCATCGACCCGGAGTTCATCGCGATCAACGGCCTCCTCGGCTCCGGTAGCTACGTGCGCGTCGGCATGGACGACGACGGTGCCTTCGTCGTCCTCGGCGAGATGACACGAATCCCCAACGCATGGGGGGCGACGTTCCACAACGCGACGGGCGCCGTCGTCGCCACGCTACCGGCCGCTGGCATGGCGGGCTATGCCGACACATTCGTGCCCGTGACGAGCAGCGGCGACTTCGTTTGGCCCATTCGTACCGCCATCACTTCGGCGCGCGAGCGCCGTTCCCCGGCGGGAGTCTTGGCCGGCGCGTCACCGTGGGGGTCGCCCTACGCCAACACGCTCGAGCTGCGCCTCGATGCGAACGACTCGACGTACATGATCCTCAGCGGTGGCACTGGACGCACCGTCAAGAAGGACCCCTTCGCGCTCTGAGCACGCTGAAAGGCTCTCCGCCGCAGACCCCAGCTCTGCCTACTTCACCTTAAACTTCTTGCAAGCTGCATCGAACACGCCGAGCGCGTTTTCGAGCGGCTTGACGAGGTCGCCGAGGCAGATGTTCCCAAGGACAGCGTTCTGGCCTGTCTTCGCGACGAAGTCCTTGAGGCGCGTGGCCTCCCCGGCCTGCCCAAAGCCCGATGAACAGTTCGTCGGGCCGGCGATGACGGCCGCAGCCCAGCGCTCGCGGCCGCCCTTCACCGCGTCGAGGGCGCTCACGTAATCGTCGACCGCTGCGTAACCCGGCGTGCCGGGCGGGCACGTGTCGTCTTTGATCGTGAAGTCGTTGTCGGTTCGCGAGCAGTCATCTTCATCGGTCAGGATCATGACGCCGAGCAGCGCGTCGTCGCGCAAGAAGCCCGCGTTGGCGCTGTCTCCCATGCGCGTCGTTACAGCGAGCCGAAGCGACTCGAGGGGCATCTCGAGCGCCGGCCCGCCGGCCCCGACGTTGGCGACGCAAGAGAAGTTCGATGACAGATCGGGCTCCCCGCGCTCGAGCCACGTGTGGCTCATCGAACAAGCGCGACGGAAGCGGCCGTCGTCGCCTTTGTCGTTCACATCGAGCGTCGGCAAGGGAGGCATGCCGGGCAGCTCGGGGGTCATCTTGTAGCGCGCGCTCCGGCCCGTGGTGGTGACGGCGATGCGGTAGTCGAGCTGGGCGCCCGACGCCGTCGTGTATTGGTCGAGGCGTTGCGTCAGGACGGCGAAGTTGGCGGCGAGGTTCGCCTGCTCCTCCTTCATGGACCCGGAGTTGTCGACGACGAGGAGGATGTCCATCTTGGAGCACGCGTCGTCGGGTAAGACGGAAGCGCTCGGCGAAACGACGACGGGCGCCGCTCCTCCGGCGTCAGGGGAGGCCGGGAGTGCGTCGCGCTGGTCGGCGCCGCAGGCGAATGCGAAGGCCGCGAGGAGCGGAGCCGCGAGGGCAGGACTTCGAGACATGGTGGGCGCGGCGTAGCAAAGGCCCCGGCAGACGCCAACGGACCATTGGGTCTCACGCCGCGCTTGGGAGGAGACACGCCGCAAAGTGGCGTAAAACCCGCGCCAGTTGCCGCTAGCGCGGGGCCACCGGCGGCGGCTTGCTCGACGTCTGGCGTCGCTCCGCGCGCGAGCGCGGATGCCGGATGTCCTTGCCGCGCGCCATGAAGACCACGAGCTCGGCGAGGTTGGTCGTGTGGTCGGCGATCCGCTCCAGGTATTTGGCGATCGATTGGGCCCGCGTGCATCGGTAGATGTTGCGCGGGTTCTCCATCATGTAGGTCAATAGCTCGCGGAAAATCTGGGCGTAATAGGCATCGACCGTCGAGTCCCGTTCGATGACCTCTTGGGCCCGGTCGGCGTCGCCCTCCACGAACGCGTCGAGCGCCTCGCGAAGCATGGCCTGCGTGGCCTCCGCCATGTCGGAGAGGTTCGTGTACGGCTGGAGCGGCGGCTCTTCGTTGAGCTCGCGGACGCGTTCGCAGATGTTGACCGTCGAGTCGCCGATGCGTTCGATGTCGGTCGTGAGCTTGAGCGCCGTGGTGATGAAGCGGAGGTCTGACGCGACCGGCTGGCGACGCGCGAGGATGCGAAGGCATCGCTCGTCGATCTCCACCTCGAGCCGATTGATCTCTCGATCGCGCTCCATCGTTCGTTCGGCGAGCTCGCTGTCGCGATCAATGAGGGCCTTCATGGCCGAGACCAACATCTCTTCGACCTTGGAGCCCATGAGGATGAGGCGCTCTCGAAGGGTTCGGAGCTCGGCTTCGTATTGGAGGTCGGTATGGCTCTTCACGACGTGGTCCTCATCATCACCCAAATCGGCCGGTGATGTACTCCTCGGTTCGCTGATTCGACGGCTTGGTGAAGAGGGTGTCGGTCGTGTCGTATTCGACGAGCTCGCCCATGTAGAAGAACGCCGTGAAGTCGCTCACGCGAGCCGCCTGCTGCATGCTGTGGGTCACGATGACGATCGTGTAGGTCGCCTTGAGCTCGTAGATGAGCTCCTCGATCTTCGTTGTCGCGATGGGATCGAGCGCCGAACACGGCTCGTCCATCAAGAGGACCTCGGGCTCGAGGGCGAGGGCGCGAGCGATGCACAGGCGCTGCTGCTGGCCGCCGGAGAGGCTCGTCCCGGACCTGTCGAGGCGGTCTTTGACCTCGTCCCAGAGCGCCGCTTGCCGGAGCGCCTTTTCGACGCGCGGCTTGGCGTCTGTGACTTTCATGCCGTTCAGCCGGAGGCCCGCCAGCACGTTGTCGGCGATCGACATGGTCGGGAACGGGTTCGGCTTCTGAAACACCATGCCGACGCGGCGCCGCACCTGTACCGGATCGGTGCCGCGCTCGTAGATGTCCTTGCCGTCGAGCAAGACGCGCCCTTTGGTGTGCGCGCCGTCGGTGACCTCATGCATCCGATTCAAGCACCGCACGAAGGTCGACTTGCCGCAGCCTGAGGGACCGATGACCGCGGTGACGCGCCGTTCTCGAATGCTGAGGCTCACGCGCTTGAGAGCCTCCGTTGGCCCGAAGAACGCCGAGAGGTGCTCCGAGCTCATCTTCTCGGGGAACTCATCGGCGGCGGCCAGAGGCGGAATCGGCGTGAGGTAGGTCGCCACGCGCGACGACGACGGAACGGAGGACTCGGACGCTTCTTCTTGCATGATCAACGGCTCACACGGTGTCGAACGAGGAGGCGCGAGAGTATGTTCAAGCCAAGCACGAACGCGATGAGGACCAGGGCCGCGGCCCACGCTTGCTGGTGCCAGTCGTCGTAGGGCGCGACGGAATACTGGAATATTTGCACCGTGAGCGTCGACGTCGGCTGGTCGATGCCTTCGGGCCAGTTGCGGTTGTTCGCCGAGGTGAAGAGCAGCGGCGCCGTCTCGCCGGTGCCGCGCGCCACGGCCAACATGATGCCCGTCACAATGCCTGGTAGCGCCGTCCGCACGACGACACGCAAGACGGTGCGCCAACGCGGCACGCCCAGCGCTAGGGCCGCCTCTCGGAGCGCGTTGGGGACGAGCTTCATGAGCTCTTCCGTCGTTCGGGCGATGGTCGGCAACATCAAGATCGCGATGGCGATGGAGCCGGCGATGGCCGACTGCCGCTTCATGGGAATGACGACGACGGCGTAGACGAACATGCCGACGACGATGGACGGCACACCGGAGAGGACGTCGGCGGTGAAGCGAACGGCGTAGCCGAGGCGACTCTTGCCGTACTCCGCGAGGTAGACCCCCGCCAAGATCCCGGCGGGGATCGCCATCGCGCACGCCATGGCGACGATGGTGACGGTGCCGACGATGGCGTTTGCGACGCCGCCGCCGAGCTCGCCGACGGGCTTGGGCAAGTGCGTGAGGAAGTCGAGGCTGAGCCCCTTGATGCCTTCGCGGCCGACGAAGAGCAGGATGCTGATGAGCGGGATCATGGCGCACAGCGTCGCCACCAGGCACGCCCAGCGGAGCACGACGTCGAGCGTCTTGCGGGTGCGGTAGCTCGCCACGCTAGCTCCTCGCCCCTTCCGGCAAGCGCCCCACGCGCCAGACGAGGAGGCGAGCCACCACGTTGAGCACGAAGGTCACGGCAAAGAGCAAGAGCCCGATCGTCGTGAGCGCCGTGAGATGAGCCCCCGAGGCGGCTTCTGCGTACTCGTTCGCGATGACGCTCGCCATCGTGTAGCTGGGCGCAAAGAGCGACGCGGAGATGTCGGCGCGGTTGCCGATGATCATCGTGACGGCCATGGTCTCGCCGAGGGCTCGGCCGAGGCCGAGCATCGTGGCGCCGACCATGCCGGAGCGCGCAAACGGCAAGACGACCTGCGATATCGCCTCGACGCGTGTGGCGCCGAGGGCCAACGCGTTCTCTTTCAAGATCCCCGGCACCGCTACGAGGACTTCGCGCATGACCGACGAGATGGTCGGCAGGATCATGATGGCGAGGATGACGCCCGCCGTGAGCATGCCGTAGCCGAGGTGCGGGCCTTGAAAGAGCGGAAGGAAGCCCAGCGTGCTCTCGAGCTTCGGCTGCACCGTCTCACGCATCCACGGCGCGAGAATGAAGATGCCCCACAGGCCGTAGACGACGCTGGGAACGGCCGCGAGCAGCTCGACGACGAAGCCCAAGGGACGTCGGATGCGGGGCGGCGCGAGCTCCGTCAGGTAGACCGCGATGCCGAGCGCCACGGGAACGGCCAAGAGGAGCGCCAAGAACGACGAGACCAAGGTCCCGAAGACGAACGGCGCCGCGCCGAAGCTCTCGCGCACCGGGTCCCAGTCGGTGCGCCAGAGGAACGCGATGCCGAAGCGGCTGAAGCCGCTCCGTGCGTCCGACGCCAAGGAGAGGATGATCCACGCGATGAGTACGATGAGCAAAATGCCGAAGGCCGCGGTGACTCGTCGGAAGATCGAGTCGCCGCGGCTCGGGCGCGGGCCGCTCTCCGCAGGGGGAGCGGCCGCGTGAGCGGTGCTGGTCGTGTTCACGGTCGGGCTGCGCCGGTCACTTGCCGACGAGGAGCGCCTTTCCTTCGGCCTTAAGTAGCTTCACCTTGGCCTCGGCTTTGGCGACGACGGGAGCCGGGAGCTTGCCGTAGTGGAGCGCTTCGGCGTGCTCTTGCCCTTCGTGGAGACCCCACCAGAGGTAGTTGGCGAGCGCTTGGCCCTTCTGCGCGTTCGCGTTTTCTTCGTAGACGAGGACATAGGAAAACGCGGCGATGGGGTACGCCGCCTCGCCGGGTGCGTTGGTGATGGAGACGCGAAGGTCGTCCGGCATCTTGTCGGCGACGCTGGCAGCGGCGGCGGTGACCGATGCGAGGGCCGCGTCGGTGAACTTGCCTGCCTGGTTCTTGAGTGACGCCGTGGCGAGGTTATTTTGCTTGGCGTAGGCGAGCTCGACGTAGCCGATGGAGCCGGGCGTCGACTTCACGCTTCCCGTCACGCCTTCGTTGCCCTTGCTCGAGATTCCGGCGGGCCACTTGACGCTCTTGCCAGCGCCGACCTTGTCTTTCCACGCGGGGCTGACCTTCGCGAGGTAGTCGGTGAACACCGCCGTCGTGCCGCTTCCGTCGGAGCGGGCCACCACCGTGATGTTGGTGGCGGGAAGCTTCGCGTCGGGGTTGTCCGCCACGAGCTTCGGGTCGTTCCACTTCTTGATCTCCCCCATGAAGACGCCCGTGAGCGCCTCGGGCGTTAGCTTGATGGCGGCCTTGGCATCGGGGACGTTGTACGTCACGACGACGGCGCCGAGGGTCATCGGCACGTGGTGCAGCTTGCCCTTCGCCTTGGCGAGTTCTTCGTCGCTCATGGGCGCGTCGCTGGCGCCGAAGTCGACGGTCTGGTCGGTGATCTGCTTGATGCCGGCGCCGGAGCCCACCGACTGGTAGTTGACCTTCACCTGGGGGTTCGCCTTGCCGAACTCGGAGATCCACTTCGAGTAGAGCGGGAACGGGAAGGTGGCGCCTGCGCCGTTTAGGCTGACGGTGTCGCTCTTGGGGGCGACGGCGACGGTCGTCGACGCGCTGCTGGAGGGGGTCGCGGAGCTCGAGTCGCTGCCTTTGCAGCCCATCACGAGGAGGCCAGCAGCAACGAGGACGGTGGAGGCGTTTCGCATGCGCGCACAAGTACGCGGCGAATGTGACGATTGGGTGACAGCAGCGTGAAATGGCGGCGATTGAAGGGGTCGAGGGCTTCGTGAGTCGTCCCGCCTGGCAGGGCTGCCTCGGTCCCCTCTCCCCCGCGGCCTTCCCCAACCGATCTTTTTCCGCGTGCCTGGCTTTCGCTACATTGGCGCCGGTGTCCGGCCAGCTTCTCCACCACGGCGACGACGCGCCGGAGCGGTGCGCCTTTTGCGGAAAGGAGGCGGCGGGCCCGTGCGCCACGTGTCAGCGCTCTGTGTGCGGCGATTGCTGCACCTTGACCGAAGGGGGCGTTCGGACGTGGGCCATCTGCCTCGAGTGCGATCGCACGAAAGGGCGGTCCCTCAGCCGCGGATGGGCCGGACTCCTCCGGTTCATCGGCGCGATCTTGGCCGGGCTCTTCGCCGTCGTTGTCTTGCTCGCGTGGCTCTCGGGGCGCTGAAAGCCGCCGGCTGCACGGCGACGCCGCTTGTGGGCGCCCGCGCAACTCGCGAACCTGAGCGCGTGGCGAAATCGCGGGCCAGAAGGCGCTTGACGGAGCGAGTGAGACGCGAGGCGCCGGCACCTACGGCTCGACGCCCGCGATGACCCAGATGCCGTTGTTCCCCTTGCCGTTCCCTGCCGCGATGAAGAGATCGGCGGCGCTGGTTGGCGTGCGACGCGCGACGACGAGGTCTTGGGCCCCGGGCAGGTTGGCGAGCTTGGTGGCCACGCCGGTGCTTGGTATGACCTCGAAGACGTCCCCTTCGATGTTCGTCACGTAGTGATGCGTGGCGCCCAACGCGATGCCCACGAGGGGGGTCCCGGGAGGGATGTTGTAGAGGGGCACCGCGGAGACGGAAAGGGTGGCGGCGAAGGTGACCTTGTGAACTGTGGCTCCCTCGGAGAAGTAGGCGACGCCGCTGTGATCCGACTCGAGGTAGCTGTTGGCGTTCGGCGTGGGGAACGGCGAAGGGCTTGCGCTAACGGGAACGTTCAGCCCCTTGTCCAAAGGATTCGCCAGGAAGGCGTTCGCCGCGATCCCGACGAGCAATGGGACGCCCCCCGAACTATCCGCCACGTCGACCGAAAAGGCGCCACCACTTGCACAACCGCGAGTCCTGAGCGAGGCCCACGTGGGCGAGTAGACCGTCACGCAGGTCGGTCCATTCTGAACGTCCGCGACGAAAGTCTCGGCACCGAACACCGCGATGCCGCGAAAGGTGTCGGATGGCACCCGCCGCTGGAAGGACGACGCGGGACCGGCGGAGGCCAGCGCGCTCCACGACTCGCCAAAGGCCCCCTGGTCGGTCGTCCAATAGAGTCCGTCGCCGTCGGCGGCGACACCAAAGGCGGGCGAAGGCGTGGTGACGAGGTGCTGCGGCAACGCGTAACGCGGCGGTGGGGGAACCGACGTCCGGTCCGGGGCTGCGTCCGCTGACGCTTCGGCGCCCGCGTCGACACCGGTGAGCAAGCGCGCGTCGCACTCTTGGGTGGTGCTGCAAAACGCTGGGTCGTCGACATCGGCGGTGACGCATCGCCCGTCGACGCACGTTCGGTCCTCCGCGCACTTGATGCCGATGCACGCCGACGACAAGCGAACCCGCAGCTCGAGCGGCTCGTGAGGCACGAAGCGCAGGCGGCGGCGGGCCACGATGCACCCGGCGAAATCGGCTGCGGCGCACGCGTTGAGAGGCGAGGTCGCGCCGGCCACGACGGAGATCGAGACCACGTCGTCGCGTTTGCCGCTGGGCGCGATGACCAAAGAGCCGATCGTCCGAAGGGGGCCAGCGCCGCTGCAGTCGCGCGTGATCGTCACGGGGTCGTCGGTCGGCGCCCCTCCGATGATGGCGGTACCACCGTGGCCAACGAGCTTGTCGCAGTCGACGTCGGTGTCGACCTGGAGCGTGATCTGCGTGGGCTCGCGGCATGCGCTGGCGCCCGCGCCGAGCGCCGCCGCGATTAAGAGCAGGACCGGTGCGCGCACGAGCCAAGCGCGAGTTCCCTGCGAGCGGCGAGCCGGCACTTCGCGGATTGTACTGTATGCTGGAGCCGTGCGCCGCTCGCTCGTCGCCTTCGCAGTGGGTGCGCTCGCGGGCTGCGGCTTCCTCGTAGACACGGGCGGCCTCGCGGGCGAGGGCGCCGCGCAAGACGCAGGCGCCGAAGGGGCCCGGGTCGTCGAACCCGCGCTCGACGCATCCGCTCCGCTGGAGGCGTCGACACAGCGTTTTTGCGATCGGGCCCCACACGCCTTCTGCGCCGATTTCGAGGGCGCCGTGTTTCGCGACGGGTGGACCTCTGACAGCCAGGAACTCGGCGGCGCCCTGTCGCTCGTGAATCCGACCCCGGCACACCCCACCCAGGCCCTGCTCGCGAAGATGCCCCGACGCGAGACGGCCAAGGGGTCCGCTGCGCTGCGAAAAACGTTCGACATGCCGTGGCGACGCGTCGTCATGAACTTCGACGTCTACGTGGAGCGGCCTCTATTCCTGACTGGCGACCGCAACGCCGGGCTTGTTTGTTTCGCCTTCTACGCGGGGAGCCAGCTCGGCGGACTGTGCGTGTCCGTTGCAGGCGACTACGTCGCGTTCGGCGTCGACAAGCCGCCACTTCGGTACGACACCTGGCTGCACGCGACCTTCGACGTGGATCCCATCGGCAAGCTCGCGCGGGCCGAGATCGACGGCGTCGTCTTCCAGAGTCACTTTTCACCGCCCGCTACTGGCGAAGCTCAGCGAATGGAGATCGAACTGGGCGTGCTGGGCTACAACGTGCCGGCGCCGGCCTTCGCGGTCACCTACGACGACATCACCATCGACTTGCCGTAGGCGCTCGAGCGGCGCCCACGGCGGCCTTGCATGTGGCCGCCGCAACGTCTCAGTCGAACTGGCAAACCTGCTGCTTGCACACGAGACCGGCGGGGCAATCGCTCGGGTCGTCGCAAGGCCATTGGAACGCATTGGGGTAACAAGTGTTGCCCATGCAATGCGCACCCGCGCCGCAATCGACGTCGGCGCCGCACGCGGACCCGCAGAAGAGGATCACCAAGCCCGGTCGATCGGCCTCCCCTGCTGCGCGCGCCTGGCGCCGAGGCTCCCTGCGCGCGGCGATGTCGCCGTTCACGCTGGTCGACGTGCCACCGCTCAAGGCGCGCGCAAGGAACCCAGAGCCACCGCCTCCGCTCCCGCAGCCCGCGGCGCTGGCATAACTGGCACCGCCCCCGCCGCCGAACCAGCCGGCCCCGCCCCCGCCGCCGCCCGCGGGGTGCGCCGCTGCGCCGCCGCCCGGGCTCGGTCCGCCGCCACCAACCCCGCCGATGGATGGGCCGCCGGCGGACGCTGGCGTGCCGACGCCTTCACCGAGGCCCGGCGCGCCGCCGGCGCTCGGCCCCCCGGCCCCTCCCCCAGCGGCGCCGCTGTTGTTGCCGTCGCCGGCTCGTCCGCTCGAACCGCCGCCCGCGCCGCCTTGGGCCTTCGCGCACGCGCCGCCGCCACCGCCCGCGACGAACCACAGCCCCGCGTCGCCAAGACTCGCGATCGCGCTCATGCCTCCGCCCGCCGCACCGGCGATCGAGCCAACGCCGCCGGCCCCTCCACCTCCGGGAGCGCCGACCGTCACGCGAACCGTGCGCTCGCCCAGCGCGAGGGTCCCATAGGTGTATCCTGCAACGCCGCCACGCCGATTCTGATCCACGCTGCCGCCGCCGGCGCCCCAGAGCTTGGCCGTCGCGTGCACGCACGTGGGGTCGAAGTTGACGTCGTAGGTGCCCGGCTCGAAGAGCTCCAGTTCGAGCCCGTTGGCCTTCACCTCGATGCTCGCGTCAACGCCTCCGTCGCCGGCACCGTCGGGGGGAAGGACCACTTCCGCGACGTCCGCGAGCACGGCCTCGGGCCCCGCGTCAACGGGCTCCGTGCGAACGCCATCCGAGACGCCGTCCCACCCGAACACGAGCGAACACGCCGAAGCGCCCAAGAGTGACGCGGCAAGCGCGAGCCGCCTCATTGGGAAGCGCTCATGGCGGAATCGTCCCTCATCCGTGCATAATAGCCCGACCCGCCATGGCCGACTTCGACGCGATCACGGAGCAGATGCTCGTGGGAGCCGCGCACGCTCCCGTTCGAGGGCAAGGTGTGGAGCTCGCCTTCGTCGAGGGCCCCAACCGGGGGGCCGTCGTGCGCATCGCGGAGCTGGCGCATCGTCGCGCGCTCGTCGGCTCGAGCGCTGCCTGCGAGATTCGCCTCGACGATCGGACGGTGTCGCGCCGGCACGCCTCGCTGGAGCTCGAGGAAGGCGGTCTTCGCGTCCTTGACCTCGGCTCGAGAAACGGCGTCTACGTCGGAGGCGTACGGGTTCGCGACGCCCTGCTGATCTCGGGCAACGAGTTCGTCGTCGGCGCCACGCGGATTCGCGTCGCCATCGGCGGCGAAGAGCGCGACATCGCCGCGTGGCAAACGGGCAAGTTCGGCCGCGTGCTCGGCGCGAGCCCTGCCATGCGCCGGCTTTATCCGGTGCTCGAGCGCCTCGCCAGCCAGTCGACGCCCGCGCTCATCGAAGGCGAGGCGGGCACCGGCAAAGAGCTGCTCGCCGAGTCGATTCACGAGGCGAGCCCCACGCCCGACGCGCCCTTCGTCGTCTTCGAGCCCGCCAGCGTGGCGCCCGAAGCCATCGAGCAGGAGCTCTTCGGCCTTCGCGGCGACGTCCACGGCGCAGGCGGTCTCATCCAAGCGGCGCGCGGGGGAACCTTGTTCTTGGACGAGGTCTCCGATCTCCCGACGCCGAGCCAACTGAAGCTCCTGCGGGTCCTCGAGCACGACGCCCGCGGCTCGAACGCGGGCGGCACGCCGCGCGTTCGGATCATCGCCTCGACGCGCCGCGATCTCGACCGCGAGGTTCAAGATCGCCGCTTTCGCGAGGATCTGCTGACGGCGCTCGCCACCGTGCGCGTCGAGCTTCCTCCGTTGCGCAAGCGCACCGGCGACATCGCCTTGCTCACGCACCACTTCTGGGCCGCGCTCGGCGGCGCCCCCGGCGAGCTCCCCGCCAATCTCGTCCAGCGCTTCGAGCAACACGAGTGGCCCGGCAACGTCCGCGAGCTTCAAGCGGCCGTCGGACGCGCCATCGTCACGGGAGAGCGCGACGTGGGCGCCAAGAAACGCGGCGCCGGTGGTGGCGCCGACGCCATCGCCGAGCTCATCGACCGAGGCCTCCCGTTGCCGCGCGCGCGCCAAGAGATCGTGCTGGAGCTCGAGCGCCGCTACACGCAAGCGATGCTCGATCGCCACGGCGGGAGCGTCGGCAAGGCGGCGGCGGCGAGCGGCATCGGGCGGCGGTATTTCCAGGCGATCCGCGCCAAGAAGTGACGTACCGAGACGCGGGGCCCGCCTCACTCGCCGCGTCCCTGAGGTTGGTGGGCGGGCTGGGTCAGGTGAACGGCCAGCGCGCCGGCGAGGGCCAACGCGCCGACGACGAGCGAAACGTCGGCGACGATGAACTGCGTCCGAATCCTCGACTCTTCGCCGGGCGGACACGTCGGCGCGCAGCGTTCGCGCGCGTCGGCGCGGTCCACGAGGCCGTGGATACCGAAGCCGGCAAACGAGCCGAGCGCGAGGACGCCGACCCCTGCCAGCGGCCACGCCCACGAACGCGGCGACTGAAGCGACGTCGATGGCGCGGAGCTCGACTCCTCGAGCGTCAGGAGCACGGGCCGGTTTCGCTCTCCGACGCGGACGACGATGGACGTCGAGGCGGGCTGGTACCCGGGGCTCTCGATGTGGAGCTGGTGCACGCCGGGATCAAGCTCGAGCGCGGCGCCGGCGTTCGTCGCGACGGGCTTTCCGTCGATGCGAATCGAGAGGGCCACGATGTCACTCCCGTCGAGGCGGCGGGCGCCTGGGACGATGCTCGGAAGCTCGCGAAGGACGGCGGCCTCGCTCTCGGTGCAATCGGCGCGAACCAGCGCGGGGCATGTGGAGCGCGAGCAGACTACGAACTGGCCGCGCGCTTCACGGAGCGCGCCGCGGTCTCTTAGATCTTGCCCCCGATGGAACGCGTCGAGACACTGATCGGTCGTCTGCGCCGAGGCGGCGCGCGAGGCGAGGCCAACGGCCGACGCGACAACCGAAGCGACGACGATTCGCGCGGCGATTCGTTGGCGCATACCCGCCGCGAAGCGTACCAGAGGGCCGGGCGCGAGCGCGCCCGCTCTCCGTGGCCACATCGGCACCGACGTGGGTGTGGGCGGGCGGGTGCGGGCTGGTTGTCACGCGCCCAGAGGGCGATACTTCGCTTCTCCCCATGGACGCCGCTGGCACGCCCACCAAGTCTGAGCCGCCGTACCGGCGCCTTGGAAAGTACGAGGTGTTTGGAGCGTTCGCGCAGGGCGGCATGGCGTCGGTCCACGTCGCGCGCATACGAGGCCCCTCCGGCTTCGCGAAGCTCGTGGCCGTCAAGGAGGTGAACCGGGCCTTCGCCGCGAGCGCGCGGCACGCGAAGATGCTCCTCGCCGAAGCCCGCCTCGGCGCGCGGATTCGAAGCCCCTACGCGATTCCCATCCTCGACGTCGTGCAAGAGGGCGATCAGCTTTGCATCGTCATGGAGCTCGTGCGCGGCGTATCGCTGAACGAGCTCATCCTGGCGGCGTCGGCGCGCCGCACGCGGATCGCCCCGGCCATCGTGTCGGCGATGCTCTCGGACGCCCTCCGCGGCCTTCACGCGGCGCACGAAGCGACGGGCGAGAACGGCCGCCCGCTGCAGATCATCCACCGCGATGTATCGCCGCAGAACTTGCTCGTGGGCGCCGACGGCATGACGCGCGTGCTCGACTTCGGCGTGGCCAAGGGCCTCGGCTCCGAGGGTGTTTCTCAAGTCGGCGAGGTCAAAGGAAAGATCGGCTACATGCCGCCAGAGCAGCTCACCGGCCACGTGACGCGGCAGTCGGACATCTACGCGGCGGGCGTCGTCTTGTGGGAGGCGCTCGTGGCGGCTCGGCTGCGCAAGAAGGCTGAGAAGTCGGCCATCGCGGCGATCGTGCAGACGGAGGCGATCGCGCCGAGCGCTGCCGGCGCCGAGGTCTCTGTGGCCGTCGACGACGTCGTGATGACCGCGCTCTCGCAAGACCCGAAGCGGCGCTTCGGCACCGCCGAGGCGATGGCCATCGCGCTCGAAGAGGCGTGTCCCCCCGCGTCCCGCGACGAGGTCGCCCGACTCGTCGAAGATTATGGCTTTGAGTCGCTCCAGAAGCTCGACGAGCTCACCCGCGCGTGCGAGTCCGCGTCGGTCGGTGACGCGGTGCGCGAAGCGGTCGCGGCGCCCAGCGCCGAGGCCGACGCCGCGGCCACGACGGCGGTGGTGCGGCGCTCGCCACCGTGGCTTTGGCCCGCCGTCCCCGTCGTGGCCCTCGCGTTCATCGGCAGCGCGCTTGTCGCGAAGTCGCAACGGGCAGCGCCACCTCGCGCCACGGAGTCGCGGCCCACGGAATCGATGCCCGTCGTCACGGCGCTAGCTCTTCCGGTGGGCGACGCCGACGGTGCGGCCCCCGCCGCCCGCTCCTTCGTCACCGATGCGGGCACCGATGCCTTCGGCTTCCGCGACCACCCCTGCGAGCGCGTCGCCGCCAGCGACGCTCCCAACGGCGCCGCCCAGCAGGGGCGTCGTGCGCCCCGCTCCGGTGGTGAAGCCCAGCTGTTCGCCGCCCTTCGAGTACGACGCGAACGGACGCAAGCGGTACAAGCGCGAGTGCTTTCCGTAAGGCGCGGCCGCGCATGCGCGATTCCTGCCTCCGCAACGGCCGGTCGCGCGCCTGCGAACGAACCCTTCGCGAAGGGGCCAAGGCCTTGATTGCCTTGGCAAGGGCCCGTGGCACGCCCCCTGCTCTATCGCTTGGCGGAGGTTCCGCATGCCCCGCACTTCTCTCGCCGCGATCCGCAACACGCTCTCTCCCGCAACCCTCGACGCCGTGCACGGCGGGGACGAAGGCTTCGAATACGAAGACCCCAGCTACGGGTCCTACGCCGACTACCGCGACTACGGCCCGGTGGCCGAGCCGGTGATGGACGTCGCGCCGGCTGAGGTCCCCTACGAGTCCTACGAGCCTGTCGCTCTCGAGACGGCTTCCTTCGCCGAGGCAACGGAGCCCGCGCTCTCGCATGAGGTGCACGACGCGTTGCCGATGCCGGCGCACGACACGCCCCTTTCGGACGCGGGCCTCGACCCGGCCCACTGGCGCAGCGATGCGTCGCACGGCGTGGACCCGAGCCCGACGGAGGACGCGGTCCGCCGCGCCTACGAGCTGACCGGCGGGCACCTCCCGCAAAATGCGAGCGGCGAGCAAGTCGCGCAACTTCGCACGTACCTCAAGTCGCTGGACGCGGACACGCGCCAGGCCGTCACGCAAGCCTTCGACGCACGACGAGGCGCGGAGGTGGATCAAGCGCTGAGCGAGGCTGCGAAGGACGTCAGCATCAAGGGCAACGTCGACATTGGGCCCGTCCGGTTCGAAGGATCCTTGCAACCCGCCGAGGGAAAGTTTGGCTACGCAGTGAAGGCGGTGCCGGTCACCCTCGCGAGCGCCAGCGTTGGCGGGTTGAGATTCGACCTGCGGGTCGACGGCGGCGCAAGCAGCAGCACGGGAGCCACCTACAACGTGATCGGCGCCGCGCAGGCGGGCCCCATCAAGGCCGGAGGGCAGTTCACAGCAAGCGAAGCCGGCGCGAGCCTGAAGCCCTTCGTTCAAGCGAACGGCGACGTTCCCCTCGCATCGTTCGGTTGGGCCGGTTTCGCGGCGGGTGTGTCGGTCAAGTACAAGTGAGGCGGTGAAGTCGTCAGTCGAGCCCGACGGCGAGCTGACAGGCGCGCGTAACCGAGATGGTGATGCGACTCGGTGAGGTCGCCGGGTAGACGGATTGCCCCGGATAGTCGGGAAGTCCGGCGGGCGGCTCCGCGGATCCTGCCGTGGTGATCCGGTAGTCGCCGGCGTGACCCGTGAAGGGATAGACCGCGGGGATGTTGGCCGTCTGGTTCGCGACGAGACCGTACGGGAGCGAGATCGACGCGCCACCGCTCCCTTGAGGAGACGCCAACGTCATCTTCATGCTCACGCCGCGCGACGAGAAGTTCTTCACCTGAGAATTGGTGTTGAACGTGCCCGCGCAACCGTTGGCGGTGGCGACGCTGGCCGAGAGGATCTTCACGACCGCATCCCCAGGCATCCCGGGGACCGAGCCGGCTCCCGGCGGGCTCGGCATGTTGAGCCCTGGCGCGATACCACCAGAGGAGGAGTTGGACGGCGGGGGTGGCGGCGGCGGGTCAGCGGCGGCCGCGACCTCGTGTTTCGCGACGGCGCTAAAAGAGCAGGACGGCACCGTCTTCGCGGTCTTCGTGGGACCGTTGGCGATGTGGAGCGAGAACCGAGTGGGTGAACATCCATCGACGAGGCCGTGAGCGTCACCACGACGACCGTCCGCGTGCCGTTGGCCGGGAGGTCGACAGGAAACACACCGAGCGACTTCTCGCCGGAGGTACCCGGCATCCGCTTGACCGAGAGCTGAGTCGACACCTGCGTCGCCGACGGATTCGAGATGCGAACGGCGTAGTAGATGGGACCGGTGCTATAGGCTCCCGTTCCGTTCGTTCGCTCGAATGAGACGAACTGAAGGAGCACGCTCGGGTCGACCGTCGGCTTCGTGACCGAAACCGGCTTGGGCCTCGCGCCGGCCGCTTGAGGCGCCGTCCCCGTCGTCGGCGCAGCGGTGGGGGCCGCGAGCGCAGGAGAGGCGAGAACGCCGACAGTCAAAGAGAGGACACCGGCGACGCAAACACGAAAAGGGTCCAACGAAACCTCCGCAGTGCGAAGTCTTTGACGGACTTCAAGTCGGTTTGATTCAAAACAGGCAACACCAACGAGGATACGGCGCCGCCGAGGGCGCGCATCTTTCGCCCTCGCTCTCCTGTACCGCTTCGGGGCATCCCGTCGACCCGAAATCGGCGCTCACGACTTCTTCTGAGTCACGACGGCGTCGATCGCCTCTCGCAGCGCCAGCATCGTGAAGGGCTTGGGGATGAACACCATCGGCGCGCCCGTGCGCAACAGCGGAGGCGCGTCCACGTGGCCGCTGATCATGACCACCGGAAGCAGGAGGCCGCGCGCGTCCACGGCCCTGACCAGCTCAACGCCGCTGATCTCGGGCATGGCAACGTCGGTGACGAGCAATCCAAACGACTCTCTCGCGAGGAGGTCGAGCGCCTCCGCTCCGCTCGCCACGGCGACGACCTCGTGACCAAGACGCTCCAAGAGGCGGCTCACGGAAATACGCACCAGGTCGTGGTCGTCCGAGAGGAGCACGCGAAGCCGCTGCGCCTTGACGGTGACCGGCGAGGCCGTCGCCGGCTCCTTCGCCGAGGCCCCGTCGGAGATGGGCAACCGAACGGTGAGGGTCGTGCCGGCGCCTGGTGAGCTCTGGATCTCGGCTCGGCCTCCGAAGCGGTGCGCGATGTCCGAGACCGTCGCGAGGCCGAGTCCCGTTCCCTCGGGTTTGGTCGTGAAGAATGGATCGAAGACCTTGCGGCACGTGGCGTCATCCATGCCCACACCGGTGTCTTGAACGCTAAAGCGCGCCTCGTTGCCCTGACGAGCCACGACGAGCACGATGCGCCCTCCTTCGGGCATCGCCTCTTGAGCGTTGACGACGAGGTTGAGGACGATCTGCTCAAAGCTGCCCCGGGCGATATCGACAAAGAGGGGCTCCTTCGGCAGCTCCGTCTCGAGCATGATGGCGTCGCCTACGAGTCGACGGAGCGACGGCGCGAAGGCTGCGATCAGCTCGACGAGGTCGAGGCGCTCGGGCTGCGCCACCTGCTTGCGACTAAAGGCGAGGAGCTGGCGCGTCAGCAGCGTCGCGCGCTCGCACGCGTGGTCAAGACCATCGAGCAACTCACCGTCGACGTGCCCCGCGTGCCGGTGACGCAGCTCCTCCGACGTCGCCATCATGACGGAGAGCAGGTTGTTGAAGTCATGCGCAACACCCGTGGCGAGACGCCCCACGACCTCGAGCTTTTGCGCGCGCTCGGCGCGCTCGTTGGCGGAATCGCGCTCAAGGACGCTGCCGACGATGCCGGCCGCCGTGACGAGGAGCTGGAGGTCCGCCCCGGAGAAGACCCGCGGCGCGTCCGTCAAGATGCCGATGGCAGCGCGGAGCCCCGAGCGCCCCTGGACGCCAAGGACGCCGCCGCCACGGCTCGCCGAGCCGAGCGAATCGAGGATCGCGCGGCCGAGCTCGTCCTCGGAGCCGAGGAGGCGACCCGGCTCGGCCATGATCGCGACGGCCCGCGCCGGGACCTCTAGGTTCGTGGGCGGCACGAAGCCGACGGCCTCGATGACGCGAGCCGCCCCTCCTTCGCCGATGGCGAGCAGAAACGCCGTGTCGGCGCCGAGCGTGTCCTTCAGCAAGGTCAGCGTTTCGCGGAAGAACACGTCGGTCCCCGTCGCCGAGAGGGCACGCTCGGCGACCTCCGTCAACGCGCCGGCGAAGTGCGCGCGCGTCTCGTTGTCCTGTTGCGTCGCACGGAGCCGGTGGAGCGCCTCCGTCGAACGACGCGCCTCCGCGTCGATGCTGCGAACGGCCATGTGGTGCAGCAGCGCCGCGAGGATGAGCGTGACGGTGATGGCTATCCACGCGTTGGTGACGGTCACGGGCGCGAGGCTTGGCGGGAGGCGCCCCGAAACCTCGGCCCATCCAGCCATGCCACACACGGCCGCCGCGAGGCCTGCCACCCAGATGGCCACACGACCACCAAGGGACGTGCCCGCCACCATCACGACGAGAATGAAGGCAACGGCGTTGTTGCCCATGAGACCCCCGAACACGAACACGACGGTGCTCACGAGGACAAAGAGCGCCACGGTGAGGACCCACGCCGCGTGCCGCGCACGGCCCGAACGAATGAGGGCTTGGCAGACGCCGAGCGCCGCGAAGATCGGCAAGAAGGTGCCGAGCACCATCGAAGCCGGGTTCTCCGCTTGAGCGAAGGAGACCGCGCAGGCACCCGCGGCGCCAACGAACGTGACGCGCACAATGCGCGCCACGAGCGCGTCTCCGCCGCGCTGGTGCTCCGTGTCGACCACGCGAAACGCCTCCGTTGCCACGGCTAGAGCCCCCCTCGGTGATGAAACGGCCGTTCGGCGGCGCGAGCAAGACCTTCGACGCGCTCGCGGCCTTCGGACGCGCCGATCCTAACGGGCACCTTCGTAGAATTTCGTGAAGAAAGCGCGTACGCTCCGCGGTGCCAACATGGCACGGAGGGGTGTCCGAGTGGTCTAAGGAACCGGTTTTGAAAACCGGCGATGGGGTAACCCATCCAAGAGTTCGAATCTCTTCCCCTCCGCAAATCGCCTCCGCAAATCGCCGGTCGGCGGGGCCACCACACTTCGGTAGCGCCGCGACCGCAACCCCACACAACGCAAGCACGCCGGCGGCGCCGCTCGGTCGACGCGTGCCCTCGTGGGCGGCAGGGCCAGAAGTCGGTGCCAGTCGATGACGCACAAGGCCGCACCTGCTACGAGCGCTCCGTGGCACTCCTTCGCGGCTCGCTCACCTACGCTCGCTACTTCGTCGCCGGCGAACTGCCCGACGATTTTCGCGACCGCTTCATGCGCTCGATTCGCCATCGCGTCATGAAGCCGCTCGAGCCCGACGACCAAGATCTCGAACGCTCCGGCTGGTGCCAGGTCGGCGACGGCAACGGCCTCGAACTCGCCTACAGCGACGTCTTCTGGAACGAGTACATCAACCTCGGCATGCGCACCGATCGCTGGGCCATCCCCGGCGCGATGCTCCGCGCGAAGCTCAAGGAAGCGGAAGCCGCCTTGCTCGAGAAGCAGGGCCGCGAGCGGCTCTCGCGAAAAGAGAAGAGCGAGCTCAAAGAGTTCGTGGCGCGGCGCCTCCGCCACAAGCTCACGCCGCAGTCGCGCGTCGTCGACCTCTCGTGGGCGGTCAACGAGGGCGTCGTCCGCTTCTTCAGTCACTCGCCAAAAGCCGCCGCCAACCTCGCCGAGCTGTTCGGCCGCACCTTCAAGGCCTTCGGCCTGGAGCTAGTCCCCGAATCGCCACACACCCTTCGGGCACGCCTCGGCCTCACGAAGAGCGAAGAGAGCGCGTGGAAGTCGCTCGAGAGCTTGGTCTTGGCGCGAGAGGAGACCTGAGTGGATCTCGTCGATCAAATCGAGGGGCGACGGTTCGTCGGCCGCGAGTTTCTGTTGTGGCTGTGGTTCGAGACCGAGATCTTCGAAGCGACGCTCGAAACCAAAGAGCACGGCGCCTTCGGCCTTTGGGTCGGGTCACGCATCGGCCTCTCCGACCGCAAAGAGAGCACCGTCATCAAGGGCGCCGCGCCGGGCGCGCACCGCGAAGCAAAAGAGGCGCTCCTGCGCGGCAAGATGCCCGACACCATGGGTTTCACCTTGTCGCGTGAAGACGGCGACGCCCGCTTCGTCCTGAAGGGCGAGACGCTCGGCCTCGTGGGCCTCGTGCTCCCTACCGTGCTCGGTGACGGCGCCGAGGAGGAGGCCACCACCCTCGCGAAGCCGCCGCCCAAGAAGAAAGGGCGCGACCGTGATCGCGCCCGCGAAGAAGAGGCGGAGGCCGATGAGGCGGCGGAAGCGTTTTACGAGCGCATGCAACTGGCGAAGACCATCGAAGACATCCTCGAAGCGCTCTTCCGCGACTTCACGGCGCTGCGTTTGAGCGACGCGTGGTCACGGGGCGTTATGCCAAAGCTCGAGGCGTGGGCCGCCGGTGAAGACGTGGACGTCGACGGCTACCGAGCCGTGCGCGCCGCCCACGCGACGACCAAGAAGAAGTCGAAGTGAGACCGAGCGGCGCGCGCTCTCCCGGTCGAGCCGCGTTAGACTCGGGCCGATGACTGCCCCGATGGATCCGGCGCCGCGCATCGCCGAGGAGCTTCGGCTCCCGCCAGCCGGCGTACGCGCCGCGCTGCGGCTCCTCGGTGAGGGCGCGACCGTCGCGTTCATCGCGCGCTATCGCAAAGAGCAAACCGGCGGACTCGACGAGGTGGCCATTGGGGCCATCGTCGACAAGCGCGACTACGTCGTGTCGCTGGAGCAACGGCGCGCCGTGATCCTCGAGGCCATCGCGGCGCAGGGAAAGCTCACGGCCGACCTCGAGCGCGCCATTCGCAGGACGTGGCTCAAGGCGGAGCTCGAAGATCTGTACCTGCCCTACAAGACGAAGCGGCGAACGCGCGCGTCGCAGGCGCGGGAGCGCGGCCTTCTGCCGCTGGCGAATCGACTCCTCGCGCAGCCGCCACAAGGCGACCCGCGCCGCGAGGCGGCGGCGTTCGTCGACGCCGCGAAAGACGTCCCCGACGTCGACGCCGCGCTCGCCGGTGCGCGAGACATCGTCGCTGAATTGGTAGCCGAGCAGCCCAGCGTGCGAGCGTTAGCGCGCTCACGCTTCGACCGCGAGGCCGTCGTGGAGTCGGTGGCCATCGCCGCGAAGACGAAGGCGCCCACCAAGTTCGAGGCCTACTACGACTTCCAAGAGCGCGCGAAGACGATCCCGTCACATCGGTACTTGGCCATCGTTCGCGGCGAAGAAGAGGGCGTGCTCCGCGTCAAGGTTCGCATCGACGACGCGGCGTTGGCCGTCGAGATCGCCCCGGCGGCGGGCTTGCGGCGCGGCTCGCCCTTTGGCAAGGAACTCGAGGCTGCGCTGGCCGACGCAACGAAGCGCCTCCTCGTGCCGTCCATCGAATCGGACGTCCGGGCCGAGCTCAAGGAGCGGGCCGACCTGGGCGCCGTGGCCGTCTTCGCCGAGAACGTGTCGAAGCTACTCCTGGCGGCGCCGCTCGGGCGACGCGTGGTGCTCGGCATCGACCCGGGCCAGCGAACCGGCTGCAAGTGCGCCGTCGTCGATGACACGGGCAAGCTCGTCGCGCACACAAGGCTCCTGCTCGTGGGCGGCGCCGGTGCCCTCGAACAAGCGAAGCGCACCTTCGCCGAGCTCCTCGCGAGGCACCGGCCCCACGCCATCGCCGTTGGCAACGGGACCCACGGCCGCGAGACGGCCGACTTTTGCCGAGGCGAGCTCACCGCGGCGGGAAGGGCCGACGTCGTCGTGGTGCTCGTGAACGAGGCCGGCGCGAGCGTCTATTCGGCGAGCGAGGTCGCACGGGAGGAGTTCCCGGAGCTCGATCTCACGGTGCGCGGCGCCATCTCCATCGCGCGGCGCCTCCAAGATCCGCTCGCCGAGCTCGTGAAGATCGACCCGAAGGCCATCGGCGTGGGGCAGTACCAACACGACGTCGACCAGCCGACCCTCGCACGCAAGCTCGACGAGGTCGTCGAACGCTGCGTAAACGCCGTGGGGGTCGAAGTGAACACCGCCAGCGCGCCGCTCTTGGCACGCGTCGCCGGCGTAGGGCCGTCTTTGGCAAAGAAGATCGTCGCGCATCGAGACAAGAGCGGCGCCTTTCGGTCGCGCCGAGATCTGCTCAAGGTCTCCGGCCTCGGTCCTAAGGCCTTCGAGCAGGCCGCCGGCTTCGTTCGCATTCGCGAGGGCACGCATCCGCTCGACGCGAGCGGCGTTCACCCCGAGCGATACGCGCTCGTGGAGCGCATCGCGAAGGAGCGCGGCGTCGAGCTGGCTACCCTCGTTGGCAACGAAGAGCTTGCGCGCGGCATCCCGTGGGCGAGCTACGCCAACGATGAAGTGGGCCCGCCAACGCTCGAGGACATCCAGCGCGAGGTGAGCAAGCCGGGGCGCGATCCACGAGAAACGTTCACGGCGCCGACGTTCCGCGACGACGTTCGTAAGCTCGAAGATGTGTCATCGGGCATGGTGCTGGAGGGTGTCGTCACGAACGTCACGGCTTTTGGCGCGTTCGTCGACGTTGGCGTCCATCAAGATGGACTCGTGCACGTCTCGCAGCTCGCCGACCGGTTCGTCAAAGATCCGCACGCCGTCGTTAAGGTCGGCGAGCGCGTGAAGGTGCGCGTCCTCGAGGTCGATCTCGCGCGCAAGCGGCTCGCGCTGTCCATGAAGCAGGCGCCGAAGTAGGGTCAGTTTTGGACGGCGGTGAAGCGCCAGGCGAGAGGGAACGTGGCGCCAACAAGCGGCTTTATCTCCACAACATAGGGGAAAGCTGATTGCAGCGTCACGACCGGCGTCGCCACGCCGTTCACATAGAAGGTGGGCGCCACCGCACCGCTCCACTCCCAATTGAGGCCCGACGAGTTGCCCGGTATTTGGAAGCGGACGAAGTCGAGGTCGGCGGCGCTGGTCGCCGTGCCGCATATGGATCGCGTGCCGCCGATGGCCGTCGCAAGGGCCGCCGGCATCGGCGTGGCCGTGGCGAGGGTCCCGTTGGGTTCGACCTCAACGATGCCGTTGACGACCCCGACACCGCAGGGACCGATGCCCGAGTCAGCCGAAGCGTCGGCGCCATCGGCGCGCGCATCGCCGGGCGCATCCACGCGCGCGTCGCTCGGCGCGTCGAGTCGAGCATCACCGGCCGACGCGTCAGGGCCCGCCCCGTCAGACCCGAGGCCACCATCGCCGGTCGCGCTGTCGCTGACCACGGCGCCGTCATCGGACGCGCCATCGACGGCCGAGTCGTCATCAAGGCCACCGTCGCCGCCACCGCTCGCGCTGTCGCTGCCGTTGCCATCGGCCGACGCGCTGCCGTCGCCGCTGCTCGCCCCGTCGAGTGAACCCGCGTCGTGATCACTGGTCTGCCCCAACGTCCCCGCAGCGCCGCCGCACGCTGCGAGCGTCGCGAGCGCCGCCCAACCAAGCCAACGCCTCATCCGCAAAGGCTCGCACGACCCCGCGCCGAATGAAAACGCTGCCGCACGTTCGCGGCCTCGACGAGGAGGGCGCCCGCCCACCCTGGCCGGTGGTGTGTGCGCCCGCTTGGTATGCTGCCCGTGCATGGCGCTCGGACCCGACGATCTCGCCTTCGTGCCCGCGGTGAGCGCGGTCCACGAGGGCCACACGGGCGCCCGCTGCGTCCTTGTCAGTCGCCGCAGACGCATTCGCGACTGAGTATCAAGGCTACGGGCTCGTGTTCCCCTTCGTCGCCCCGAGCAGTGACGGGCGCGAAGCCGGACTCATAACGACCGCACCCTTTACTCGAGTCGCTTACTGGGGCGACTGCGTGCACGGTGATGGCGCCGCTGCCTTGCACCTTCATGTCAAACCGGCCCGCTGCATCCGTCACCGCCGTCGCGTCGAGCGCGCTGACCAGCGCGCCGGCACGAGGCGTTGGCGTTCGTGCCACATTAGGGCTCGGCGCGGCGGTGGTCATCACGACGCCGGTGACCCGCATCGTTCGCGAACTCGGTGCCCCACCGCGAAGCCGCACTGGCCCCTCATCGCCACGGCTGAACGACAACGTATGGACCCACCGCTGCCCACCGTGCTCACGCGCGAGCAGGGCGCTGCAGCGCCCCAACCCTATGGTCGCGCGCAGCGCGCCGCTCCGTGCGTCAAGCGTACGCAACACGCCTTCGTTGGTGCAGGCGAGCACGTCTTCGCCAAGGAGGGCGAGCGACTCCTGGGGCTCGCCCAAGGTGAGGTATGGCGCCGTTCGCCACATCACTTGCAGCGACGCCATATCGACAGCGAGCACACTCTCGAGAGCGCCAACGTTGAGCGCCGGGACGGCGGGCCCCGTCGTCACCTTGAGGTAGACGATGCCATCGCGGTGCGCGGCCCCGTGCGCCGAACCGACCTTGGTGCGGGCCCGCTCATGCCCGTTCGATGCATCGAGCGCGATGAGAGCGTCATCGGCTAGTACCGCGAGCGTGCCTCCGTGGGCGAAGAGCGCGGTAAGGTTCGGGAGGGCGGTTGACCACCGATCAATCCCGGTTCGCAAGTCGACCGCAACGAACCTGTCGTGATAACCGAGGTACGCCGCGTCTCCCGCGAGCCACGTACCGACCCCCAGGCCCGGCGCACTCTTGGTCCAAAGAGTCGCGCCTGTCTGTGCGTCAAGCGCCACCACCCGTGGCAATACGGTCGATCGGGCATCCCCACCCACGAGAACCACCTCGGAATTGCCGACGACCCGCGGATGCGGCCGAAACGTCAGTTCACGGGTCCACCGCAGGATGAGCGAAGGGAGCGCGAACGCGTCGATGCGTCCCCCGGTCACAAGAAACGTCGATGGTCCAGCCACGATCGTCCCTGCGACGAACCGTTGTTCATCCGGGACGTCCATCGCGGCCACGACGGTTTCTCCATCGCCTTCGGTGAGCAGGAGCCGGTCGCCCTCAACGTGTAGCAAGCGATCTCCCGCGGGGTGATGCCAATTCGGCCTCGACTCGACGGTCCAGCCTCGCGACGGCCCCACGACACCGCGGACGTGAGACCCGTACCCATTGGAGGCGATCCGCGTCGACGACACCCGCACCTGGGCCTGTGCGTTTGGTGGTGATCCGTTGGCGCCACAGGCGGAGAGTGGTGCCGTGAGCACAAGTCCGAGCAGTCCAACCGCTCGTTGAGCTCCGTTCGGAACGCTGCGCCTTAGTCGGTCGACCATGTTGCCACGCCACTCGTCCTACCGCGCGCTGCCGGTCGAGCCAGGCGTTCGGCGCGGCGCGCGGAATACTTCTGACCCACCGCAACCGTGGGCGCTCACCAGGTGGTCAGATAACTTCCTCAGACGCGACCCTCGTTCACACCTCGCCGACGACAACGGCTCCCATCTCTTCTGGAACGCAGCGTTGGTATGCTGCCCGTGCATGGCGCTCGGACCCGACGATCTCGCCTTCGTGGCTCGCGTGACTGGTGCGGAGCGTACGAGCGGCCCGGGAGAGCGGATTCAATCCCTGTGGGGCGGCTACGGCGAACTTGTGCGCGTTCGCCTCGTGGGCGCGCCGATGAACTCGGCCATCGTGAAGCGCGTTCGGGCGCCCCGGAGCCACGACGCCGATGGCCGTTCGCACGTGCGAAAGAAGCGTTCGTACGAGGTCGAGACCACCTGGTACCAAACGCTGGCGACGCGTTGCGACGAAACCTGCCGCGTGGCGAGGCTCTACGGAGCGACCCGCGCATCGGACGGCCACCTGCTTGTGCTTGAAGATCTCGACGACGCCGGCTTCGCGGGGCGGCGCACCGACGCGTCGCCGAAGGAGCGACGGACCTGCCTCGCGTGGCTCGCGGCGTTCCACGCGCTCTTTCTCCGCGTCCCGCCCGGCGATCTCTGGCGCGAAGGCACCTATTGGCACCTCGCCACGAGGCCCGACGAACTTCGCGCGACGGAAGACTTGCCGCTCCGCCGCGCGGCCCCGCACCTCGACGAACGGCTACGAAGCGCGAAGCACCAGACGCTCGTCCACGGCGACGCCAAGGAGGCGAACTTTTGTTTCTCGCGCCAAGGTGACGCGGTGGCGGCCGTGGACTTTCAATACGTCGGCGGCGGCGTGGGAGTGAAAGACGTCGCGTACCTCTTGAGCGACCTCGCCGGCGACGCGGCCGAACTCGAGTTCGTCGATGTGTACTTTGCACACTTACAGAGAGAGCTCTCGCGACGCGGCCACGGGGCTTCGGCCGACCAGGTCGAAGGGGAGTGGCGCGCGCTCTATCCGGTCGCGCGGGCCGACTTTCACCGCTTCCTCGCCGGCTGGGCCAAAGACCATTGGCGCCGCGACGAAAAAGGGCGGCGCGTCACCGCAGCGTTCTTGCGCGCCGCGGGCCTCGACTGACACGACGATTCACTTGATCGGCGAGACAACGACGCCGTTGATGGGTGCGGCTCCAGCTCCTGCGGGATACGCGTAGCTCACGTACGTGCTCGAGAACGCGCCGCTCGCCGCCGAGCCCCATCCCCAGACGGTGACGCCGAAGGGGCTCTTGCTGTGCATCTCGCGGCGACCGTTGTCGCACTGTCCTTGGGGTACGAAGTTGTTTCGAACGAGATCGGTGCGTGTGTATTCGTAGCGACCCTTCGTCCCGACGGGCATCCAACCGGTCAGCGGGCCCGCGCAGTCGAGGATCACGTCGTCGAAGCCAACGGAGCCGCGGCGACGAACCACGACGAGGTTCGTCTCCGGGTAGGTCGGGTCCGCGAAGAAGACGTAGGAGTCGAGGTATTCGAGCGGCGGCACGACGTTCACGAACTCGGCGTCGCCGCGCCCGTCCTTGCCGCTCGGATCGTATTGCCCGGCGCCCGTCATGTGCGCCGAGAAGTAAAACGGATGGTCCGCGTCTTGGCTCTTCACGACGAAGGGCCCGGGCGAACGAAACTGCACGACTTGGCCCGGAGAGAGGCTGCTCGGCGCGCCCGCCGGCGGGCCCGGATCCCACTCGAGCGTGGTGCCAGGAACGGCCCCCATGAGCCGCCAAGGGGGCGCTTCTTCGTACTGATCGTAACGATTGCGATAGCGAACGCCGACGTACTCGCTGCCGAGCGCGCGAACGGGCGGGATCTGTTGATGCGAACTCTCACCGCAACAGGTGTCGATGGTCAGGCCCGTGTTGCCGCCCCAGACGCCGACGGGTTTGTTGGACGAAACGATGCTCCCCGCGAGCGACGCCGGCTGGACGAACTGCAACACCTGGCCGCGCTGGAGCGAATAGAGCGCCGGCGCGCCGGCCGGGGCTGCCGCGACGCCGGTGCCGCCGGCGATGGCGGCCTTGGGGTTCAACGTGATCTCGGTGCCGTCATCCTGTGCGGTGATGGCCACCACCGATTGCTCGACGGGGTTCGTTTGCCACGCGTCGATGGCCACGTAGTTCGTGTCCCAGGCGGACGTCGGCAAGAGCAGCGTGGCGCTCGTGAGGGCGCTCGAACCGCCTCCGTAGGGGAACATGTCGTAGGCGACGACCGGCACCGACGAGGTGATGCGAAAGGCGCGACCGATGCCGGTGCCGTGGAGCGCAGTGTCGCCGGCCACGGCCGCCGTGATGCTCGCGGGGCAGGCCGTGCCGGGGACCAGGCTCGGCGACTGCGACAGAAACAGGATGGCGACCTGCCCGGGCGGCACTTCGCCATTCGTGAGCGGTGCGTAGGTGATGTTCTTTCCTGAGCCCGAGGGCAGGTAGCCAAAGGTCGATGCATCGAGCGATTTGCCGTCGTGCTCCACCGTGAGCTTGGCGGGCGTCGTCCACGTGTTCGCCACGAACGTCGCGAAGCAACCGCCGGCAGCGGCAAAAATGACGTCGGGCTGAACCACGTAGTACTCGCAGCCCACGCTGCTCTTGGCGATGCGCGTGGCCTCGCAGGCAGGCGCACAGCCGGTCTCCGTGCAGCCTTCGTCGGCCGCGCAGGTGCGGATCACGTTCCCCGAACACTCGACGAACGTGTGCAGATCGCTCGAGCAGTGCGGCGCCGTGCAAAACGGATCGCCGAACTGCGCATCGGAGAACGCGGGCCCGGCGTCGACCGCCGGGGGTAACGATGCGTCGACCGCTCGCGACGACAGCTCGTCGCGCTGCGACGCGCCGCAACCAGCGGCCACCGCGGCCCAAGTCGTTAGCAACACAAGAGAGGCGCCGGCGAGCGTTCGCACGGAGGCTTCATGCCCCAATGGCCGGCGGGTGCCAATGCCAGACGACGTCTCGCGGCTTGCCGCGGGGCCCGCCACGCGAGCGTCTCCCGCGCGAGAACCTCGGATCCGCTTCGATCCAAACGTCCGGCGGCGGCGCTCCTTTCCTGCAGGATTTTTCGCGACTGAGCGGAGCTACGCGCGCTGGCATATGAGGTGCTGAGGTGTGGGCACAACCTCTTTCCGCGAGAGCCCCATGAACCTCACTCGAATCCTCTTCGGCGTCACGGCCTTCGGCCTCATCGCGTGCACCAACGGGTGCTCGTCGACGGGCGACGACAGCGAAGAGAGCGACGACGCGCTCACGACGAGCCAGCCAGGCCAATGGGTCGTGGACCTGAAGAAGGTCGCGCTGCCCACGGACCGCGGCGGCTACGGTCGCTCGTCGCAGCTGTTCTTCGGCCTCGGGCCTGCCGAGTACCTGTGCAAGCCGGGCGAGCCCGCCGAGCAGTGCGCGCAAAAGCCCGCCTTGTGGGACCAGACGTTCCGCTTCGGCCCGGTCGCTGATGAAGCCGGCGTGGCGTTTCGAAAGCCCTTCGCGAACGACAAGGAGAACCCCGTCGTCAAGACCGCCGACGGCAAGATCACCGGCCCGAAGGGCAAGGGGCTCAACATCATCCCGCTGCTCAAGAACACCGACCCGACCAAGCAGGTCTACCTGCGCCAGTGGCTAAAGAACGGCGACGTGCTCGCGTTCTTCCACCCCGAGCAGTCGAGCATGCGCAACCTGATGGACCGTCGCGTGAGCCACGTGGCCATGCACTACGACTACAAGAGTCCGCTCAACGGCAAAGAGTACGTCCACCACATCGACAACCCGAACAACTACGGCCCCCGCTACAACTACCCGCCGAGCCGGAACATGCCGTTCCACGTCTTCCGGTTCCAGCCCAAGGGCATGGACGCGAAGAAGGCCGAGGCCTACGCGCTCGCGGCCCGCAACTGGGCCTTCTTGAACGACGACCTCTCGCCCTTCGCGGACTTCTTCGACCTTCAACTTCAGACGCAGCGCGACCTCAAGACGAAGTTCGTCGACAAGCTCCTCGCGGGCAGTGAGTCGGCGGAGGTCTATTGCTCCGGTCTCGCCTTCACGAACCTCAACCTGGGGACGAATCACCCGCTTAAGCCGGGCCTTCTGACCAAGGAATACAAGCGCGGCGAGACGGGCGAAACGTTCGCGCCTGGCGATTGCCAGAGCGGCAACGAGGACAAGTGCGTGCTCGCTCCGGCCAAGCTCGGTGGCGTCGAGGTCGCGTCGCTCGAGAGCCGAAACAAGCTCGTGGTGAACCCTTACACGACGGGCGAGCTTGCCACCCAGTGGCTCGACAACACCTACGGCGAGTTGCCGCTCGAAAAGCGGGCCGAGATCGCCGCAAAGCCGGAGACCCAACAGCAGCTGGCCCAAGGCCTCTACAACGTTCAGTGGAGCGACGGCGACGGCAAGCCTGGCGACGCGGCGGCCACGGCGCCGCCGGCGGTGACCGCGACCGAGAACCTCAAGGCCTGGGGCGACGCCTACGGCGCAACGCTCGCGTGGAGCAAGGCCATGAAGGCCGGCGACCAAGCGGCCGCCGCTCTGGCGACGCAGGCCTTCGTCGACGCTCATCAATTGAAGGCGAAGAGCGGCGAAGTGCTCGGCCTCGCGCAGCTCATCGAGAAGCATAACGCGGCGGTGCCGACGGGCGACGACGCCGAGAAGTGGATCGCCGTCGACGCGGCGAAGATGTCCGCGGCGCAGATCCTGAGGGCACTTGAGATCGCCCACGTCACCAACCGCTACGTGCCGCCGCGTATGTGGCTCGATACGGCCGACGACCACACGTTCTTGCCCAGCGGCTTCGACCCGCGCACCGAGAGCAAGGGCGACATGGTCTACGTGGGCACGGTCATCAACTGCGAGCTCTTGGCCGCCACCGACGGCTCGTCGAAGGACGCGTGCGCGGTCGACGGCGCCGGCGTCGGCGCAGGCTCCGATCAGTTCAGCGAAGGCGGCGCCGACACGAGCACCTACGCGCACTACGCCGTGGCGAACGGCGCCGAGCGAACGCACCGACGCTTCGACGCTAGCACCGGACCCGAGCTCATGGGGAAGGGAACCAAGATCACCGTCCGCGCCACGAGCTTCGAGATGAAGGACGTGAAGTTCCTTCTGCACACGCCCGATCTCTACGCCGAGGGCTTTCCTCAACACGTCAACGAACTGTTCGGGGCCCTTCCGCCCGAGGCGCTCCCCGCCGACGCCCGGCAAGCGGGCCTCCCAGCCCTCAGCGTCCGCGACTACGACACCGCGTGCACGGCCATGAACAAGGTCGCGAGAGCCCAACAGCGCCGCGGCTCCTGCGCGCCAAAACGCGCCATCGTGCTCGACGTCTCGAAGTCCGCTGAGGTCGCTCGCCGCGACGCGCGCGCCACCGCATCGGGCCCGGTCCCCGACGCCGTGTACACCTTCGACCTCACGAAGGTGTGCCGCATCACGAGCCACACGGCGCGCACGATGAAGTGCCCCGTCGTCTCCCAGAAGGCCGACGGCTCAGGGTGGGACTTCGCCAACGTCAAGGACGTGGAGGTCAGCCGCTCGACCCACGGGCTGGTGTCGACGACGATGGTCGACGTTGGCGCCACGGCGACCGGCCAAGCGCCTCAAGTCGATGCGTCGAACGCAAACAGCGAGCGCGACCAGCGCTCCTACGGCCTCTGCGCGGCCTGCGACGCCGGCGGCGGGCACTTCAACCAGTGGACCATCTCGATCCAGAACGAGGCGATCGCGACGCCGGCGCCCAATCCGACGCCAACGCCGACGCCCCCGCCGCCGCCGCCGGTTAACCCGTCGACGCCGGGCAAGTAGATCGAAAAGCTCGCCGAGGTTCGTCCTCGGCGAGCTTCTTTTTCCTGGTGAAGTCAGCGTGGCGCGAACCAGCGCGCAACATGAGCCCCGCCATGCGCGAAGGCGCGCGACTTGCGATTACTGAAGGGCCACGAGCTCGTCGCGACTCTTGACGACCTCGTCGTGGATCTCGACGAGCACCGCGCGCACGGAAGCCGACCATTCGCCCGTGAGGGCCGTCGCGAAACGCGACTCGAGCCGGGCCTGCGAAGCTTTGCACGCGGTGAGCACGTCGCCGGCGTTGGGCCCGGCCGCGAACATCATGGCACTCACGCGAGCTGCCCGGACTTCGCCAAGAAACGACGCGCGAGCGCCCGGCACGCCACGAAGGGTGCGGCCCGCTTGCTGGAGCTCGGAGACGAAGTGGACGCGGCGTCGCGCGAGGCGCGCGAGCGGTGCGCGGCGCGATGGATCGAGTCGCTCGCCGCGGTCGAGCATGTGCTCGTCGTCGACACACGCCCGAAGGAGTGTGCGGAGTTGCCGGTTCATTGATTGCGCCATGCGAGTCGACCTTTCGTGGTGACTCGACGCGCGCGCTCTTGCGCGGGTTCATTGGAGCCGACCGCCGGCCCGCGCTCTCGCGCTCGACGGTCGGAAGGGAACATAGGCACGCTCCGCCGATCTCGCCTGAACATTCGCAGAAATCGTGACGCCGGGCTCCGCGCGAGGGCCGCCCATGCCCCGTCTCCGCGCGGAAAGCTTGCGGATCGAGGGCGATCCAAAGCCAGGCGCCGCCGGAGCTGTACCGCCGCGCTCCCACCGTGTGACACGACAGGCGACACGTCTGGCTGAGCCGGGCGCGAGTGGCGCTTTTTTCGTGTTTGCGCTCGTTTCGTCGGAGGTATTCCCGATCCATCCTCGGGCAGGCTCGGCCCGCTCCGGCGGCCGATTCTTCGGCAGATCCGGCGCCGCGTCGTTGGCACCGTCCCTGCTCAGACCAAAGACATCATGAGCAGAGAGCTCCCGGACCTTGCACTCCTACGGCGACTCCGCGCCGGTTTGAGTGCCCACGAGCCAACGGTAACGGTCAGACCCATTGTGGTCGGGCGTGGTTACAACGCGTCCCAAAAGATGCGTGAAGACCTCGAGCTCATGGCCTGGTCGCTCTCGCGCTCCGGGCTCTTGCCCTGGTAGGGAGTCGACGCGAGACCCGCGCGCGAGAACGCCGGGCGCTAAAACGCGACGCCGGCGCCGACCGCAGCCCCGATCGTAAAACGCGGCTCGGTCCCCGAAGTCGTCGGCACGAGCAGCGAAGCGCCATCGGCACCAACGCTCATGAAGAGCGGGCCTGCAACGCGCCAGGAAGCACGGAGCAGCGCGCCAAGCCCGGCGCCGACGGCGCTCTTCGACTCGGATGTGACGAGCCCCGCAGCGGAGGCGCGCTCCGCGTCGATGCGCTCGAGGCGCTGGCCAATCCACTCCAGGACAGGTCCACCACCGGCGCGAAGCGTGATCGGCCCGATGGCGCCGCGCCACTCGATGTTGAGCGAAGCGCCCGCGGTCTTCTCGTCGACGCGTCGGGCCGCCGTATCCATGCGGCCGACGGCGCCGTGTACGCCCACGCCCATGGCCCAACCGTCGAAGCGCCGGTGGTAACGCAAGAAGCCTCGCTGGACGAGCCCCAACTCGAGCTGCACCGCCGGTGCGTAGAGCGCTTCGAGCTCATTCGGAGAAACGATGACGGCCCCGCCCTTCTGCGCCAGCGTCTCGAGCGCGACATCTCGAAAGTCCGACGGTCCAAGGGTGCGCTCCTCGCCGCGACCGAGCGTGACCTCGGCCGCACCGCCGCGCCCCGCCGCGCGACGTTGGACCACGTAAGCACCGGGGGCGAGCGCGAGGGAGACGCGACGATCGGCGGCGCTCCAGGCCTCCGAGAGGACGCGGCGCGAGCGGGGCTCGTAGACCAGGTATTGCGCGTCGGCGACTTGTGGGAGCACGAGCCGCGCCGTCATCGGCGTTGGCGTGGTCAGCACGACGGGCCCCGTTTCGCGGAGGTCGAGCTGCGCTGTGGGCCTTTGGAGCACGCCCGAGGCGCGCGCCGACCGAAAGAGCGTCTGGTGGTACGCGTAGTCGTAAGCCTCGGCCAGCGTCACGCGCCGATCGGAGTCGGCGTCGGCGGCGCCGCGCAGGCCGCTCAACCAGTAGTGCGTAAAGACGCCTCCGCCCAGCTCGCGAGACTCTTGCGCCGGATCGCCCTCCGACGACGCGTGGATCCACACCGTGCCGACGGCCGCGCCGGTGCCGTCGGGCAGCGCGACGGCGAAGGGCGCGTCTTGGCTCATGCCCTTTTCGCGTGTGTCATCGTTGCGGCACGCGTCGAGGACCACGACGCGGAGGGCCGCCGGCACCTTGGCGACGCGGGCCGCTAGGTCCGACACGGCCATCGTCTCGGCAGCCAAATGCAGGCGTTCGCGATCGCCGTGACCGCTGAAATAGAAGACGAGGCTCACCTCGTCGGGGCGCCGCGCTTGAGCCATCACGCGGGCCCGCTCGAGCGCCGCCGCGAGCTGGGCGCCGGTGGGCTCGTCGAGAAAGATGGCCGCGTCGGGGCGAACGCCGCCGATCTGACGAAAGACCTCCGAGACGCGCATCGCGTCGTCGCGTGCATACTGCAAAGGACGCTCGCTGGGCGCGCCGTAGCGGTGCCCCGCCGCGACGAGAATGCGCAGCGGCTCACCGTGCGCTGGAGACGCGACGAAGAGCCCTGCGAGCAGGCCTGCCGCGACGCGCTTCATGGCCGCGCCGCGCCAAAGGGGATCACCCGCAGGCCGTCCGCCGCCGCCGGATTGCGAGAGAGGCGCACCCGCGCGACCGCTTCCGGAGCGCCGACCACGATGTGTCCCGAGGGGGGCGCGTCATCGAAGCGCAGGGAAAATTCCGAAAAGAACGTGCCGCCATCAAAGAGCGAGGCCTCGATGAGCGGCACCCAGGTACCGTCTTCGGCGAGGGCCCCGGCGGCGAGCGGCGTGGGCCCTTCAAGGGCAACCTCGAGGCGAAGCCGATCTTGCGGCACGACCTCGACGGGACCGACGACGCGTTGCTGCGCGCCGCCGCGCTCGCGGATGAGCGCGACGGCGAAGCCACCCTTGAAGGTCGTCTCGGGGATCACGCTCGAGGTTCCGCCGCCTGCTGAAGGAGAACTTGCTCGCTGTGAAGGAACGTCGAAGGCGCCGGGCACGCCGCTCTGCGGGCGAAAGACCAGCAGAAGGAGCGCCGCCGCCGCCAACGGAGCGAGCCCCCAATAGATGCGCGCGCGCAGCACGCGTTCAAACGGCACGACGGAGGGACGCTCGCGGGAGGCCTTCCGCAGGGTCGCGTCGATGAAGTCGTCGGCGCTCGCGGCTCGAAGGAAGTCCGCGCTCCCCTGTTTGAGCGACGCCACGAAGGCCGCGCACGCCTCGCAGGCAGCCACGTGCGCCTCGGTGGCCGCGTCAGGCTCTCCGGCAAAGTGCGCTTCGAGGGTGCGCGCCGACGGATGCTCCGCGCTCATGACGCCGCCGCGGCACGGGCCGCCCTCTCTTTGAGTGCCGAGAGGCGCTTGTGGATCGCGGGCTGACTCACGCCTAGCTCGGCCGCGAGTTCCGTCTGGGTGAGGCCATCGACGTAAGCGAGCACGGCGAGCTCCTGTTCGTGGTCGTCGAGGCGACTGAGCACGCGAAGCGCGAGGTTTCGGGCTTCGTGGTCGACCCCCGGCGGCGCCGGGACGTCAACGGCGTCGTCGTCGAGCGGTGCGCTCGCTCGTTCGCGCCGATTGCGTCGCATCTGATCGAAACACGTTCGATCGGTGACGCGTTTGAGCCAAGAGAGCGGCTTTGCCGCGTCGCGCACGCCGGCGCCGCTTCGGAGCAGTTTCACGAAGACCTCCTGCAGCGCGTCGTCGGCGCCGGCCTTGTCGCGCAAGAGCGTCGTGCATCGCCGGTGCAGCAGAAAGCCGTACCGGCGATACAGATCGGTGAGCTCGTCACGGGTGAGGCCTTCGTCCACGGTGGCGCGGCGAGCATACTCTCACCGGGTCAGGGGGAAACGCAGGGCCAGTTGGCGGGCACCGGCGAGGGGCGCGAAACGACGGTCGTGTCGCAAACGACGCGGTCGCCGCAGAGGTTCTGCGAGTTCTCGCACGGCGTGTAGCTGAAGCTCGAGCCGTCCGCCTTGCAGTAGAGGCGCGGACTCCCGGCCGGCGGGTAGTAAGTCGAACCGTTGCCGTTCACGCCACCCATGGCGACCGCCACGCCCATCGAGCCTCCCTGCCCCTGGCACATGAACTCCGTCAATTTCGGCGACGCCGTAAGGGGCAACGTGAAGAGCGCGTCGATGGCGTGAACCTGCGGCTCGCCGCTGGTGCACTCGCGCGTCGGCATCGGGACGGGCGCGCCGGCGCCCGCGTCAGTGCGCACATCGGTCGCTTCGCCGCCGACCTCACCGCGCGTGCAGACGTCGCTCGGCAGCGAGAGCTGACTGAAGCCCTTGGGGATCGAGAGCTGCGCGAAATCCGTGCCCGCGGGCGCCACACCTTCGGCGTAGACCACGTAGAGATCTTCGTTCACCCCCACGACGCGATCGACCGCCGTGGTGGCCTTGTCGTCGAGCAAGTCTAGGATGCCGTTGCCGTTCAAGTCCTCGTAGGCGACCAGTGTCCCGATGGCGATGCGGAAGGGATCGCCAGGGAGCGCCGGCCGGAGATCACTCTGCGGGCGCACGCCGCCGCCGCTCGGAGGCGCGGGCGTCGGCGAGGGGACGCCCCCCGCGCTGGGCGGTGCGTCGTCGCAAAGCGCCGAGGCCGGCGGCGCGGCCGCGCCGCTGCTGGGATCGTAGCCGGGACTGCACTCGCTGGGCTTGTTGACCTTGCCGGGAGCGCGCATCGCGTCGAGAGGAGGAAGGGCCCTTACGTCGAGCTTGAACTGCGACGGAAACACCGGCTGCACGGGAACGTCTTGCGAGACGCGAACGCCTCCGCCTCGCCGCCCCACACGATGGCGACGCGCATGTTGGCGCCAGCCGCATACCCCTCGGGGTTCGCCAACTGCCCACGGATCGTGGCGATGATCGGGGCCTGAGCCGGATCGCCATCGAGCTGGCCACAACCGGAGGCGAAGCCCGCGAGTGCGACGAGGGACGCGAGGGCCAACGAGGACGAGATGACATTGCGCATGAAAGCCTCAAGTGGCGCCGCCGACGTCCTTGAACGACGGGGCGCGAAGCATGGCCCAGTCCCGCGGTGGCGCAAGGCCAGGGCGAAAACGGGCGGTTATTTGCGGAGCGCCTTTGCGTGAAGTGCGGGCGGCGCCGACATCCACGAAGACGCCGGTGGTGGCGGCCGCGATAACCAAAATCGACACGTCCTCGAAAGAAACTACGACGCCGCGCGCGCCGCGGTGATTTCGTCGCGCCTTTGCTTGGGAGGCCCCGTTGTTTCGGGGCGAGGAAGGCCGTAAAGAGCGTGGCCATGACCATTTTCGACCTTCGTGTTTCCGCCCTCGCCGCCTTGGCCCTTGCTTCGCTCGCATGCGGTGCCGAACCGCCGACCCCCGCAGCTCCCCCGCCCCCGGCCGTGCCAAGTGCGCCCACCCCGCCGGCGCCGGTGGCCACGACGGCGCCCGCCGCGGCGACGCCCGCCGCGCCGCCCGCACCGGAAGCGCCGAAGGCTCCCACGCCGGCCCTCCGCTACACCGGCTTTGCGACCCCCGAGAGCGTCCTTCACGACGAGGCTCGCGATCGCTACTTGGTCACGAACATCAACGGCAAGCCCGTCGACGCCGACAACAACGGCTTCATCAGCGAGCTGTCGCCCGAGGGCAAGGTCACCACGCTGAAGTGGATCGAGGCGGGCAAGAACAAGGTCACGCTGAACGCGCCCAAGGGCATGGCGATCGTGAAGGACGTTCTCTACGTGGCGGACCTCGACACGGTGCGGATGTTCGACGCGAAGAGCGGCGCCCCGAAAGGCGAGGTCAAGATCGCCGGCGCGACGTTCCTGAACGACGTGGCGGCCGCGGACGACGGACGCATCTTCGTGTCCGACTCAGGCATCAAGATGGAAGGCTCGGAGTTCGTCGGCACCGGCACCGACGCTGTATGGATCATCGAGAAGGGCAAAGCCAAGGTCCTCGCCAAGGCCGCTGAGCTCTCGCGCCCCAACGGTCTCTTGGTCGACGGCAAGACGGTCATCGTCGTTCCCTTTGGCTCGAACGAGATTTACCGCCTCGACGAGAAGGGCAAGAAGGCCGACATGACGAAGCTGCCGAAGGGCGGCTTCGATGGCGTCGCCAAGCTCGGCGACGCGCTCCTCGTCTCAAGCTGGGAAGGTAGCGCCGTCTACAGGGGCAAGCTCGGCGGCACCTTCGAAGTCGCGCTCCCGGGACTCAAGGCGCCGGCGGATTTCGGCTACGACAAGAAGCGCGGCCGTGTGCTCGTGCCCCGCTTCATGGAAGACGCCGTCGAAGCCTACGACATGAAGTGAATGACAAGAGGGGCGGCGACGGACCTCCGCGAGCGAGTCGCGTCATGAACGGACGAAAGCTCCGCCGCGGGCTCGCGTGGTCGCTCCTCGCGGTCGTCGTCGGAGCGATTCTCTTTCACGTCGTCGCCGGCTGGACCGCCTTCGGCAAGCAGCCCTCGGGTGAGCGCCTCGTGCGCATGGCGCGCTCGCCCGAGCGCCGCGGCGAGGTCTTCGTGAACCGCGAGCCGCTCGAGAACGATCTGTGGCTCTCGCTCAAAGACGCCTTCGCGGCCAGCCCGCATACGAGCCCATCGGCGCCGATTCCCTTGACGCACGCGCCAGCGGGCCGGTTCGCGACGCCGCCGGCGTCGGGCCTGCGGCTCACATGGCTTGGCCATTCAACGACCCTCATCGAGATCGACGGGCGGCGAGTGCTCACCGATCCCATTTGGAGCAAGCGCGCCTCGCCGTTCTCATGGATCGGCCCTCAGCGCTTCTACGCTCCTCCCCTCGCCATGGAGGACGTTCCGCCGCTCGATGCGGTCGTCATCTCGCACGATCACTACGACCACCTCGACATGAAGACGGTGCAAGCCCTCACCTCGCGCACCAAGCGCTTCGTGGTACCCCTCGGCATCGGCTCGCATCTCGCGTATTGGGGCGTTCCCGAGGCGCAGATCGTCGAGCTCGATTGGTGGGAGCACGTGGACCTCGGCGGCGTCGAGCTGGTGGCGGCTCCAGCGCGCCACGCCTCGGGCCGCGTGCTCATCGACAACGACACGCGCCTCTGGGCCGGCTACGCCATGCTCGGTCCCAAACACCGCGCCTACTACTCGGGCGACACGGGCCTCTTCCCGGCCATGCGCGAGATCGGCGAGCGGCTCGGTCCCTTCGACGTGACGCTCCTCGAAGCGGGGCAATACGGCCGCTCGTGGCCCGACTGGCACCTCGGGCCAGAGCAGGCCGTCGTCGCCCACCAGTGGCTTCGCGGCCGGGTCATGGTGCCGGTCCATTGGGCAGGCTTCGCCCTCGCGTACCACGGGTGGACCGAGCCGGTGGAGCGCGTGCTCGCGGCCGCAAGCTTGGCCAACGTGACGGTCCTCGCACCGATGCCGGGCCAGAGCGTGGAGCCCGACGCGCCCTTGGGCGTGACGCGCTGGTGGCCCGAGGTGCCGTGGAAGACCGGGGCCGAAGACCCAATTCGCGCGACACACATGCCACCGTGATCGCCGCGGGGCGTGCCTCAGTCGGCTGACGCGTCCAAAGAAGGCGTGCCGGCATCGCAGCGGGAGGGGCCCGACCAGGCGCAGTCGTCGCACCATTGGGTCCCCGCATCGTCGGGGCACGGCACTCCGGAGCCGAGCGTCGAATCCTCGATGGCGAGGACCCGGCCGCCGTCAACGCGACTCAGTGCGGACTGCACCGACGAGAAAAAGAGGGCCGCTGACAATTCGCCACAGTTGAGGTTTTCGTCCGTTGAGCCAGGCATGGGAAGGTCCAGGCGTCCGCAGAGGGTGGTGCGAGCAAACGACTGGTAGTCACTGGCATTCCCAGGCTCGCAGAGCTGGCCGCTCTTCGTGCTCGAGGGGTTGCGGCTGTTGCCGACGACACTCAACAAGCTGGCACTTGGCATTCGCATCGCCAGGCGACCCCGCGACAGCGCAAGTTGAACGACACCGTCAGCGCCGACGGAGCGCTCGATTCCAGCGACGAGCACGCCGCTGCGATAGGAGGTGCCGCCTCCACCGGGAACGCTGATCGGCAGGAGCCCGGGGCCGGTCTCGGGCACCACAAGTACGCCCCCCGTCACGTAACCGTCGGCAAGGTAGCGCGAGGTGACAAGTTCCGAGCCAGCCTCGCCGAGGATAGATCGGCGGTCCACGACCCACGAGCTGGGCCCACCGCCGTCCCACACCACGGGCATAGAGGCTAGGTCCGCGATGCTCACAACCGGCGAGCCGCCATCGCGTGGCAGGCGCAGCCGCTCTTCGCGAGCCGCAACCCAGAAGCGGACGCGAACAGCTCGGTCGTCGGCCTCGCCATTGTAGTCGTCCAGCTCGAGAAGAAGGTTCGTAGCGCCGACCTCGATGACGCGGTTTGGGTCGAAGGTTCGCGCGCCGGGGTTCACGCCGGGAACCTGAAGGATGAGGTCCAGGACGCCAGGCAGCGCATTGTCCACCCCGTGCTCGTAGTCACAGGCCGTCGAGACGGTCGGCGTCGCGCAGGAGCGTTGCTCCGCGCACCCCGTCGCCGCGTCACCGCGCCATGTGTTCTTGCCGTCAAGGTTGAAGCCCGGGTCGTCGCAGAAGAGCGGGCTCTTGTCGGGCCCGTCGTTGCGAAAGGCCCATCGTCGGACAGCGAAAAAGAAGGGTGGCTGACTTGGTTTGTTGGCGCCCACGTCGGACGCAGGGGGCCCCGGCGGTACGGGGCCGCAGGGATCAGGCGCTGCGGGAATGTGCGCGTCGGGCGCTGTCGCACCGTCATCGCTCGCGTCAACGTCCGCGGTGACCTCGGCGCCACGCAGCGCCACGAGCCACTGGCACGCGGCCATGGACGCCACCAGCGGAGCCAAGAGCAGGAGGGAGGCATTGCGCGCTTTCATCTGCTGCTCGTCGGCATCGCCCCTCGAATCTACCGATGGAACACCACGTCGACCAGGGACCCAAGGCTGGCGACGTCTCATTCACACGAAGCGGCTCGTCGCCGACGTGCCTCGCGAGATGTGCTACCTCTGGACGCGAAAGGGTGCGGCGCGGGCCGCAGGACATCGGATGGTCGGGCCGCCATCCACGCCGGGATACCGGCGAGGTCCCACCATGTCCGAAGTGCCGCCGTCGAGTCACCGATTGCCTGCCGCCCCGCCGGAGGCGTGGGAGCCGCTGGTCCGCGTTGCGCGCCTCGCCGCAGCTCCGCTCGAGCGCTTCCTCCGAATCGAAGCGGCCAGCGGGATCCTGCTCCTTGCCTGCGCCGGCGTCGCGCTCGCCGCCGCCAACTCGCGGTGGGGCGACGCGTATCACCACCTCTGGACGCTCCCGATGGGCATCCGAATCGGCACCTTCGCCTTCGAGCGGAGCCTCGAGTGGTTCGTCAACGACGTCCTCATGGCCGTCTTCTTCTTCGTCGTGGGTCTGGAGATCCGTCGTGAGGTTCATCACGGCGAGCTCTCCGAATGGCGGCGCGCGGCGCTTCCGGCGGCGGCGGCGCTCGGAGGCATGCTCGCGCCCGCGTTGATCTATCTCGCCGTCGCCAGCGGGCGCGCCACCCACTCTGGCTGGGGCGTGCCCATGGCGACCGACATCGCCTTCGCACTAGGCATCCTCACGCTCCTTGGCAAGCGCGTCCCGCCGGCGCTTCGTGTGCTCTTGCTCGCGCTCGCGGTCATCGACGACCTGGGCGCCATCGTGGTCATCGCGTTCTTCTATTCGTCGGGCGTCGCCGCGTCAGGTCTCCTCGTGGCGGCCCTCGGCCTTGGCGGAATCCTCGCGCTCCAGGCGCTCGGCGTTCGCCGCAAGGTGGCTTACGTCGCGCCGGCGCTCATCGTGTGGGGCGGCACGTACGCGTCGGGCCTTCATCCGACCATCGCTGGCGTCGTCATCGGTCTCATCACCCCTGTGCGTGCGTGGCTCGGCGCCGACGGCTTTGTGCGCGGCGTGGAGCGCGAACTCGTCAAGCTCGATCGGCCAGGGGCGATGTCGTCGCACGAGCTCGCGGACCATCTGAAGCACGTGGACCAGGCGCGACGTGAGGCCATGTCGCCCGCCGAGAGCCTCATCGAGACGCTCCATCCGTGGGTCGCCTTCGCGATCATGCCCATCTTCGCATTGGCCAACGCAGGCGTGTCGGTCGCAGGTGTCGTCTGGGACGGCAGCGCGACTCGCCTCGGCCTCGGCGTTGTCATGGGCCTGGTCTTGGGCAAGCCGCTCGGCGTCCTCTTGGCTTCGTTCCTTGCGCTCCGGATAGGGTTTGCGACAGCGCCCGCGGGCATCGGCTCTAGGCAGGTCGTCGTGCTCGGTGTTGTGGCAGGCATCGGTTTCACGATGGCGCTCTTCATCGCCCAGCTCGCGTTTGCCGACGCTCGCCTCTTGGCAGCCGCGAAGCTGGGGGTTCTTGCGGCGAGCGGCGTGGCGGCGGCCCTCGCGCTAGTCCTGGGCCGGCTCCTTCTTCCGCCGGAGCTCGCTCCTGGCACGGCGCAAAGCGCCGACGAAGCCGAGTCGTCGACGGAAGCGTGAGGTCTGCACGCGAGCAGGTGGCGCCCGGGGCGCTGAGCGCGACGATCACCAGCCGGGGGGTACTCTCCCCTGCAAGCAGTGGATCGTGCACGGGAGGCCGGGGCTCGAGCCAGCCCCTAGCTCAGGCGCGCTCGCCGTGCCGCGCCGGATGCCTTCCTCGCGGGGCCACAACGCACGCTGCCCGGGCACGAGCGAGTGCAGGCCGCTTTGCCAAAACCCAATGACGTGCGTGTGGCCTCCAACGCGTACCCCAAGCGTGTCGGCGAGCGCTTCGGCGAACGCCTGACCGACGTCGCCGCCGAAGGCCTCGCACGTGCGGAGCCAGACGAGCGATCGCTCGCTTGTGACAAGGCGCTCTTTGAGCACTGCCACCACGCGACGTGCGCCGGCGTCGGCGCCGGGCGCTCCCACGAGGGCGCGAAGGTCGAGCGGGGCTCGGTCGACGAAGACGCGGCCGAAGCGACCGTGGCCCCAATACTGAAGCTCCGCCAGCGGGGCATCGAGCGCTTCGATGGCGCGAGCGGCGCCGGCCCAGTCGTCAATTCCCACCGACGCGTTGACGGCACCCGAAGCGCAGTAGAGCGCCGCACCGCCGCGCCAGACGGCGGAGAGTCCGCCCGCTGGGCGCGTGCACGTGCGGTCGTAGAGAACGAGTCGTTGCGCCACGGGGAGGCAATCGTGACGCGGCCGCGACAAAAAGGAAAACCCCCAAGAGGCTCGGGGTTGCGCCCACGTCCTCTTGGGGGTCGGTCGCGAAGGCCCGCGGGGGCGTTCGCCGGCGCGCTACTTCTTCCCCGGCGCCGTCTTCGCGTTCGCTGCGGCGGGCGGCGGCGTCGCCGTGCCCTTCTCGCCGGGCTTCGCGTCCTTGGCGTCCTTGTCGTCCTTCGCAAGGAGGACCGGCTCGGGCTTGTCGGTGAGGTACTTCTTCATGTCCGTCACGAGCACGAACTCATCGTTCTTGATGCCCGAGAGCCATACGCTGTCGAAGCCCTGGTTGTCACCCTGGCCCCAGGTGAGCTTCTGACCAACGCCCGGGTCCCACCCGACCATCGACTCGGCAGCCTTGCGAAGCGATTCTCGCGTCAGGTTCTTGCCGGCTCGCTCCATGGCTTCGACGAGGGCTCGCGCGCCGATGAAGCTCTCGAGCGCGTTGGTGCTGTAGCGGAGCGGGCGATAGTTGGGGTCTGCGATCTGGGCAGGCAGATCAGCCTTCCGCTTGTCGGTGAGGTCTCTGTACTCACGCACCGCGGGCAGGTCGGTGGCGCTGACGGGCGGCGAGTTCGTGCAGCCAATGAGCGCGTTGGTCATTCGCTTGCTGGTCTTCTTTTCGATGGCGATGAGCTGACGCAACATCGTGTCGGGCGTGCCCATGGTCGCGGCGGCCACGTTCCAGCCGGACTCGCGGGCGTCCCGCACGAAGACCGTCGACGGGTTGTAGGTCGCCGCAAGGACGACTGCTTCCGCGCCTGCAGCCTTCATCTTCGCCACGATGTCCTTTGCGTCGCTCGTCTCGGGCTTGGCCGACTTGGGGATCGGCAGCTCGAGGACCATCGTGAGGCCCTTGTCCTCGATGGCCTTCTTGGCCGCCGTGGCGGCGCTCTTCCCGAAGCCGTCGTCTTGCGCGACAACGCCGATCTTCTTGAAGCCCGCCGACGCGAACGCCTCGACGACATCCTTGCCGGAGCTCTTGAGTGAGCCGCGAATGTTGAAGGCGAAGGGCGCAAACTCGGGAGCGCGCAACACCTCGGCGCCGCTCGTCGAGCCCCACAAGACGAACTTCTTCGCCTCGTACTTCTTCAGGGTCTTCACGATGCCGCTCGAAGGCTCGGTGCCGCTGGCGCCGAAGAACACAAAGGGCCGATCGTCGTTGATCGCTTTCTCGGTCGCCGCCTCTCCGCCCTCCGACGTGTACTTGTCGTCGACGGGCACGATCTCGATCTTGCGTCCATGGACGCCACCGCGCGCATTCACCTCGGCGAAGTACGCCATGGCGCCGCGGTACGACTCGGTGCCCAAGCCGGCTTGGGCGCCGGTGAACGAGGCAACCTGCGACAGGCGAACGGTCTCATCGGTCACGCCGTCGGGCGCCTCCTTCGCAGCCTCCTTGGTGGCTTCCGTCGACTCCCCCTGATCGTCGCGGCGCGCTCGCGCCTTCTTGCAACCGATCACGGACGTTGCAAACACCAAGAGCCCGACGACACCCAACGCTTGTTTCGACCATGCGCGCATGTTCTTCCTCCGCGAAGCCCCCGCTTCAAAGCTCCTGCGCGGTGACGCAAAAGCCCGAGGTTCGAGAGTATGGGGCCCGTCGACGTGGGTGAAGCTTTTCGCCGGCGCCCTCGCCAAATGAGTGCGCGCTCGCCCCCCGTGTCGGGCCAGCGGCGGCGTGAAAAGTTTCGTCTAGTTGGATGGAGAATACACAAAAAAAGCCCGGCCTACAGCGGAGCCGTAGGCCGGGCTGGCGAGCACCACTTGGGCGCCGCTTGAAGCGTCGTCAGGTCACGGGGTCTCTTCGAACTCCGCGTCGATGACGCCGCCTTCCTTCTTGTTGCCCTTCGGCGCCGCTCCGCCTTCGGCGGCTTCCCCGTTCGGCCCAGCGCCGGGCGCGCCGGGCGGAGCGGCCGCGCCGTAGGCCGCCGTTCCGATTCGTTGGGCTTCGCGCTCAAGACGCGCCGAGACGTCTTGGATCTTGTCGTCGTCTTGCTTCTCGACGGCCTCTCGGCCTTCCTTGATGAGCCCTTCGAGGAGCGCCACGTCGGGGGCCGGGAGCTTCTCCTTGTTCTCAGCGATCATCTTCTCGAGCGAGTAGCAGAGGTTGTCGAGCTTGTTGCGACGCTCGATCTGATCGCGACGCACCTTGTCTTCGGCCTCGTGATCTTGCGCCTCCTTGACCATGTTCTTGATCTGGTCCTCGGAGAGGCCCGAGTTGGCGGTGATGGTGATCTTCTGATCCTTGCCGGTCGCCGTGTCCTTCGCGTTGACCGAGAGGATGCCGTTCGCGTCGATGTCGAAGGTGACCTCGACCTTCGGCACACCACGCGGCGCCGGCATGATGCCATCGAGGTGGAACTTGCCGAGGGCGCGGTTGTAGCGCGCCTCGGTGCGCTCGCCCTGAAGGACGTGGATCTCGACGCTCGGCTGGTTGTCGGTCGCCGTCGAGTAGACCTCCTTCTTCTGCGTCGGGATGGTCGTGTTGCGGGGGATCATGACGGTCATGACGCCACCGAGCGTCTCGACACCGAGCGAGAGCGGCGTGACGTCGAGGAGGACCATGTCCTTCACGTCGCCGGACAAGACGCCGGCCTGAACGGCGGCGCCGACGGCCACGACCTCGTCAGGGTTCACGCCCTTGTGCGGGTCTTTCCCGAAGAACTTCTTCACCGTCTCGAGGACCATGGGGATGCGCGTGGAGCCGCCGACGAGGACGATCTCGGCGATGTCCTTGGGCTGCTTCTTCGCGTCCTGGAGGGCCTTCTTGACAGGCTCCATGGTCCGCTCGATGAGCGGCGCCATCATCTGCTCGAGCTTCGAACGCGAGAGCCGCATGTCGAGGTGGACGGGACCGCCGGGGCCGACCGTGAGGAACGGCAGGTTGATGCTCGTCTCTTGGACGCTCGAGAGCTCGATCTTGGCCTTCTCACCGGCTTCCTTGAGGCGCTGGAGCGCCATCTTGTCTTTGCTCACGTCGATGCCCGAGCTCTTGCGGAACTCGGCCATGAGCCAGTCGATGATGAGGTTGTCGATGTCGTCGCCGCCGAGGTGCGTGTCGCCGTTGGTCGAGACGACCTGAACGACGTTGTCACCGACCTCGAGGATCGAGATGTCGAAGGTGCCGCCGCCGAAGTCGTAGACGGCGATGAGCTCGTCGCTCTTCTTGTCGAGGCCGTAGGCGAGGGCCGCCGCCGTGGGCTCGTTGACGATGCGCTTGACCTCGAGGCCGGCGATGCGGCCGGCGTCTTTGGTGGCTTGCCGCTGCGCGTCGTTGAAGTAAGCGGGCACCGTGATGACGGCTTCCGTGACCTTCTCGCCGAGGTAGTCCTCAGCGGCCTTCTTGAGCTTCTGGAGCACCTTGGCGCCGACTTCCGGCGGCGTCACGGTCTTACCGCGCAGCTCGAAGGCGCCGTCGCCGTTGGGGGCGCGGACAACCTTGTAAGGTACACGCTTCGTCTCTTCGCCGACCTCTTCGAAGCGGCGACCGATGAAGCGCTTGGTGCTGTAGACGGTGTGCTCGGGGTTGGTGACGGCCTGGCGCTTGGCGATCTGGCCGACGAGGATCTCGCCCTTCTCGTCCCAGGCGACCACGCTCGGAGTGATGCGCGAGCCCTCTTCGTTCACGATGACTTTGGGCTCGCGGCCCTCCATGATCGCGACGACGCTGTTGGTCGTTCCGAGGTCGATGCCGATAATCTTGCCCATGATTCCCTAGCCTCCAGCGATCTTCAGTCTTCCGGCGAGGCCCTTCGGCGTTCCGGGTTCCGGGGCGCCGCCGGCCTCCGCCGAAAAGGCAAGGCTAAACAGCGGACCGCGGCGGAATTTGCCGAATTCCTCGTCGTGTTCGGGGGCAAGCTAATCACCTCGGCCCGGACGTCAACCGTTGGCGGCATGGCAGGTGCACATGCGGGCCCGACGTGAACTTGAACCAAAGCTCTCGTTGCGGGAGACGCCAATGGACTGCTAGAGTCCCGAGGCATTTGACAGTTCCTCTACGATAAGAGCCGGCCCTCGGCGCCAGAGCGCGGCCGCCCGTGTACGACGGGCGAGACCGACCGCCAGACGCTCGGGTCCCTTCGCGATGCGACGACCCAAGGACGACCTCCCTCCCCCGCCCGAACTTCCCTCGTTCACCATCGAGGCCGACGCCGATGTCCCCGAGGACGTCTCGCTGCGGCATGACGGCACGTCGCTAACGCGCCACGACGTCGACATCGCCGAGGCCGATCTCGACCCTGACGCCGCCAAGGTTGTCCGGCGCCTTGAGCGAGCGGGACACCAGGCCTACCTCGTTGGCGGCTGCGTCCGGGACCTCCTTCTGGACCACAAGCCGAAAGACTGGGACATCGCCACGAGCGCGAGACCGGAAGACGTTCGCCAGCTCTTTCGCAACTGCCGCATCATCGGCCGGAGGTTCCGGCTCGCCCATGTCCTTTTTGGCCACGGCAAGGTCATCGAGGTCGCGACCTTCCGGAAGAACCCCGCGGAGCCCGTCGACGACGACGCCGTCAGCGACCTCTTGATTCGAAGCGACAACGTCTTCGGCGAAGCGCACGAGGACGCCATCCGACGCGACTTCACCATCAACGCGCTCTTCTACGACGTGGACCGCCGTCAGGTGCTCGATTGGTGCGGCGGCATGGAGCACATCGCCCACCGAACGATCCACACCATCGGCGATCCAAACGTTCGCTTCCGCGAGGATCCGGTGCGAATCCTCCGCGCCATCAAGTTCGCCGCCCGCCGCGATCTCGGGATTTCGCCCGCCGTCTACGACGCCATGGTGGCTCATCGCGAGTCGCTCGGTCACGCGGCCCGGCCCCGCATCTTCGAGGAGATCCTCCGGCTCCTACGCTATGGCGCGGCCCACCGGTCTCTTTGGCTCTTCTGGGAAACGGGCGCGATGGCGCAGCTCATTCCCGAGCTCGCCGCGTTCCTCGACGACGATGGCGGGGCGACCGGCGGCGGCGGCGTTGAACGCTTCTTCAAGAAAATGGACGCCATCGATCGCCGCATTCGCGCCGGCGGGCCGGTCCCCGACGACGTGACGCTCTTCACGGTCTTGCTCCGCGAGCCGCTCGAAGAGGCCTGCGATGGCGCCCGCGACAAGGTGGAAGCGGCCTACCAGTTCCTCGATCCGATCATGGAACGCATCGCGATCCCGCGGCGCATCTCCGACGCCATGCGTCGCATCGTCTCGATGCAGCCGCGCCTCGAGACGAAGCGCTTGGGACGCCTCGCCCGCGCCGAGCACGCGGGCCTCGCGCTCGACGTCCTCGAGATTGAGCTGGAATCAAAGGGCGCTGACACGTCGCACCTCGAGGCGATGCGAGCCGAGATCCCTGCCGTAACGGACCGCGAAGAAGACGGCCCCGGCATCCGGCGCCCAAAGCGGCGCCGCCGCCGCCACTAGAAAAGGGCGCGCGCGCGATTTGCTTCCACCGATCAAGACCGGTGGGGCTTTTTCACGCCTCGGAGACGCGACACCGGGGTGTTCCCAATGCTACGTGGTTCTCGTGACGGAAGGACTCTCTCGCCGGGCTTCTAGCCTATCCCCCAAGTGCGGCGCCCTGGCCGTGCCGGCGCTCGCCGTCCTTTTGGCCTCAGCCTTCGCCTGCTCGCAGGCAGGCGACAACGCCAAAGCGCCCGCGCCGGCCCTCGCCCCGAGCGCCGCGCCAACCACGCCGCCGATGCCGTCGGCGACGCCTACCGCGACGCCCGCCGCCGGCGACCTCCGCGCCGCAGTGGCTGTCGTCGACGCGACACCCAAGGTGGGTGTCCCGCTGGCCGGTTACACGAAGCGACGACGCCTCGTCCCCGACTTCGATCCGAACAACGACGTTCAATACTTCGCGCCGTCAACGGCGGTGCGCGATCCGATGCTCGCCAAGGCCCTCGTGCTCGAGAGCGGCGGCCAGCGCCTCTACATCCTGAGCATCGACGCCATCGCCACCATCGCGGAGGTCGTGGAACGGATCGTCGCGACGGCGCGCGCGAAGGGTTCGGCGGTGACGGCCGACCGCCTGCTCGCCGCGGCGTCGCACACGCACTCCGGTCCCGGCGCGCTGACGAGCCTCGGCTTCTGGGTCCAGGCGGCGACCGACTCGCTCGTGCCCCGCGTGCGCGACGCGTACGTGGATGCGCACGCCGAAGCCATCGTGCGCGCCGAGCGCTCGCTCGCGGCGGCGCGTTTTGGCATCGGCCGGAGCGAGCTCGAAGGCGCGACGACCAATCGACGTTCTGGCGTCTCGAAGGTCCTGAAGGCCGGCGACATCGATCCCGAGCTCTTCGTGATGCGCGTCGACCACGAGGATGGCACGCCGCTGGCGACGCTGACCAACTACGGCATTCACGGCACGGCATTGCCGGCCGCCAACGAAGCGCTCTCCGCCGACGTCATGGGAGTCATCAACCGCACCGTCGCGCAGAAGACCGGCGCGCCGGCCCTCTTCGCCAACAGTGCGGAGGCCGACATCGCGCCGTTGGCCGCGACCGACGCGGAGATGGAGTCGCTCGGGAGCGTCATTGGCGACAAGGTCGTCGCTGTCCGTAGCGGCATCGCCACGCGTGACCGCGTCGCGATAAGAGTTGCCACGACGACCGTCGACTTCGGCAAGGCCGAGCTCAAGCTCCGCGCCGACGGCCTATCGACGGGCGCGCTCGACTTGTCGTTGCTCGGCACGTTGCTCGGCGGCCCCTCTGGAATTTCGTCGATTCCCCTCGACGAGACCATGGTCGAGCACAAGTTCCGCATGACCGCCGTGGCCCTCGATGGCGACGTCATCAGCGCCGTACCGGGCGAGCCCGTTCATCGCCTCGGCCTCGACATCAAGGCGCGCGGCAAGGCCCTCGGCTTCGCGAACGTCCTCGTCTTCGGTCTCACCAACGGCTTCATGAGCTACGTCGTCGACAAGGACGAGTACGAAGCCGGAGGCTACGAAGCGGCGGCGACGTTCTTCGGACCGGACACGGGCTCACGCCTCACCGACGCGTGCGTCCAGCAGATCGCGGCCGTCGCGAAGTAGCGGGCGGGCGGGGCTGGCGGGGCCGGGGCTGACGGGGCCGGGGCCAGCGCGCCGTCAGACCGTCTGCGCGACGCGCATGAGCTCGCCGGCGACGTCGCCTTCAAGGGTCTCGTGGTGCGAGACGATGATGCGCTTGAGCGTCGGCGTCTTGGCGAGCTCTTCGAGATCGGCGCGGAAGGCCGCCTTGTCTTTGAGCATCATGGTGCGAAAGAGCCGAGTCACCTTGAAGCCACCCGAGGAGCCCATCACGTTCTTCACGATGAAGCCCTGAAAGCCCGGCGCGTGTGGCATGTTGAAGAGCGCGTCGTTGAAGGTGAGGGTCGTGCCGCCCTCCGTTGTGACGGTCATGACGCCCTCGGCGTCCTTCACGCCCTTCAGCGTTCGAAGGGCCACGCGAGCGTCTTTCGGAAATTCTTCGTAGACGAGGTCGACGGGGACGACCTTTTCGACCTTCGCCCTCGCGCCCTTCGGGCACACGAACTTCGCCTTCGGGTAGCGGTCCTTGTAGGCCGGCGCGTCCAAGCGATGAAAGGCGTTGGGCACGATGACGTAGGCCACGGTGCCGAGAGCGTCGAGCTCCTTCATGGCGGGGTCTGCGAGCATCATCGCGTTATGAACGACGAGGTCGCCGCTCGCGAGCTTCGCGACGGTCATGACGCGGTGGAGCGGCATGCCGCTGAGCGAGCCCTCGACGCGCCAGAGGCCGTCTTCGAGCTTCGTCAGCGGACCGTGCGGAAGGATCTTCTTTTCAGACACGCGCGGGAGCTTACGCTCGGATCGGACCCTTGGAAACGCGCGACGTCGCGCGCTGCTAGGCGCCCTCAGGGCTTGGTGACGGTGCGCGTGTATTCGACGTTGCCGGCGTCATCCAAGAACTCGCCGGTGAGCTTCTTGCCATCGATCACGACGTAGAGGAATCCGGTGGCCTCTTTCTGGAACTGCGTCGGGTTCTTGGTGTTGATGGCTGTCGTGGTTGCGCCGCCACCCGAGACGATGAGCTCGGTGCCGTTGCACTTGTCGGTGAGCCACTGGCGGCTGTGGTCGTGTCCCGATAGATAGAAGTCGACGCGACCGCAGACGGCGTCTTCGAGGAAGTTCTTCACACCGCCGCCGTTGAACGGCGCGGGCAAGATGCAGAGGCCGCCGGGCGGATCGTAACAACCGGCGTTTCCGTGCGTGCCGTTTGAAAGGTACGGGTGGTGGCCCATGGCAATCTTCCACGTCGCCGTCGAAGCCTTCATCCAGGCTTTGAGGTCGGTTCGCTGGAGCGCGTCTTGGGCCCCGAAGAGCTTGCCGTCGCCGACGAGCGCGCTGTTGCCGACCATCGCCGAGTTCGTGTCGCCAACGAACAACTCGAGCGTGCCGCCGCCAAAGACCTGGTGGTAGTGCTTGGCCGGCAGCTTCCACTTCTTCGAGTGCTGCGTGTAGTCGACCTCGTTTTGACCGACCGCGAACGTCGTGCCCGCGCCATCGTTGCCGTAGTCGTGGTTGCCGAGGGCGACGTAGAACGGGATATCCAGGTTCTTGTAGGGCTCTTCGAAGATCTTCTGGAAGATCGGATCGGTCGGACTCGTCGCACCCGACGGGTAGATGTTGTCGCCGAGGAGCAGGCCGAAGTCGCAGCCGTCCTTGGCGCACTTGGCCTCCATGGCCGCCGCCACCTTGCACTGACCGTCGGTGGGCGCCGCGTCCGTCGCCGTGCAACCCTTGCCTTGGTCACCGAGGGCGACGAAGCGGACCGGCGTCCGCGGGCCCGTGTCGGCGTCGACGCCTGTGTCGGGCACCGTCGCGTCGGGACCTGTCGGCGAGGTCGCCGTGACTGTGGCCGTAGGCTTGGTGCTCGCGGTCGTCGAGGCCGAGGGAGTCGTGTCAGGCGCCGCAGGCGCCGTGTCGCCGCAGGCAAAGGCGCTCACGGCCATCGCGCCCGAAACAGCGGCGAGAATCAGGACAGGGACTTTGAGCACGGTGGCCTTCAACGCGTGGAGGTTGCAGCAAAAAAAGCCTCCCCCGGAGGGCTTCTTCCGGGGGACCGTAGCGCGTTGGCCCCGAGAATCAACGTCTCTCCCTGGTCCAGGCCGCGTTGAATGCCTAGCCAGCGAGGATCGCGCGGAGGTCGGCCGGCGCCGAGACGGGAGCGGAGCACGCCCTGCCGCGGCACACGTAGGCAGCGGCCACGGGCCCTCCGCGCTTGCCGTCGGCGAGCGCGCGGCAGGCGGCGCGCGTCTCAGGATCGTCGGGGTCAAGCCAGGCCACAACGCGCGCCCCCGCGTCGCCGGGACTCCGAAACGCGGCGTCGGCGAGGGCTTGCGCCTCGGCGCTTGCCCGGCGCCCCACGATGACAACCTCCGTAAAGCCGGAGACCATGGCGGAAAGGACGTTCACCGTTTGACTCATGCCGAGCGGCTGCTTGAGGGCCATAGGGGCAAGCCGCTCAAGGGCGACGCGAGCCCGCGACGCGTCTTCGCCGGTGAGCGCCTCGAGGCGCAAGAGCGCCGAGGTGAGCATTGAGACGCCGCTGGGGATGGCGTGGTCGAACGGGTCCTTCGCACGCACGAGGAGCGCCGGCGCGTCGTCGGGCGTGAAGAAGAAGTCGCCGTGTTCGCCGTCGTGAAAGTGTGCGAGTCCCCGCGAACGATGCGCGTCGCGACGTCAACGTAACGCGGCGCCCCCGTTGCCCCGTAGAGATCGAGGGCGGCGCACGCGAGAAAGCCGACGTCGTCGAGGAAGCCTTGCCCTTTGCCCTGCCCTTCCATCGACAGTCGGCGAGGCCGCAATCGCTCGCCAACGGCGACGAGCAGCTCGCGCTCGACGAATGCAAACGCGCGCTCCGCCATCGCAAGGAGCTTTGGCGCCGCGAGCGTTCGCGAGGCGCCGGCGAGCGCGCCGATGAGGAGCGCGTTCCAGCTCGCGAGAATCTTGTCGTCGCGAAGCGGTCGCACGCGCGCGGCGCGCGCCCTTAGGAGCGCGACCTTGCCCCGCTCGAGCGCCGCGCGAGCCACCGAATCGTCGAGACCGAGCTCCTCGGCGACGGCCCCGATGGAGCGGGCCTCGTGGAGCACGCAGGTGCCGCTTTCTTCGAAGTTGCCCTCCTCGGTGAGGCCGAAGAATGCCTCGAGCACGCGAAAGGCGTCGGCGTCGCCGACGAGGAGCGCCGCCACCTCGCCGCGCGACCAAACGAAATAGCGCCCCTCCTCGCCTTCGCTGTCGGCGTCTTGGCTCGAGTAGAAGGCGCCGCCCGCGTCGGTCATCTCGCGCTCCAGGTAGGCTGCGATGTCGAGCGACGTTTGCCGGTAGCGCTCGTCGCCAAAGCTGCGAAACGCGTCCGCGTAGAGGCGCAAGAGGAGCGCGTTGTCGTAGAGCATCTTCTCGAAGTGCGGCACAAGCCACGCTTCGTCGGTCGAGTAGCGGTGGAAGCCGCCCCCGAGCTGATCCCAGATGCCGCCGGCCCGCATGCCGTCGAGGGCCAAGCGCACGCGCCGCTCGGCGCCGGCGTCGCGCTCGTGAACGGCCCTTCGGAGCAGGACGTCGAGGGCCATCGTGTTCGGGAACTTGGGACGATGACCGAAGCCGCCGTGCTCGTCGTCGAAATTCTTGGCGACGCGCGCGGCCGCGGCGCCGAGCGCCTCGCTCGTCAACGCGGCGCTCGCGCCCGCTTCGCCGCCGACGTCTCTTGTCACGCCTTGTGTCACGTCTTGCGTGACGTCTTGTGTCACGCGCGTGATGGCGCGCGTGAGCTCGTCGGCTTGACCGGTGATCTCGGAGCGGCGCTCGCGGTAGGCCTCGGCGAGGGCGGCGAGCACGCGTGGGAAGCCGGGACGCCCGTATTTGTCGGCCGGTGGGAAATACGTGCCGCCGTAGAAAGGGCGCTCGTCAGGCGTAAGGAAGACGGTGAGAGGCCAGCCGCCACCCTGCCCCATGAGCTGGACCACCACTTGATAGATCTGGTCGAGGTCGGGGCGCTCCTCGCGGTCAACCTTGATGCAAACGAAGTGCTCGTTCATGAGCGCCGCGATGGCGTCGTCTTCGAACGACTCGCGCTCCATCACGTGACACCAGTGGCACGCCGCGTAGCCGACGCTGAGGAGGATGGGCTTGTCGGCCTTGCGCGCGAGGGTCAGCGCTTCATCGCCCCAAGGAAACCAGTCGACGGGGTTCGCCCCGTGTTGCCTCAAGTACGGCGAGGCCTCGTGGGCCAGTCGATTGAGGCGCGGGGCGCTGACCTTGCCTTGCATCGCCCCGATGTAGCGTCACGGCCCCGCGATGGCTAGCGCGCGGGGCGCGGACTACGCCGCGGTGATCTCGACGCGAAGCAGCTTGCGACCGATGAAGATGTAGTCGCCGTGGGACAGCTCGCGCTCTTGCGTGAGGCGCACGTAGGTCCCGTTGCGGCTGTTTAGATCGGTGAGCGAGTACTTGCCGCTCTGGTCCTCGATGCGGCAGTGCGTCGCGCTCATGTAGAGGTCCGTGGGGAAGTTGAGATCGCCGCCCTCGCGGCCGATCTGGAGCGAGGCGCCCCGGGCGCACGCCGTCATGCCGAGGCCGCCGCCTTGAAGGAGCTGCGTCACGCGGAAGCCGCTCTGGTGTTTCGGCGACGCGTAGAAATACGTGCCGTCGGGTCCAGGCCCTTCGTTGGCCTGTGGGGCCGTGTCGAAGCGGAAGAGCTGTTCGCCGCAGAGGAACGAGTCGCCGGGGAGGAGATCCACGGTGCCGCGCACGCGCAGGTAGACGCCGTTGAGCGAGCCCTCGTCGCGCACGACGAGCTTGCCGTTGCGGTAGAAGAGGTTCGCGTGTTTCGGTGAGACGAAGGGATCGTCGGGGAAGACGAGTTGGCCCGTGCGACCGACGACGTGTTGCTCAGCGTTGAGCTGATAGCTGAGGCCTTCGACGCCTTCGCCGCGAATGAGGATCAGCTTGGCCTTGCCGGGCACCTGAAGCTGACCAAAAAACTGCGTGCGCGCGTTGACGATCTCCGGCGGAATCCCGGCCCCGCAGCGACCACAGAACTTGTGCCCCATGGGGACCGGCGTCGAGCATGAGCGGCAGACGAAGTGCTTGGCTTGTTCCATTTGCTCCTCCAAGGAGAGTGAAGACCAACCGAGCGAACCGCTCGATGATTGCGGCGTCGCATGACGCGGCGCTGGGGTAGAACGTCGCGGGGCGTGGCTCGGTGCGCGTAGCGGTTCGCCGCGCGGCGGTGTTTGGCGCCCCGGCGGGTTCCCGACCCCCGGTGAGTTCCCGTAGGGCGGCATCGCCGGGGTGACCGACGCCGAGACCGCCGCCACCTGATCGTCGGACGGAGAACGCCGAGGCTTCAGGCGCTGATCGAAGACCGACGACGGAGGGCCGTTGTCGATCCTCACGAGGTGCTCGGCGCGCGGCGTGATCTCCGTCTCGTCGAAGCTCGGCGGCTCGAACCTCGTGCGAGGCGCGTCGAGCTCGACGTCGGGAACTCGAGGTTTGCCCGGGCCTGCCGGCGCGTCGGCCATCACCGACGGGCCGATGCCCAGCCAGAGGCTCAGGTTCTGCCCGCAATCGGAGCACGAGCGGGCCCCCATCGGGCTCAGCCGATCGCATTTGCCGCAGGCGATGCCGATGTCGATCTCGTCCATCACAGGGGGCGGGGGCTCGTAGCGGCGCCTGCCTCGGCGCAGGAATGTACCGCAACCTCGCGGTCCGTTGCGCCCAAGAACGGCTCCCGGGACCGGGCTCAGGCGGGCGCGCGCAAGCGCCCGAACTCATGGCCCCTCTGCTCATGGTCGGCGTCCTCACCAGAGAAATGTGAAACGGCCCTTCGCGTCACCGATGCCGGCTGCGCTCCAGAGCCGGTAGACGATCTGAAGGCACGTATCGGGATTGACCGCGCCGAAGTCGCGCGAGTCGAGGTGGATGCGCCGGTTGTCGCTGGCGAGAAAGAGCTTCCCCGCCTCGACTTTGCCGCGGAACTCGGCGTCGTGATCGGTGATGCCGCGGATGATGCCTTGCCGCCGGCCGGCAAACTCCTCGAAGTGGCACGCCAGGTCGACCTCGAGGGAGTTCTGCGGGACCGTCAGCGTGAGCGTCGGCGGATCGCACGGGCTGCCGGTCGGCTCGCGCTTGCCGTTGATGCGCATCGTGTCGTCGTGAATGTGCACCTCTTCACCGGGGAGCCCCACGACGCGCCCGAGCACGAAGCGCCCCGGCGCGTCGGGATCGAGGCAGCGCACGAGCTCACCCTGATCGGCCTTGGAGCGGCGCCCTACGAGGAGGACGTCGCCGGCCATCATGTTGGGCTGGATGGACGCGGAGAGCAGCGGATCGTCGGTGGGCACGGTCCACACCTCCACGACGGTCAACATGAGGACCCCGACGAAGGCGGCGAGGATGAGCCCGGCCCAAACGACGAATTTGCCGAAACCTCGCATTCAATTCCCTCCCACGAGGGGAGCCTCATCCGGGTAGTGCTGGCGGGTAGTGCTGACGGGCAGTGCTGACGGGTAGTGTTGACGTCGACCGGGAAGGTTAGCCGTGCTGACGCTCGCCGGCCAAGCCAGCGACCGGTCGCGATGGAACCAAGTGAAGCCGGCGGGAGACAAGGAGCCGATCCAACCCGAACGGAACGGCCTCCGCGGGGCGCCCGAAACGGGGCCATTGCAGCTCCAGCAGATCGACGCCGCTGGCGAGGATCCTGCTTACGTGGGGGCATGCCTCGACTCCTTGCCCCGCAGATGCTGGCCCTCACGGTTTCCGCGCTGCTCGCCGTCACCGGCTGCAGCGGGACCGACGGGATCGTCATTCCCGACGGCGAGCCCGGCAACGCCAGCGCGCAGGTCACCATGGTGCAGAGCCCCTTGCCGGAGGCCCAAGGCGCGACCATCGACGCGGGGGTCGCCGAAGGCCCCGATGCAGGGGCCTGGGTGCCGCCGAGCGCTGATCCGCTCCCGCCCTCACTGCCCACACCGGGCATCGTGCCACCGGCGCCGGCCACGCTCGAAGCGCTCCACGCGGGGTGCGTGGCGCTCGTGAACGGATACCGCGCCAGCGTGGGCCGGCCCGCGCTCATTCGCGCGCAGGGAGCCGAAGCGTGCGCCGACGCGCAGGCGAGCTTCGACGCACACAACGGGACCGCGCACAGCGGCTACCGTCGGTGCGCCGAACAAGCGCAGAACGAGTGCCCCGATTGGCCGGGCGCGAACGTGTCGCAAGCGCTGGCGAGCTGCCTCCAGACGATGTGGAACGGCGGCCCGTCGGGCAGCCACTTTCGCAACATGGCGTCGACGCAGATCTCGTATGTCGCCTGCGGGTTCTACCAGGCGCCCAACGGCCGCTACTGGCTCGTTCAAAACTTCCGTTGAGCGGGCATTGCGCGAGGAAGCCCGCGATGCGCAGCGCGCGCTGAACGCAGCTACGGCGCTTCTTCCCTCGAAGCGGCCACGGCGGCGCGCTGAAAATTGCGAGCCTTGAGCGCGTAAGGCCCGGACGGTCGCTCGCGCAGGTGGTTCTCGAAGCTGTCGGCGGAGGCGAGAAACTTCCGCATCCGGAACTGGGCGACGCCCTTGGCGAAGGCGACCGGGTACGACGGATCGAGGTTTGCGAAGCGCTGAATGCGGTCGAGGCGCCAGTTCTCCGCCGAGAGCCGCTCGCCCGCGGCGATGGCGTCGCATGCGGCGCGGTCTTTGGCGCCCTTGCGCGCGGCGTCGAAGGCTCGAATTTGCGGCTCCGGCGCGTGCGGCAGGCGGAAGTAGAGCCCGTAAAGGACGCGCGTCTCGTCGAGCGTCACGGCGAAGTCGGCACGCTTCTCGACGCCCGCAATGCCGTTCCACGTGGACTTGTAGGCGACCCGCCGCTCTTCCTCCGTCAAGAGCACGTGGCGGCCCCGAATCCAACCGACGGCGCGCATGCGCTCGATGAAGGGACCGCCGAGCGCTTGGAGTTCCGCGGAGATCGCGCCAGTGGTCTCGAAGCGACGCACCTCCGCGAGGAACGCCTCGAGCTGCACTGCGCGTAGAGCGCGCAGCGGCTCTACGCCAGAAGCGAGGAGCGTGGGAAGGAGGCGGTCGAGGGCGCCCCGCGACTCCGAGATGCGCGACGCGTCGGCGCCGTCACTCTCGAGCTTGTTCCAATCGCGGATGAGCGAACCGAACTCGCGGACTTGGGACGGCAAAGGCGCTGACCGGGCCCCCGCGGCAAGGGCCAAGTCGCGCGTGATCTCGCGGCGAAGCGCGACGCCGTCCACCTCGGGCACCGGCACCACGTCAGGCGGCGCAGGGCGCGGCGCCAGAAACGCGGCGAAGGCCACGCACGCGAGCACGGGAACCGCCGCGAGCCAGCGCCCGTGCGCGCCGCGCGCCGCCCCAAGTTCGATGCTCCAGAGCCGCACGGGAGAGTGATATCATACGGCCCCGTGACAGAAGAGCATCGCCGTAGCCCTCGTGTGCCCCTCGACGCCGACGTCCTGCTTGAGCATGGCAACCGCTCGCTCGAAGGGCGATCCAAGGACATCTCGCTCGGTGGCATGTTCGTCCTCTTGAACGAGTCGTTGCCCTTCGGTGCAGCCATCACGGTTCGCTTTCGCCTCCCGTCGGGTGAAGGACCGATGGCCCTTCAAGGCATCGTGCGCTGGGAACGCACCGACGGCGTCGGGGTGCAGTTCGGCCCCGTCGGCGCAAAAGAGACCTTCGCGATCACCGAGTGGGTCCGCACGGCTGGTTAGGCCTCGCGTCTGCCGGACGCTGCCGGCCAGAGCTTGTCGCCTCGGCCGTCCCGCCTCAGTGCTCGGTGACGATGGTCATGCGCCGTGAGCTGGAGGGGCCGAAGCGTCCCTTGAAGACCGCCTCCGACGCGCACGACTGAACGACCGGCGCCAAAGGCGGATCGAAGCGAACGATCTTGGGCGTGCCCGCCGCGTCGGCGTCGACGATGAGCGTGGTTGACACGGTGACGCGCACGGCGCCCTTGACGATGCTTCGCTCGATGCAGCCACGCACGGCGAGCGCCACGTCTTCCGGCGTGAGCGGCGCCGGAGCGGCCACGTGACCTGCGTCGACGCGCGGAGTCGAGGGCGGCGCGGCGGGCGCGGGTGCGGGCGGCTTCTCGGGGGTCTTGGCGGAAACCTCCGGCGGCGCCGTGACGACCTCCGCCTTGATGACGCGAACATCGTCCGGGCGATCGAGGTCGAGATCGACGTGGGCCGGCGCCGTGATGCGCGTGCCCTCGGTCATGCCCGCCAGCGGCACCGGGCCGATGACGATGGTTCCCTCCGTGAGGTCGACGCTCGCCTTTTGTCCGCTGCGAACGACCCGCAAACGAGTTCCGCGAACGGCCACGCGGAGCGGGCCGACGTCGACCACGAAGGCCTCGCCGCTCGACACCGGATCAACTTCGGCGTCGACGGAGCCGGCGAGGAGCGCGAGGGCGAGCGGCATGCGTGCATGTTGCACACTAACCTTGGCGCCCGCCTCGAGTCGCCACGCGACGCCTTTGTTTGGTGACTCGGTCATGGAGTGGAGCGAGGCGCGACTCGTCGTCTCGATGCGATCGCCCACGACGACGCCGCCGGCGCGGGGCCGAACCTGTCCCGTGGCGGAGAGGATGTGGAGCCCCTCACCGGTCGTCACGGTTGCGACGGGCGTCGGCGGTGCCTCCCGGACGGGGGGTGCAGGACGAAAAAAGAGCGTCGCCGCGGCGGCCGCCGCGAGCAAAACGCCCGAGACGACGGCGACGACCGGCGGCCTACCTCGCGCGGCGAGGGCCGAGACGGGCATCGACCCGGGCGGGCCGTTGACACGATGCTCGAGCGCGTCGTCGATGCCCGACCAGTCGCCTGAAGCACCGCGACGGGGCGGCGTGAAGTGCTCGCGCGCCTCGCGAAGAAGCGCCGGCAATCCGTCGGGTCGCGCCTTGCGTGTCATGACTCTTCCTCGGTCGCGAGGGTCGCCTCGGGCGCCTCGGCGGTGGCGGCGAGCGGCGCGAGGCAAGGCTCGTCCCGCATCAACCGTTCGATCTCGCGACGCGCGTAGAAGAGGCGAGTGCGCACCGTGAGGACCGGCGCGCCGACCATCTTCGCAATGTCGCCGGGCGCGTGACCCTCGAGCTCGTGGAGCACGAACACGTCGCGCTTCTTCTCGGGGAGCTTGTCGAGGATCCGCGCGAAGGCGCGCATGCGCTCCCGACGGTCGGCGTCTTCGTCGGGCAAGAGCGCGCCGTCGACCCGCGTCTCGGGCATCGAGTCGTCGGCGAAGACGGGGCGGCTGCGGGCAGACCTCCGATGCATCAAGACCACGTTGACGGTGACGCGATGGAGCCACGTAGTGAACTTGGACTGGCCACGGAAGTCGCGAAGGCTCCGGTGCACTTGCACGAAGACCTCTTGAATGACGTCGTCGAGGTCAGCCGTGCGGCCCGCGAGCATCCGGTAGACGAGCCGCGCGACGTCGACGCGATGGCGTTCGTAGAGGGCGCGGAAGGCCGCGGCGTCTCCGGCTTGCGCCCGCGCGATGACGGGGTCGTCGCTCACAGCGAGCACCGCGGCGAACGGGGCGCGCCACAGCTGCCTCGAAGGGGCGCCGGGGAGCGGGCCGGCGGCCGCGCGAAACGGGCTGGCATGAGCGACGGAAACCACTGGAAAGCTTCGGTGCCCGGCGCCGCCCGCAAATTCAGGGAGCGCCCCGAGCCCTGCACATCCGTGCACGAGCCACCGGGCGCCGCTGTTGGACCTCGCTCACCGCTTGCGGTTGGCGAAATCGCGCACGTCGACGACGAAAAGCCCGAGACCCACGGCCAAAGCGACGAGGAGCATGTTCCACAGGGAGCATGCTCGGGCGATTTTGGCCCAATTTTCAGTGCGCCCGACCGACACATGGGACGGCGGGGCCGCGCTCAGAAGAGCGCGCGGAGGTCGACCGGGGCTTGCTTCTTCTGCACCAGGACGTGGTTCACGGCGCGAAGGATCCGCGACTTCGTGGGGCCTGAGAGCTTGCCGCCCTTCATGGCCGCATCGATGGCGCGCTGGGTGACGGGCCGGCCCGAGCGGGGCTTGCGCGTCTCCTTGGCGGCGCCTTCTTCGGCGGCGCCACCCTTGCCGCGACGCTTCGCGAGCTTGATCGCGCGGTCTTCGCGGGTGAGCGTCTCGAGCTCGTGCGACGCCACGAGAACGCGGCGCGGGTCGATCTTCTTGTCGGCGAGCAGTTTGGCGAGCTTCGAGTCGGCCATGATGTTCTCTCTTACGTTTGCGCGTCTCGGGCCTGGCGCAGGTGTCCGCGGGGCTCAACTCGAAACGGGGGCGGGACCCTAGCCCAGCTCCCTCCTCGGGCGCAAGGGGCGGATGGCAGGTGACCCGAGGACCCGCGGTCTGGGCGCCACCTGGCCGCGCGGACGGCCAGACGTGGCCGTGGCCACCGACGCCGGCGAGTGCTGCGCGCAAATCGCGGCGAGCGGGGCTGGCGAGGGATCTGCAGGGGTTGGCGCGTGGACCTGCCCCTCGTTCTCGCCGTCGCCTTCCTCGCGGGGCCGCTGCTCCTTGTCGCGCCCGTCGAAACGCTCGCGGCCCTTGCCGCGCTCTTTCTCATGGGCCGGGCGACCGCGCGCCACCCGCCGTGCTCCTTTCCGAAGCTCGCACTCCTGTTCTTAACGGCGCTCCTCAGCCTCGGCGCCTCCGCGTACCGGGCGTCCGCGCAATGGGACGCAGCGGCAGAGGCGCTCGAACGGCTCGGGCAGACGTTGCCGGGAACGAACCTGTGCGATCTCGAAGGCACCGTTGCCGCATCGCCCACGATCCGAACGAGCTCGGCCGCGCGCGTGGTGCGCCTCGTCGTCGACGCCAGCGTCCTGTCCTGCGACGGGCACGAAGCGCGCGACGTTCGCGTCGTCCTTTATGGGAGCGCCAACACGGGCCGCGGTGACGCGCTCCGTGGACTCGTGCAACTTGCGCCACCCGAGCTCTTTCACAACGCGGAGCTCGGAAGCCCGTGGCCAGCGCTCGCCCGTTCCCGGACGCTTCGCACCGGGAACGCCCTGTGGGTCGAGATCACCCGAGAGGGCCTCGGCCCCGCGCGGCTCGTTGACGCGGCGCGCGCCCACGTGCGCTCACGCATCGAGGCCACCTTCGCGCCTGCCGCGGCGCCGCTCGCGCGGGCCCTCGTGCTCGGGGAGACCGATCTCGACGCGGAGGACGGCGAGGCCTTCAAGGCGAGCGGTCTCTCTCACCTCTTGGCCGTGTCGGGCATGCACCTCGTGCTCGCAGCGCTCACGGCGCGGCGGCTCTTCGAAGCGCTCCTCGTGCGCATCACGGTCCTCTCTTCGCGGGGAGCCGCCTCGGCGTGGTCCGCCGCAGCCACGATCCCGCTCGTGTGGCTCTACGCCGATTTCGCCGGACGGAGCGGCTCGGCGGTCCGCGCGGCAGCGATGCTCACGGCGCTGCTCGTCACAGGCGCGTGCCTTCGTCGGCCCGCCGGAGCTCGCGCCATGGCGCTTTCGACGCTCGCCATTGCCCTCGTCGACCCGCTCGCGATCTTCGATGTGTCGCTCCTCTTGTCGCTCGGCGCGACGGCGGGCCTCTTCGCTTTCGCGCAGCCGATCACCGGCTTCTTGTCGGCCCACGCAGAGCAACCTTCACGGCTCGCGGCCTCTCTCGGCACGACGCTCGCCGCGATGCTCCCTTGCGCACCGCTCCTCGCGGCGCTCGGGCCCTCCCTTCCGATGGGAGGCCTGCTCGCCAACGTCGTCGCCGTTCCCATTGGCGAGCTCTTGGCGCTTCCCCTCTGCCTATTTCACGCCGTCTCTTCCGCCGTCCCGTGGCTCGAGCAGGGCTCGGCAGCGGCCGGCTCGGGTGCGCTTCTCTTGGTGCGCGCCGTGGCGCGCAGCACCGCGGCCATCCCCTGGCTCGCACTCCAAGTTCCCCCGCCATCAGCGCTTGAGCTCGCTGCGCTCGCCGTCCTGCTCGGTGCAGCGGCGATGCGCGTGGCCCGCTGGCGACTCGTGGCTTGCGGCATGATGCTCGTCATCGCCGCGGGCGAAGCGCACCTTCGGCGTCCAACACGCGGGCACTTGACGGTCACCATGCTCGACGTCGGTCAGGGCGACGCGCTCTTCGTCGAGCTGCCGAGCGGGGAGGCCATGCTCATCGACGCCGGCGGTCTCGTGGGGAGCCCCGTCGACGTCGGTGAACGGGTGGTGGCCTCGGTGCTTCGCGCGAGGCGCCGCAGCGAGCTTCGCGTCGTCGCCCTCTCTCACCCGCACCCCGATCATTACGGCGGGCTCGCCGCGGCGACGAAGAACGTGACGGTGCGCGAGTTCTGGGAGACCGGCGAGGGGCGGGCGAGGACCGGCGGCGCCGTCGCACGCTTGGCCCACGAGCTCGGTCGGCGCGGTGCGCGCGTTCGCGGCCCCGACTCGCTATGCGGCACGATGGAGCTCGGCGGCGCCAGCGTTGACGTGCTCGCCCCTTGCCCAAGCTTCGACCCCGACCGCGGGGCCAACGACAACTCCTTCGTGTTCCGCTTTCGATACGGTCGGCGTGCGTTTCTGTTCGTCGGCGACGCCGAGCACGACGAGGAACGGCTCTTGCTCCGCGACGACGGCGCCGCGCGGCTCAAGGCCGACGTCCTCAAGGTTGGCCACCACGGCAGCGCGACCTCGTCGACGCCCGCTTTTCTCGCGGCCGTCGGCCCGTCGGTGGCCCTCATCTCGACGGGGGTCCGGAACCGCTTCGGGCACCCGCGGCGCGAAACCCTTGAAGCGCTATCGGCGGTCGGCTCGAGGGTGTTTCGGACCGATCGCCAAGGGCAGATCGTCGTCGACACGGACGGCGATTCGCTTCGCATCCGCACGGCGCGGTGAGCGACGCGACGCGCCGAGGACCCGCCCTTGTTCGCCCCCTCAGCCCCGAGGCTCCCGCCTCACACCCCTGTCTTTACACCCCCGTCTTTACACCCGGAGCACGAGGAGCGAGCATGCGCGCCTCATGTCCGAACGTATCGTCAGCATGTTGTCGGAAGACGTCATTCGCGCCCGCGTGAAAGAGCTCGGCGCGCAGATCTCCAAGGACTACGCCGGCAAGCACTTGGTGCTCGTCTGCGTGCTCAAGGGCAGCTTCGTCTTCGCCGCCGACTTGGCCCGCGCCATCGAACTGACCACGCTGCGCATCGACTTCCTCGGCACCCGCTCCTACGGCGAGGGCACCGACTCGAGTGGGGTCGTGCAGATCACGCAGGATCTCTCGAGGCCCATCGCCGGCGAGGACGTCCTCATCGTCGAAGACATCGTCGACACGGGCCTCACCATTGCGCACTTGATGGACCTCTTCCGAACGCGGAATCCCGGGAGCGTGCGTGTGTGTTCGTTGCTCCACAAGCCGGCGCGCGCGCGCGTCGAAGTGAACGTCGACTACTTGGGCTTCACCATCGAAGACAAGTTCGTCGTTGGCTATGGCCTCGACTTCGCCGAGCGCTACCGCAACCTGCCGTTCATCGGCATCGTCGAGCGCACCTGATGAGCAAGCGCCTCCTCTTCCTAGAAAAGCTCACGAGCGACGGCTCAGCCGATCCCTTCGCTTGGTACGGACTCGCCCTCGAGTACCGGAACCTCGAGCGCCACGACGACGCCCTTCGCACCTTCGAGACGCTGAAGGCGAAGGCGCCGGACTACGTGCCCCTGTACCTCATGGCAGCGCAGATGCTCGAGAAGCTCGGTCGCGGCGCCGAGGCCCGCAGCTACGCCGAGGAAGGCATTGCGCAGGCGAAGAAGAAGGGCGACTCGCACGCGCTCTCCGAGCTCGAGACGCTCCTCTCGACACTCACGTAGCGCTCTCGCCGCCGCGCGCTCTCGCGATCGGTCGCTAACGCGTCAGCGCCGCACGCGCTGCCGTTAGGGCTTCGTCACGCCACGCGTAGAGTTCCTGCTCGCGCACGCCTTCGCGGGCGGCGACCTTGGCCGGCGAAAGACCAAGGGCGAGGTCTAGGATCGCCGCGAGCTTTCGGTCGACGGTGCCCGGCGCTGCCGGCGCCAAGGGCCTTTGAAGCGAGAGCGGCGTCCTCTGCCACGACAGGAGCCGCACGAGCTCGCGGTCGTCGCCCGAGAAAGCGCGGCGGCCATGGAGCATGCGAAAGTTGTCGACGAGGAGCAGCTCACCGGCGGCGAGCAGGAACTCGATGCGCGGCGCCTTCGCCACAAAGGCGGCAAAGCGAGCCCCGATGGAGTCGCTGGCATCGAGGGGCATGGGAGAGACCGTCAAGATGGGGGCCCCGGTCGCGTGGCGACGGGCCGTGGGGCCCACGAAGTCTCCAAAGTAGAACGGGATGCGGCGCGGGACGTCGAAGAGCGCGCGGTAGAGTTCGCTGTCTTCGCGCTCGACGGTCGCCAAGAGGCGCGCACCGTCGACGAGCTGGCATTCGCCGCCGGAAGGCGCGGGCCTTCGGCACCACATCACCTGGAGCGCGGGTGCGTTTCCCAGGTACGGCTGGCTGTCGGTGTGCATCGGCGTCACGACGTTCGTCGATGCGAAAGAGCGCCCGCCAGGGACACTACGAATCGTCTGCCGCTCGACCATCAAGGGCCGCTCGCCGACGAGCGCCTCCACGAAGGAGAAGGGCTCGCTGAGCAGCGACGCGTCGAAGGCTCCGCTCGGGAGCACGACGAAGCCGCGCTCCGCCAACGGCGCGCGAACGTCCTCGACGCTGCTCCGGACTGTCATGAGCGGGCTGTCATGAGAGCGCTCCGTCGAAGCCGCCTCGTTCGAACGAGAAGGTGCTCGTGAGGAGCCACGACGGCACCGCGAAAAGGTGCGCCAGCGGTTGGCCGCTGGGCACGTCGATGGCGCGATCGACGTGGGGAAGCTGGAAGACCGCCGGCGTGGCGTGAAAGCGGTCGGTCTCGATGACGCCGCGCATGACGTCGTAGCCTGCGCCGGGGATGCCTTCGATGAGCGTCGCGGTGCCCTTTGGCGTGTGCACGAGGGCGGCGGGCTTCACGAAGAAGTGGGCCTCGCCTCGCGGGTGAGGCGTCACGTATTTCGTCAGGTAGAGCAGCGCTCCTTCGTGCGGCGCATCGCCGGACGCCGCGCGGGCGGCCATGAGCGGCTGCCATCGGCTACGGACCTCGGCGGCGAAGCGCGCGAGCTCGTCTTTGTCGGGCTCCACGGACAAGTCGAGGCCATCAAAGCGCGCGCGGAATGAGACGGCGTTGTCGACGGCGAGGCGATCGGCTTCGCCTTGGTAGGGCGAGGGGCCATCCGGCCCATGAACGCTCTCGGCCTTCTCCTCACGAACGGAGCGCGGACCGCCGAGCGCGACGGAGAGCGCTGCCTCCGCCGGGTACGCTTCTCGCGGCGCGACGGCCGCCGACGAACGCTCGCGCCGGTACTTTCGCGAGACGTCGCCGCCGCGTTTCGTCGCAAAGTAGTTCGCGTCGTAGAACGCGAGGTGCGCGGCCGTCACGGAGGGCGTGTCCTCGATGGCGCCGACGGCGAGGCGCGTCGTCGCCAGAAGCGGTGCCAGCGTCGCGATCTCACCGGCGAGCGCGAAGGTGTCGGTGTTGGCCTCGAGCTCGAGCACGAGCGGCGTGAAGCGCTCCGTGTCCAAGATGAGCGCTTCTCGCGCTTGGTACGCGAAGGAGCGGCGGTTCTTGATCATCGACTGCCGGAGCCGAAGGCCCGGCGCGGGCCGCACGAAGAGCCCCGTAAAGAGGAAGAGCCGCGGCGCTTCTCGACGCACCGCTTGCCCGAAGCGAACGGCGAGCGGCGCGGGCGGTGGAGCGCCGACGATGTTCGCGGCAAAGAGCTCGCTCCAGTGAGCATCGGGAGACAAGAGCCCTCGCGCGTGAAGCATCGGGAGGTTCGCGCGGTGGAGCCGAGCGAGATCGCCCTCCCCGTCGAAGGAGACCGCGTAACCGCGCCCGCGGCGAGACACGTCGAGGCGCTTCGAGAGCGCCACTTGGAAGCCGTAGGCGTTCCCTTCAAGCAGAGGCGCACATGCCTGGGCCACGCGAAGGGGCACGCTTCCGCCGAGGGTGCCGTCGCGGCGCTCGAGGCGACAGAAGCCACCGAGGACGTCGATGACCTCGAACGCTGGCGCGTTGCCTTCCCCGGCGACGCGCTCGCTTTCGCCTCGACGGGGCGCGTCCAAAGGCACGGCGATCATCCGCAGCCGCCACCGCCGCCGCAGCCGCCGCCACCGCCACAACCGCCGCCGCCGCCGCAGCTCGAGGAGCTACAAGAGCTTCCTCCATCACCGCTGCCACCGCCGCTCGACGACGACGTGTGCATTTGTGGCGGCGGCGCGAAGGCCGCGGCCATGGCCGCGTAGGCGGGCATCGCCGCCAACATGGCGACGCCGCCGACGGCGACGCCGAGGCACACTTCGAGCGGATTCGTACGCCGACCGCCGCGCACATCAGACTGAAGCGACGACGTCGCGTCGTCGAGCCACGCGAGGTATTGCTTCGGCCGCGTGCTCTCTTCGAGGCCGCGCGTCATGAGGAACGTCGTGAGCGCCACGAGGACCATCGCGCCGAAGAGAACGAACGGGAACGGCGCGTCGCCTTGCGTTAGCTCGGCGCGCACGACGATGCGAATGACGCCAAGCGATAGGGCGATGGCGCCGCCCGCCAGGACGATGACCTTCAACGTCGAGATGACGCTCGCGGGACGCACGAAGCCGGCCGAAGCGAGATCGCCCTTGATGGCGTCTTCGATGCCATACGCCACGCTGCGGGCCGCGGCGCGCACTTCGGCGGGCGTCGGGCTTTGCTTTCCCTTGAGCGCATCGAAGAAGCGGCCCATGACCGGCTCGCCGGGGTGCACGCCTCCGAGGTTCTGGTAGGCCTTGCCGTCAGGCGACGCGACGAGCCAGCCCGCCGACAAGGCACCGCTGACGAGGGTCTCTTCGACGGCGTCGTTCTTCCCGCGCAGGTACGCGACGGGCCACAGCTCGTCGATGCGAGGGATGTACCCGACGGTCAGGCGCTCGTGGCGCGCGACGGGCGCGGCGGCGGGAATCCGGTAGCCCTCCGGGGTGACGGCAAGCACCTCCGGCTTCGCCTTGGTCGACGAAGCGTCGGCGCTTCGAGCGACGCCGTCGCGGAGCGCCTTCGTGACGAGGAGGATCGGCACGGCCATCATGAGGTAGATGAGGGCCCACGCTTCCGTGGGACCCATGTCGAAGGGGAAGAAGCCGAAGAGCTCGCTCACGCGCGGCTCTCCTGGCCCGAGTCCTGTCCGAAGCGATCGACGTCGACGAGAGCGCGATCAAGCAGCTTCGCGAGGGCGTCGTAAGCGGCCCGCGCGTCTTCGCGTGCCCGGCGAAGCGGGGCCGGGTCGACCTCGTAGGTCTTCGCCGCGGCGTCGATGACCGGGTCAAGGCGGTCTTCGACGGCGAGCCCCTTGAGGGCCAGGAGCGCCCAGAGGGGCCCGCGCACCTGCTTGATCTTGCGCTCGACGGCGCGACCAAAGGTCGGGTCGCCGCCCATGTCGGTCGCCACGCGCCGCATGCGAATGCGCGCTTCGCGAAGCTCTTGTTCGATGCGGAGGCGCTTGTGCTCGCTCTCGATGCGCATGCCCTCGAAGGGACTCTTGCCGCGTACGACGATGGAGTGGCGCGCCACGTCGTCGTAGAGGAGCGGGAAGCAATCGGCCGCGTTGGGCACCTCGTCGCGACGCAACATCAAGACCTCGATGCGCGCCGAGAAGCGAGCGAGCTGCAAGGCGGGCCCGAGCGCGGCGAGCTTGCCTGCGTCGTCGTTTTCGAGAACGAGGAGCACGTCGACGTCGCTCTCGCCCTCGCGGTAGTCGCCGCGGGCAGCGCTCCCGTAGACGAGCATCGCGACGAGGTCCGTATCGAGGGCCGCGGCGAGCGTGGCCTCGAGCTCGTCTAAGCGAGCTTTGATGTTCGTGGGAAGGCGATCGAGGGCGGTGGTCATGTCGGGTCTTTCTGGAGCTCAGGGCGGCGGCGCGACGAACGACGGAGCGGGGACCGGCTTGACGGGTGCGGCGCGGGAGCCTGACTCCCAAAGGCGCACTGGGGCGAAAGCGCCGATGCCCTTGTAGGCGCGCAGTCGCGAGCCATCGGGGCGCGTGACGCTCCCCACGAAGGGCCCTCTCCGGGGCGTCGAGCCGTCGCCGTCGAAGGCGAAGCGCGCCTCGAGGAGCAGCGCGTCGAAGGCCGCGTCATCGGCGAGCGCCTCGATGGCCAGCGCCGCGCGGGCGATGGCGCGGGCGTCTTTGGGGCCAGCGCCACGGCGAGCTCGCTCAGTCTCGTGCGTGACACGTTCTGCGAGGGCCCGAAGCTCACCGATGCGCGCACCCAAACGGCCGAGCAAGGGCAGCGCATCGTCGACGCGCTTGCGCTCAAGGACGCCGCGCGCGCGCGCGATCGCGGCCGCGCCGATGGCCTCCGCGAGGGGCGTGTTCCAATCGGGCGTCTTGCCGACGAGCAGGGCCGCCACCGCCGCCTGACGCTCCACCAAGCGACGCCGCGCGGCGCCGTCGACCGGCACCGAGGCCGGCGGCTCAGCCGCGCGAGGCGTCGCTCCTACCGCACCCCGCTTGTCCGGCCTCATGTTGCGGAGCCGCGAGAGCTCCCCGGCGATCTCAACGAAGGACTCGAAGCCAGCGTCCCGCTCCAGGAGGATGGGAACGTCCGGCGACACCTTGAGCACGGCGTCGATGAGTCGATACACGGCGTCGGGGACGGCGTGGGCGTGGGTGTCGAAGTAGAAGCCGTCTTCCCAGACGCCGCCGGCGACGTGGAGCATCGCAACCTGCTCGAGAGGAAACGCGCGGAGCGTCGCCAGCGGATCATGGCCGGAGTTCACGGCGTTGGCGTAGAGGTTTCCGACGTCCAGCAAGAGGTGGCAGCCGGTCCGACGGACCACCTCTTGGTAGAACGTCGGCTCGTCCATCTCGTGGTCCGGCGACGGAAACGTGAAGGCCACGTTCTCGAGCAGGAGCGGAATGTCAGGCAGGACGCGCCGCGCTTTGGCCACGTTGGCCGCGAGGACCTCGAGCGCCGCGCGGGTGCGCGGCAACTCGGTGAGGTGACCGATCTCGTGACGACCGCCGCGCGTGAACGCCACGTGCTCCGACACGAGCGGCGCGCGAAGCTCGCGGCACAGTGCCGCGAGGCGCTCGAGCCGCACCTCGTCGATGCCGTCGGCGCTGCCCAGAGAGAGCTTCACGCCGTGCGGCACGACGGGCCACACCGAGGCGAGGGCCGCCGCCTCGCGACGCGTGTCGCGCTGCGCGAAGCAGCTCTCGGCGACGACCTCGACGAAGTCGACGCGATCGCGAGCGAAGAGCAGCTCGGTCGCGATCTCCTTGCGGTGGCCGACGCCTGTCGCTCGGGAAAACACGCGCCGGAGGTTAGCCGACCGGCGCGACGAACGTCACGCCTTCGTGACGAGCTCGTCGGTGAGCCGAAGCGCGATGCCGGCCTGGTTGTAGCCGACGCCGGAGCCCACGAGCACCACGAGCTGGCCCGCCTTGGCCTTGCCGCTCACGATCGCGTCGTGGAGCGCCATGGGAATGCAGGCCGAGCCGGTGTAGCCCCACTTGCCCATGATCATGTGCGCCTTCTCCACGGGGACCTCGAGCCGCTGCATGACCTTCTCGATGGTGCGCTTTCGGACCTGCGTGAAGATGAAGTGATCCACGTCGCGGAGCGCGAAGCCGTTGCGCTCGGCGAGCATCCGGGCGACGGCGGGCCAGCCCTCGTCGTTGACCTCCGGCGGGTACTTCTCCGTCATGCGCACCTGCGTGCGGCCCGACATGAGCCCTGCAGCGCTCGCCGGCTCGGCGGTGCCGCCGCTCATGATGCCCCACATCTTGGCGAAGGAGCCGTCGGCGCGGTAGGCCGACTGCATGAGGCCCGGCTTCGCCGACGGCTGAAGGACCGCCGCGCCGGCGCCGTCGCCGTAGAAGAAGATGGCCGTGTCGTTCTCGTCGGCCAGCTTGTGCATCATGTAGGCGCCGATCACGAGGACGTTCTTCATCCACGGGTTCTGCGTCATGAGGCCGGCGGCGGTGCCCATGGCCGTGGGGAACGAAGCACAGGCGCATCCGACATCGAAGGTGCCGGCGCGACGCGCACCGAGCTTGTCCTGAACCACGACCGACGTGGCCGGCGTGATGTAGTCGGGCGAGTCGGTGCCGACGAGGATCATGTCGACGTCGTCGGGACCGATGCCGGCGCGCGTCATCGCCTGTTTTGCGGCGCGCACGCAGAGGTCGCTCGTGGCCCACGACGGCGGCGCGTAGAAGCGCGTCTTGATGCCCGTCGACGCCTCCATCTTGGGCACGAAGTCGGGGTTGTCCGCCGCGAAACGCTCATGGAGCTTCGCGTTGGTGATCTCGATCTCGGGCACGTAGAAGCCGGTGCTCTTGAGGGCCACGTGGGTCGTCATGCTGCGCTCTCCAGTTCATGCTGCACCGCAGCATTACCCTTCACGTAGCACCGCTTTTCGGTCGTGTCAGGTGTTTTGTGCAACGCAGCATTGCTGCGTCATCGCTTGCCGCGCAGGGCTTCGAGGCGCGCCTTGATGCGGCCTTCCTCGCCGCGCTCCGTCGGCTCGTAGAGCACCTCGCCCACGAGCGCCTCGGGGAGGTACGTCTCCCCTGGAACGACGCCGCCTTCGTAGTCGTGCGCGTAGGCGTAACCGGCGCCGTAGCCGTCGTCTTTCATGAGCTTCGTCGCCGCGTTGCGGAGCTTCTTGGGTACCGGCAAGGCGCCGTGCTCGGCGATGAGCGCCTTGGCGCGATGCCAAGCCAGGTTGGCAGCGTTGGACTTGGGCGCCGAAGCCAAATAGGTCACCGCTTGGGCCAAGGGGTAGAGTCCCTCCGGCATGCCCAGGCGGCGAAACGCCTGATCGGCCGTCATCGCCACGAGGAGCGCGCGCGGATCCGCGTTGCCGACGTCTTCGCTGGCAAAGATGATCATGCGACGAAGCACGAAGAGCGGATCGTCTCCCGCCTCGAGCATGCGCATCATCCAGTAGATCGCGGCGTCGGGATCGGAGCCGCGCATCGATTTGATGAACGCGCTGACGACGTTGTAGTGCTCCTCGCCGCTCTTGTCGTAGAGGAGCGGCTCGTGCTCTCGGTCGCCGGCCACAAGGTCGAGCGTGAGTCGCGGGGCGCCGAGGCTCGTCGCGTGTTCGGCCGCGACCTCGAGCGAGGTAAGCGCGCGGCGGGCGTCGCCTCGTGAGAGGCGCGCGAGCGCCACCAAAGCGTCGTCGTCGGCTTCGAGGGCCAGGGCTCCGAGGCCGTGCGTTCCATCGGACAGGGCGCGGCGAAGGAGGGCCACGACCTCGGTCTCCGAGAGCGCTTCGAGGCGGAAAACCTTGCAGCGCGACAAGAGCGCCGCGTTCACCGCGAACGAGGGGTTCTCCGTCGTGGCCCCCACGAGCGTGATGGTCCCGGCTTCGACGTGGGGCAGAAACGCATCCTGCTGCGACTTGTTGAAGCGGTGGATCTCGTCGACGAAGACGAGCGTCCGCTCGCCGCGAAAGTCGAGCGACTCCTTCGCCGCGCGGACGATCTCGCGCACGTCAGCCACGCTGCCGAGGACCGCGCTGAAGGGAACAAAGTGCGCGCGCGTGCGGTTCGCGATGACGCGACCGAGGGTCGTCTTGCCGACGCCCGGCGGTCCCCAGAGGATCATCGAGGGGATGCGGTCGCGCTCGAGGGCGCGCGCCAGCAGCTTCCCCGGTGCCACGAGGTGGGCCTGCCCCAAAACATCCTCGAGCGCGTCGGGCCGCATTCGCTCGGCCAGCGGAGCGGCCGCATCGCTGCCCGCCCCGGCGACGCGGCGGGCGGCCGAGAACAAGGTCTCGCCGCCGAGGTCCGATTTGGAGCGCGCCTTCACGAAGCGAGCTTGGCGGCGAGCTCCGGCGGCGGCAACGAAAAGGTGTGCGAATTCCCGATCGGCACCGCTCCAAAGGGCGCGGGAGCGCCGTATAGTGAACGGTCTATGGCAGATCGTCGGAGCTCGTCGGCACGACCTCGCGCGCGGGCCGCGCGGCGGGGCCGTCTGTCCTGGTGCGCGTCGCGCGCCGCAGCGTGGCTCTTGGCGGGCTCGGCACGGTTTGTCGGCACGGGGTTTGTCGGCACGGGGGTTGTCGGCACCGGGGTTGTCGGCGCGATCGGTGTTGGCGCGGTGGCCTTGGGGGCGAGCGCGTGCGCCGCCGGCGGTGCACCTTCGCAACCACCGTTCGTTCGCAGCGCGCGCCACGTCGACGTGGAGATCCCCCAGTTCGAGATTCACGCCGACAACGTCGACCGTTTCGCCACGTGTCCGCCGCAAGGCGGCATGACGCAGGGCTGGATTCCGCCGGTGCCGCCGTGGTCAGCCCCGAAGGGTGTGGTGGCCGCGCCGACGTCGACGCAAGCCGTCGACGCGGGTCCGTCTTTCTTCGGCGACGCGGCCCCGCCGCCGGAGGGCGAAATCAACCTCGGGCGCAGCTCCGCCGATCCGATGAACGCGCCGTCGCCGGCCGAGAAGGCGATCCGCGACACGTTGCAACCCTTCCGGGCGTGTCACCGCCGCGCGTTGCGCCACGACCAGACGCAGAGCGGGCACGTCGCCGTCGTGGTTCGCGTCGGCGCCGACGGAAAGGTCGTTCGCACCGAGAGCCATGGCGCCTGCGACCTGTCTCGCGAAGCCATTGCTTGCATGTTGCAGACGGCCGCGCGTTTGCGGTTTGATCCGCCAGCGGACGGCAACGCGACCATCATCATTCCCGCGGTGTTCGCCCCTCGCGGCGGCATCGTGCGGGCGGTACCGGGCCAACACGACGACTACGCGGCGGCCGTGGCCGTCACCGTCGAGACGGGCCGCGCCGAGCTGCACGCGTGCGATGAGCGCGAGCGCCGCGCCGTGCGGCCACGCTCCGGCTGGGGCAACTTCATCATCGATCTCGACGAGAATGGGCGCGCGGCGCGCCAGAACATCGAACCCTACGACGGGAACCAGGAGCTGCTCCGCTGCGCGAGCGACGTGGTGGGTCGGCTAAAGTTTCCCGCGCCGCCGGGGGGCACGGCCACGGTGCGCGTCCGCATCGAGTTCAACCCGAGCGCCAGCGTGAGCCAATAGTGCACCGACCTCGATGTTCCATCAACGTCCGCATGCGGGCGTCTCGCTGCGCGAGGCGCCGGTGACGGCGCTCACCGACGCAGCTCCCGCGGGGCCGCGCTTCGTCGTCGTTCCCTTTGGCGTTCCCGAAGACGGACGCGGGCTCGGGCTCGGGCTCGCGGCGCTCGTTCATCACTTCGGCCGCCTCGAGGGAGACAACGTGGCGCTCGCGCAGCTCCTGTCGAGGCCGCAGGCGCCGAGTGAGAAGCCAACGGCTGCTGAAGCGGCCATGAACCCCGCGGCGTGGAGCGAGCTCGAAAAGAGAGGCGATGCACCGCGCGGCGTCGAGGTCGTGATCTCGGGCAACTTCGAGCCGCCGGAAGGGGGGTCGGGACTCTTGGAGCTCGTAGCCTTCGACCCGAGCTCCGGGAAGGTTCTCGCGAGCGGCGAGACAACGGTGCTCTCGGCGCAGGCTGGCCGCGCTGTGGCCGAGACCTGCGACCGCGTGTTCCGCGAGATGGGCGGCGAGCTCGACCTCGCCTCGCGCGTGGGTGAGCTGGAATGGGAGGCCCTCGAGAGCATCCTCTACGCCGAGCGGGCCGCGATCTACGATCCGGTGCGCGGAGAGCCGCACGACCGCATGGCGGCGCTCATTCACCTGGGCCGCGCCGTCGAAGAGGCTCCGCGCTCGCGCTACGCCGCGAGCCGCCTCTCGCACTTGGCCCTCGAGGCCGCGATGCTGGGCGATCGGCGCCTCGCCGAAGCCGGCCATCGTGCCCTCGCGCGCGCGTCGGCCGACGCGCCGGCGAACATCGATCTCTTGGAGGCCCGCGCGGCGCTAGAGCTGCGCCTCGGGTCCACGGTGGAGGCCGAGGTCGCCGCCTTGTCGGCGCTCGCGCAGTCGCCGGGGCGCAGCCGGTTGCACGCGCTCGTTTCTGAGGCGCGCCGCACGCGCGGCGACTTCCCCGCGGCGAACGCCGCCATCGCCGAAGGCTTCACGAAAGCGGGCCGCGATCCGATCTTGCTCACGGAATACGGCACGCTCCAGGTCGAGAGCGGCGACGCGATCGGCGCGCGCCACGCGTGGCTCGAGGCGTTGTCCTTCTCGCCGCTCTTCCCGCCGGCCTTCCTCAACCTGGCGGCGCTCGCGCTCCGGGAGCGCGACGAGACCGGTGCCGCGTCGCTCGTCGATCGCGCGCTCACAACGGACGCTGCCCATCCCGAGGTGTTGCGACGAGCCGTGGTGCTAGCGTTGGCCTTCGAGCCCGAAGGCTTGGCGCGGGCGGCGCGAATCGTGAAGATCGGCAACCTGCTCCTGTCGCATGCGCCCAACGACGTCTGGGCTCTCCTCGCCACCGCGCATGCGCTTTCGCAGACGGGCCCCAAGGAAGAGGCCCTGCGTCGCTTCCAACAGGTCGAGCGCCTGGCAGCCGACACGGCGCTGGCAGCGGAAGCCGCGCGCGGCCTCTTTCACGTGGAGGCACCTGCGGCGGCCCGCGAGATCGACGAGACCATCACGAAGGCACTCTCGGCGGAGCGCGCCGAGCTTGAGCTCATCGCGGGCCGAGCGCGGGCGCTCGCCCTCGAACACGGGGTGTGGACGGCGAAGCTCGCGGTCGGCATCGCGGAGCGGCGGCTCGGCCTTTCTACGGAGGCGTACCAGGCCTTCGAAGAGACGCTCGAACGAGCGCCCGGCTGCGTCGAAGCGCATCTCGAGCTGGCTACGCTCGCCGCCGAGGTCGATCGACCGGTCGACGCCGTGGCGCACGCGGAGCGCGCCCTCGAATTGGCCGGCGAGTCGCGACAAACGCTCCTGGTGCTGGGGCAGGCGCTCGTGGCGGCGAGGCAACCTAACGACGCGCGCCTCGTGATCGATCGCCTTCTCGCCGCCGACGCCGACGATCCGGCCGCGCTGCGCCTCCTCGGCGACCTCGAGCGTTCGTCTTTGGCGCCGCCGCCGCCACCGGCCTCAACGCGGGGAAAGCTCGCGGAGCGCCTCGCGCGTTTCTCCGACCGATTCCGCAGGTAGCGGCGGGACGCGGGGCGCGCTTTGGCTTGCGTCGACGACGCTACGCCCGCTCGCCGAAGATGGCCGTGCCGACGCGCACCAAGGTGGCGCCAGAGGCGATCGCCACTTCGAGGTCGCTCGACATGCCCATCGACAGCTCGGGCAAGCGCGCGGGACCGCCGTGAAGGTTGCGAATCGAACGAAGCGTGTCGAAGACGCCGCGGCTCGTCTCGGGATCGCCGAAGGGCGGCATGGTCATGAGACCGCGCAGGCGCAGGCTGGGTTCGCGCTCGACGGCCGCGAGCACGCCCTCCAGGTCGGCCGGCACAACGCCGCTCTTCTGCGCTTCGCCAGCGACGCTCACTTCGACGAGGACGTCGATGGCCCGAGACGCGAGCGTCGCGCGGCGCGCGAGCTCTCGCGCCAAGTGCGTCGAGTCGACGGTCTCGACGGTGCTCACGACCGGCGCCACGAGCTTCACTTTGTTGGTCTGCAGGTGACCGGTGAAGTGCCACTCGATGTCAGCGAGATCAGCTAGCGCTTTCGCCTTCTCCCTCAGCTCTTGCGCGTAGTTCTCGCCGAAGGCGCGCTGCCCCGCCACGTAAGCCTCGCGAACGCTCGACGCCGGGTGAAGCTTCGAAATGGCCACGAGCCGCACTGTCGCCGCATCCCGTCCGGCGGCCTCCGCGGCGCGGGCCATGCGCTCTTTAACGGCGGCGAGGCGCGCGGCAACGCTCACCTTCGCCTCGCGTGCCAGATCATGACGTCGCTCTCACCGGTGAGCGGGCCACCGGCGAAGTCGCCGTGCACGTCGATGGCCTCGAGGCCGTTGTAGTGGAGGAGCGCTTCGAACTCGGCGGGAAAGAACTGCCGGTGCGCCAGCGGCGTGCTCCAAGGCTCGGCGCCGTCGTGCGGCGTGAACTCCATCGTCACGAAGAGGATCTGCCGAACGGCGTCGTAGTCGAAGCGTTCGCGGTAACGGACGCGGCCCGCGGAGGGATGGCGAAACGGCGGCGAGCCGTGCCACTGGTTGGGATCGCGGGCGAGGTCGTACGGTTGCGGCGTCGAGAGATCCACGACGAAGCGTCCGCCGGGCCGGAGGTGCGCGCGGGCGCATGCGAAGAAGCCCTCCAGATCACGGCGCGTGAAGAGATGAAGCGCCGTGTTGAAGGCCGCGATGACGAGGGGGAATTGGCGCGCGAGCTTCTTCTTTCGAATGTCGCCGCGACGAAGCGTGATGCGCGCCTTGACGTGCGGCGGCTCGCTCGCGAGGCGGCGCTGAAGGTCCTTCAGCATGGCCGCGGACGCGTCGATGCCCACCACGTCGAGCCCGTGACGCGCCAGCGGGAGCGCGATGCGCCCGTTGCCGACGCCGAGTTCGAGCACCGGTCCGCCGATGGCGCGCGCCAAGTCGACGTAATACGCGACGTCGGCGACGCGGTTTTTATAGGTCGAGCCGTAGTAGGCCGGATCTTCGTAGTGTGCTGAAGCGCCGGCGCGCAGCTCAAGATCGCGGACGGTGCCGCGCAGCTGCGCGAGCACGCGACGGCCGGCGGAGCGCGTCACGTCAGAGGATCGTGATCTTGTTCTGGCGGTCGATCCACTCGGAGACCACTTCGTGGCTGTTGCGGTCGTAGTGGACCTTGCCGGCGGCGATCTCGCGAAGCGCCGTAACGGCGGCCTTGTTCTTCGACGGAACGAGCGAGGTCGAGCCCTTCATCAGCTGACGGCAGCGCGTGGAGGCAAGCACGACCAGCGCGAAGCGGTTCTCTTCGCGCTCGAGGCAGTCTTCAACGGTAACGCGAGCCATACGTACTCCTGATTCCGAAGCGGGCGCGACGGCACAAGGCCGTCTTCCGAGTGGGGAACGGACCGTAGTCGCCCTTCTTCGGATGCGCAAGGGCGTGGCCTTTCGGTGGCCGCGGCGCCCTTCTGTTGGTGGCCTGAACGCATGCACCGTGCCTCGAGAGCGGCCCGCGCCGGCCTCAATGCAGCATCGCTTCGTCGTCGTCGGCGACGTCGACGCCGGGCGACTCGGCGCGGCGCAAGGCCACCGTTTCGCCGCGCGTGCACGCGCTCGTGACGGCTGGCGACGCGGTGCTGAGAATCCACTGGGCGCCGGGAATGGCCCGGCGCAAGAGGCCCGGGAGCGCTCGCAGCGTGGCCTGGTCCTGCCCCGCCTCGATGTCATCGACCAGCGCCACGCAGTCGCGCTCCCGGAGCGACCTGCCGAGGGCGCCGGGGCCAGCTCCGCCGATGGCGCGGAGGACCGAGGCGCCGATGGCCACCAGGTGGCGAGCGCCGCGGGGGAGCTCTTCGAAGCCGGTGGTGCGTCCCTCCGCGTCTCGGAAGATCGGCTCCAACGTGTCGAGCGCCACGCCTTCGAAGCGGCGACCGAAGGGCTCGAGCAACACGAGGAGCGTCTCCTCCAAGGCTTCTCGAAGCGCGATAAGGTGCGCGCCTTTCGCGTCGAGGGTAGCGCCCTTCTGCCGTTCTGCGGCGGCGAGCGTCGCGCCAATGACTGCGTACGAGAGGACCTGCTTGGTCTCCCTTGTCAGGTCGGCCCGCGTAGCATCCTCGACGACGGGGGGCGCCCTCACGTCGAATCGACCGACCGTCCGCTCTGGCTGCGTCAGGAGGTTCGGCGTCCTTGAGAACCAGCGAACGCCGGAGATCATCACGCAGGCGAAGCCCCCCTGCTCTTGCGCGCGCCGATCGAAGAGCGCCTGCTCCTTCCGACGAAAGGCCGTCTCGTCGGGCGACTCGCCTTCGAGAACCGCCGTCGGGCTGCTGACGCGGAGCAGGTGGGGCCGCTCCTCGTCTTCCTCACCAAGGACGTAGTCGCAAATCACCATCGGCGCCGCGTCACCGAACTTCCGACTCGGCGGCGGCGGCGCAGCGAAGCCGGGGCGCGTCGATGCGATGGTCGCGAGCAAGGTGGTCTTGCCGGTGCGATCGCCGCCGAAGAGAACGGTGAGGGGACGCGGCGTGCCGTCGTCGACGAAGGAGACGGTCACGTCGGCAAACGGCGAGAGCGCACGGATCCGGACGCGAGCGAGCTTCACAGCGCGAGCGTATCGCCTAGCGCACCGGGCGTGTCCTCATTTGCCCTGCGGCGTGGCCAGCCCACAGCTCGCTCCGGAGGAAAGGTGCGAGTCAGCGCCCCGTGTTCGCCGGGCCGGTGTTCGCAGGGAGGCGGCCCCGAAGGACGTTGACGCGAAGCGACGACGCGCGCTCCGGCGTGCGCAGGACCCGGTGGGTCTCCGTCTGAAAGTCGCTGTCCTTGGCCTGGTAGATGTCGAGGAAGCGCTGCGGGTTCCGATCCACGAGCGGGAACCATGTACTTTGCACGTGCACCATGATGCGGTGGCCCGCGCGAAACGTGTGAAGCACGTCGGGGAGTGAGAACCGCACCCGTGTCGGCTCCCCGGGCTTGAAGGGCTCCGGCTTCTCGAAGCTCGTTCGGAACTTGCCGCGCATCACGTTGGCGCGAACGAGCGCTTGGTAGCCGCCCATGCGGACGCCCTTGGGGTTCGGTTGAGGGTCTTCCGCGTTCTCCGGGAACACGTCGACGACCTTCACGACCCAGTCGGCGTCGGTCCCCGTGGTGGTGACCCACAGATCGGCTTCGATGGGGCCGGCAATGGTCACATCGCTCTCGAGTTCGCCGCTCTTGTACACGACGACGTCGGGCCTCCGCGACGCGAAGCGCTGGTCGGCGACCATGTGCTCACGGTCGATGCGCGACGATGGCGCCGCTTGGTAGGGCACGGGCTTGCCGGGATCGCTCATGAAGGAATCGGCGCCCGGACCTTCTTCGCCGAGCCGCGGCGAGGACTCATCGAGGCCGCCCTTGCCGTGAAAGAAGAGCGTCGCTTCGCGAACGCCGGCCGGTGGCCACGCGGGGAAGGCTTGCCATCGATTCGTTCCCGTCTCGAAGACCACCGCCTCGGCCTGCGGCGCCACGCGCGCACCCTTCAAGTGCCGCTTGAAGAACGGCAGCTCCACCTGCTCGCGGTAGGTGAGCGACGTCTTCGCCCCGAAGGTCAGATCGCCGAGGCGGTCGCCTTCGGAGCGCGCCGAGCGGCCGTGAAACCGGGGCCCCAGGACGAGCGTGTTCTCGCCGCGGCCCTGCCGCTCGATGCTGCGGTAGGTCTCGAGGGCCCCCCAAAGGTTCTCCGCGTCGAACCACCCGCCGACGGTCATCACGGCCGGCTTGGTGGCCTTGTAGTGCGGCCGCGGATCGCGAGCCTGCCAGAAGGCGTCGCGGGTGCCGTGCTGCACGATGTCGTTCCAAAAGGGAATCTTCCCTTCGAGGTAGCGAGCGTTCGCGTTGGCGACGGGACCGAGCCGCAAGTAGAAGTCGTAGATGTCGCCGGTCTCGGTGTCGAAGTCCCACGCCCACTTCGCCGTGGGCTTGGGTCGCACCTTGCCGAAGTTCGCGTAGAAGCCCATGGCGTCGGCGAGGCACAAGGCACCGTTTCTGTGGAAGTCATCGCCGATGAACCACTCGGTGACGGGCGCCTGCGGCGACACCGCCTTGAGCGCCGGATGGGCGTCGATGCTGGCCTGCGCCGCATAGAAGCCCGGGTAGGAAATGCCCCACGCGCCGACCTTGCCATTGTTAGCGGGGGCGTTCTTTATCAGCCAGTCGATGGTGTCCCAGGCGTCGGTCGCCTCGTCGATGTCCTTGGGCCCGACGCCTGCGCGGCGCGGCCGTACGTCGGCGAACGCGCCTTCCGACATCATGCGACCGCGAACGTCCTGCTGAACGAAGATGAAGCCATCGCGGACGAAGGCGGCCGACGGCGCCGCCACCTCGATGGACCGAGGGTTCTTGTCGGAAGGGGTGTTGTCGACGCCATAAGGCGCGATGCCGTAGGGCGTCCGCAGCAGCATGATGGGGTACTTGCGAGCCTGATCCTTCGGAACGTACATGGCCGTGTAGAGGCGCGTTCCGTCGCGCATAGGGATCATCTGCACGTATTTCGTGTAGTGCTCACGGAAGGCGCGCGCGACATCAGCGGGCTCCTTGAGCTCGTACGGCACGAGCGGCGCTTCGGACATCGCGGGCGACGGCGTCGCCACGGCAGGCGGCGGCGCCGCGGCCTTTGGCGCTTGGGCTCCGCATGAGGCGAGCGAACAGAGGAGCATCAGAGCGAAGTGGCGCGCGCGAGCCGTGACCATCGGTGGCCCTTACTCCGAGACTCGATGCGCGTCGATCGGCGGTCTCAGAGGCGTCGCTCGAAGTACCGAACGGTCTTGCCGCGGTCCGGCAAGAAGGCCTCGCCAACGGGCATAAAGCCCATGGCGAGATGGAACGCGTCGGACGCCGGGTTGGGCGGCTCGGCGTTCACTTCGCAACAGAGGAGCGGCACGCCGACCGCTTGGCCGTGTTCCATCAGAGCCTCGTAGAGCGCCCGCGCCAAACCCCGCTTCTGCGCGTGCGCGGCGACGCACACGCGGTCGACGTAGAGGAAGCGGAGGTGGCGCGCCAAGAACCACGAATGGTTCGGTCCCTGAGGCGGCGTTCGTTCGTCGAAGGCTATGAGGAAGGCGTCGGGAGCGCCCTCCGGTCCGAGGGCCAAGCGCGCCGCCGCAGCGGCGACGAGCCGTTCCAACTGCGCCGCGTCGAGGAGGCTCAGCTCGGCGGCGTGCGCGTTGTTGATGGCGAGCACCGTGGGCAGGTCGCTCGGGGCTATTTCGCGGACCGCGGGCACGTCGCGAGCCTACCGCAAAGCGCTGCAAGCTGATTTGATGGCTCGCCCGTGCCGGCTCCTCTTCACGAGCTCGATCAAAGGCTCGATCGCCTCCTCGCGAAGGCGCGCGCCCTCGCCGAGCTCGCCGTGATTGACGAAGTCGCGCTCTCGCCGGGCGCAACACCGGCCGAGCTTTCGGTGTTGGAGGCGCACCTCGGGTTCGCGCTTCCGCCGGAGCTTGCCTGGCTCCTGCGACGAACGAACGGCGCCAAAGGCTTGCTCCTCTTCTTCGATCTCTTGGCCGCATCGGACATGATGCCAGGCTCGAGCGGTCACGAGCGCAGCGAGGCCCTGAAGAAGAGCGCTGTCGACGGACGTCCGATCGTGCCACCTACGGCCCTCGTGTTCGCCGACAAGCGCGGCGATCAGCCCGACTGCGTCTGGTTCGAACCGACGCCGGATGGAGTCTGGCGCGTGGTGACGTTCGTTCCACCTTCCGGCGCCATCGTCGACGAGGACCTGCACGCCTTCCTCGCGCGCCTTGAGAAGCGCTGCGATTGGCTCCTCGAGGACGCGGGCGAAGCGCTCCGCGCCGACCTGGCGATCTTCGGTGATGCCGACGAAGAGGGCGCCGGGTAGCTCGGCGACGTGGCGTACCATCGCAGCTGATGAATCTGCATGGCGCCGCGGCGAGGAAGACGGCGATGGGCGCGGCGCTGGCGTGCGCAGTCGTTTGCGTAACCTCTCTCCTTCACGCGCAGGCTCACGCCCCGGCCGATGCGGGAGCACAAGGAGACGCGGGCTCGGTCGCCGCGTCGCTCGACGAGGCGGAAGCGCTCGCATCGAAAGGGCACGTCATCGAGGCGCTGAAGAAGACGCACGACGTCCTCGGCGCCCTCGCGTCTTCGGGTGCGCCGCCGGCCGAGGCGGAGCGCACGAGGGCGCTCGCACGCCGGCTGCTCGACATGGCGGCGCGCGTCACGTTCACCCTGAGTCCGAGCGACGTAACGGACGTCGCGATCGAGTTCGACAATCGAGCCATCGCGCCGGGGGCGCTTGGCAAGACCTACTCCGTCAACCCCGGTGAGCACGTGATTCGCGGCCACGCCGTTGGCAAAGACAAGCAACCCCTCGTCGCCAATCAGACGCTCTTCATTAGGCCCGGCGAGACGACGAACGTCACGGTCGCGTTCGGAACCGAATCGCCGTTTTGCACCGGAACGGTTTGCCTCACCCCCACGCAGCTCACCTGCATGAAGGCCGTGAAGACCGCGGAAGAAGAAGCTGCGTGCGCGTGCGGCGGCGGCGGCGGCAGCGAGGTCGCGCAGCGACCCGGTTGCCACGCGTGTGCCATCGGACAAGGCTCGCGCGCCAGTACGCCGGCCCTCGCGGCCCTCGCCATGGTCTTCGCGGCCATGAGCCTTCGTCGCCGCCGCGCCGCGCCGTGAGGGTCAGCCGTGAGTCATGGCGTGACGCGCAGGGCAGGGAAAAACGGTAGCTCGACGCTGCATCCGCCGATGGGCGTGAAGACGACGCGGGCCTCGTCAGGGCGCGCAACGTCGAGGTCGACGATGGCCGAGATGGAGACGTCGCCGGTCACGGCCTTCTCGACGGCACGCTCGAGCCCGAAGGCCGCCATCGCAGCGCCAAGGCCAGGCAGCGCGTCTTCGCGCGCGGAGCGGACCATGTTCAGGCAGGGCGTCTTCGCGGAGGCGAGCTCGAGATGCACCTTGGGGCTCGCGCCAAACGAGGCCGAGCCCGAGGCCGTGCCTTGCAACGGGCCAAAGGCGAACGTGCCATCGGCGAGGCGAGCCACTTTCTCGTCGCCTTCGTAGCGAAACGAGAGCTGCGCCTTCGCCGCCATCGCGGCACCTTTGAGGTTGAGTCGTGAGGTGGCCACGTGGACGCGGCCGCTCGTCTTTAGTCCGACCTTGTCGTGTGCGATGTCAACGTCGAGCGTCGCGTCACCGGGGAACGCGGCGAGGTCCACGAGGCCCATGGCGCTCGCCTTCTGCGACTTGACGCGCACCTCGATGTGAGCGCTCGCGCCGCGCGTCACGCGCTTGAGCGTCGCGGCCTCGGGCGCGCCGGGCGCGAGTCTCACGACTTGTTCATCGCCCTCCGGTGTGCGCCGCCACGCAAGCTGCCACGGTCCGCGAAAGGGCTTGCCGCCCTGAAGTACGGCCAGCTCGCCCTCCAAGAAGAACGTGGCCCCGGCGCCGTCGAGGGAGCCCCGCAAGCCGCGCGCGACAAGACCGAGCGCGCCCACGGGGACGTTGTCGACAACGACGCTGCCATCACTCACCGTCACGGTGGGAGCCTTTCCCTGACCGCCGGGAGCGCCCGACGTGGACGCCCCGCCACCGTGGCTCCTCAAGCGAGCCTCGATGGCGCGGGCGGCAGCGATGGACTTCTCGCCATCTGCCAACGTCACGATGGGCCTCTCCAAGACGATCTCCGACGGCGTCAGGCCCGAGAGCCGCACGCGCACGCGGTCGGCGTCGAAGGTCACCGAGGGCGCCGATGGATCGGTGCCGTGGAGGCGCGAGAAGCTCACCTCCGCCCACGAGACCGAGGCGCTTTCGACGGTAAGGTCGATGCCGCGCGACTTCGCCTCCGAGGCGAGCCGCGCCTTGAGGAGCGCCGGCAGCACGGCGACGAGGACCACGCCGCCCGCGAGCAGAAGGACGAGCAAGGCGACGGCCCAGCGCCGAGCACGACCGCGACCCCGCACCACAGACGCCATGCCTCTTCTTACCTCAACATCGCCCTCCGAGGGCCGACCTGGCCTACGATCGGGCGACCTTGCACCTCACGCGAAAGGCCCTCAGGCGGTACGCCATCGCACGCAGCTTGTTTTCTCCGGTCTCGCTGCGGCTGGCGGTCGCACGGCTTGGCTTCGTGCAGGCTGATCCGATTCGCGCACCGGCGCGCGCCCAAGATCTGACGTTGCGACCGCGCGTCGTAAACTATCGGGCTTTCGACCTCGATCGGGCCTATGGAGAGCTCGGCCTCGAAGAAGACTGCCTCGTCAACTACGGCTACTTGCCCCGCGAGCACCTCGCGCTCATGCACCCTCGGGTGCCACGTCGCGCGTGGGACGCGGCCACGGCGAAGCGAGCCAAGGCGCTCCTGCGATTCGCGCGCACGCGGCCCGAAGTGCACCCGCGCGACGTGGAGGCGCGCTTCGGCAGCGCGAAGGTCAAGAACTACTGGGGCGGCACCTCGAACGCGACGACGCACTTGCTCGATGCGCTGCACTACCGCGGCCATCTGCGCGTCGTACGCCGCGAAGCCGGCGTGCGCGTCTATGCTCCACGCGACCTCGCGCCCATCGAGACGAGCGACGCGGCGCCAGAAGACCGAGCCAACGCGCTCCTCTGGCTGGCGGCGAAGAAGTACGCACCGCTCCCCGCGAGGAGCCTAGGCCAGCTCGCGAGCATGCTCCGCTACGGCGCGCCGCAGCTCGCCGCCTCGCTCAAGGCCGCGGCGACGCGGGCGAAGGCGACGTGGCCGCGGGTCACGCTCGATGGAACCGAATGGCTCTGGCCGCCCGATGAGGAGCCCCTCGATGCCGGCGAGCCGGAGACGCTGCACCTGCTCGCGCCTTTCGATCCCGTCGTCTGGGATCGGCGCCGCTTCGAACTGTTTTGGGGATGGGCGTACCGCTTCGAGGCGTACACGCCGGCGAAGAAGCGCGTGCGCGGCTACTACGCGTTGCCGCTCTTGTGGCGCGACGACGTCGTGGGCTGGGCGAACCTCTCCGCCGGAGGCGGCCAACTCGACGTCGACCTCGGCTTCGTGAGCGGTGCGGCGCCGCGGGGGCCGGCCTTTCGCCGCGCCTTGGAGGAAGAGGTGGAGAACATGCGGACCTTCCTTGGCCTCGCGTCGCCGTCGTCGACGCCGTCACCAAGCGAGGCGACGCGGCGGCGGCCAGCGACGGCTCGATGACGACCGCTCAGTTGCCGCAGAGCTTGCCGTTGTATTTGGTGATGGCGTCGGACACGAAGACGTTGATGGCGTTCTCGCGCTCCGGCGTGAGCACGAACTTGGGGTGGGAGTAGTCGGGGCCGACGGCCACGGCTTGGGCCTTGATGCGCACGCCATACGACGGCACCGGCTGCGTGCCGCTCAAGCCGATGTAGCGCGTGATGAACGGCGTCTTCTTGGTTCCTTCAAAGGTCTTGATGTCCGGTTCGACACCCGAGGCCACCCCCATGTAGAAGCCATTGTCGCCGGCCGTGTGGCACGTCGCGCAGCGCGCGTCGTTGCAATCGGTGCATTGGTCGGGGTTCTCGTTCGTGCGCGCGACCGTCTTCAGCGCGCCCCACTGAATCGCTTCGAAGAGCCCTTGGCTGAAGCAAGAGCCGACCTTCTCGAGGATGTTCACGGGCGCCGCCTGCCCCACGCGCTCCTTGGCTTCGAGGGCGAGCCACTCCTGAATCGTGGCGGCCTGCGCGGGAGCGAGCGCCGGCGCCGCGCCGCCGGCGTGAGTGCCCTTTGAGAGGAGCGAGCTCGAGGTCACGATCATCCCGCGAGCGTCGAGGCTCTGGTAGGCGGTGTCGGCTGTGCCCTGGAGGAACATGGGCGCGCCCGCCGTGCCGGTCGCGTGGCACGCGCCACACGTGGTTTGGATCGCCGGGTAGACCTTCGCGACGAAGAACTGATGCGCGGAAGACGACGCGCTGCCCGGCCCGCTGCTCGGCGGCGCGCCGAAGGGTTGAGGCGCCGAGGTGGAGCCGCTCGGCGCGGCGGTCGGGGCGGGCGCGGTGCCGGTCGGCGCGGTGGCGCCGGGATTCAACGTGTTGCTCGCCGCGTCGCTACACGCGGCTGCATGCGCCACGAGCACGATGGCACCGAGCCCTCCGAGGTAGCAGCGCGAGACGCGGTCCATCATGACGATTGGGTCTCCCGACGGCGGAGGCGACGCGCGACGGTCGCCACCGCGAAGAGTAACCCGACGAGACCGGCGCGCCCATCGGCGGCATTGGCGGCAGTGGTGCGACACGAGCAGCCGTCGTTCGTGGCGCCCAGGTCGGCGCCAGCAATGCCCTGCAAATTCGCCGCGGGCGGGGTGCCGGGCGCCGCGGCGGCTCCAGAGGCGGCTGCGCTCGGAGAAGGCCCGGGCTTCACGTCGGCCGTCACGGGCCCGGGAACGGCGTCGATCTTCTCGTCCCACGTCGCCGGAACGAGCGAGATCCAAAGGCTCTCGCGGTTGGTGCCAGGAAACTGTCCCGGGTCTTTGGCGAAGCCCGGGAGCGTCGTCAGGAAGAACGTGCGCGCTTCGGGGATGAACCCGTTCGGCTTGCCGTAGCCGGGATTCTCGATGCCGCCGATGCCGTTCAGGAAGCCCGCGCCTTGGTTGTTGGGGTTTCGCTTTCCCCGCGCCGGCAGGTTGGCCACGTCGGAAAAGAGCGACACCTCGAGCCGCAGGTTCGGGTTCACGCTCGGCTTGCCGACGGCGTCGACCTCCACGATCTGGAGCTTGCCCTTGCCGATACCCGTCGACGACCCGCCCATGACGCCGATGGCCGGCTTGCCCATGCCTGCACCGAAGATCATCGGAAAGCTGAAGGCGTGCCGCTGGTAGGGCGCCACGTTGTCGACGGCCTCGAGCACTTGCAGATCGGCGAGGCGAACGGTGACGAGGGACGACAGGTTCACGCCGCCCGAGTGACCGTCTTGGTTGTTGTTGTTGTTCTTCGCGTTGGCGGACTTCTGAAAGCCCATGGCGCCGAGGCCGCCGCCCAAGTGAATCAGCCCCGAGTTCTGCACGGCGTGCATCTTCGTGCCGGTGTTGGTGCCGTTCGGATCCGACTCCACGATGTTCTTCGACTGGATCACGTTGCCGGTGCGCGCGTCGAACTTCACGAGCGCGATGGCGTCGGCGGGCTGGTTGTTGCCCTCGACGGTGGTCATGTAAGCCTCGTACGAACCGGGCAAGGGGCAGGTCACCTGCGGGCGGCAGTGTTTGGCGTCCTGCACGAGCTGCTTGAAGTACGGGACCGTGACCTTCGCGCCGCCGGGCGCCGCCTCCACGAGGATCTTCATGACCATCGCGTTGGCGTTGTTGCGCTGCATGCCGACGAGAAAGGCTTCGCCGGTGCCTTCGAGCCCCAGCGGACAGATGCTGTGCGGCCCGAAGGTCTGGTCGTTGTTGGCTTGGTCGGTGAGCGACACGAGGTTCGTGGGCTTCGTGAGCCGATCGCCGCCGCGGGTGCTGTTGACGATGGGCACCATGGCCCCCGCCGGCATGCCCGGTTGCTCCAACGTGGTCGTGACGAAGGCCGACGTCTGCGGGTTGTTGTTCGCGCCGTTGTCTTCCGTCGCGAAGACGGCGAGGGCAAAGTTGAGCTGCTGGCCTAGTCCGAGCAGCGGCCGCATGAAGGCGCGCTCGCCATTCAAGATGGGCATGTCAACGCGGCCGAGGTGCACGAGCCCCTTGTCGGCCGTGAGGTCCGAAAAGAAGATCGACCCTTGCATGTGGCTGCCGTCGTTGTTCGCCGTCGGCGACGAGATCGTGAAGATCGTTCCGATGCGGACCTTGAAGCTTCCGTCAGGGTTCACGATCTTGCGAAACGTCGGCTTCGCATCCATGACGCCGGCGCCCGTGTTCTTCGCCACCGCGGCCGCCCCGTTCGGCGCTTCGTAGGCAAGCGACGTCGCCGTGCGAAGCAGCACGGCGGGCTTGTTTTGTGCCGCCGCCGCCGAGGCCAAGAGGCCCGTCGTGAGAAGCGTGGTGAAGAAGGCGGTGCGGGTCATCGACATGGCAGGTTCCTCGCGAGCGTGAAGTGGCGATGAGTCAGTCGGCGGTGGCGAGCGTGAGCAGGTCGTCCGCCGACGCCAAGGACGACGCGTCCTCCACGGCGACGAGGGCGCGCTGGGTGGTGGCGCGAGCGGGCGCGGTGGTGACGGAGACGGCGGTGATGTCGACGTCGCGCTCTTCGGGTTTGCCGTGAGGCGCCTGAAAAGCGGCGGGGAGCCCGACGACGATGCGACCGTGCTGGTGGTTCGGGAGCCCGAAGCTAACCCGCGCCGAGAGCACCTCCGCACCGGTCGCGCGGGCGACGAGATCGTCGCCGGCCGTTAGCTCGACGGAGGCCGCGGCGCCGACCGCGACGCCGTGTTTCTGAAGGAGCTTGCCGAGGTCGTAGCGCGCTCCACCTTGCGACGTTTCGAAGGCGACGTCGGCGCCGATGCGGCGGCGCTTCACTTGCCCCACGAGGCGACCATCCAGGTAGAGGCGCGTCCCCTTTTCGAGGGTGCCCTCGAGGTAGGGAATGGCCTCGGAGCAGGTGCGATCGTCGGCGCCCGCGTAGCAGCTCCTCTTTGCATGGAGCGCCGGCACGGCGCGATCGACGTAGACGAGCAGTTGGCGAATCTCGTCGACGCGGAAGGTGTTCTTTAGGCCGCTGGTCCACCAGCCGGTGCGGGGAATGCCGGTCCGCTCGAGACGAAAGTCGAAGAGGAAGCGGTTCGGCTCGCGGCGAAGTTCGGTGCCTTCGATGCTCGCGAAGCGGTGGCCGTTGCCGCCGACGTGAACGGCGCGGACGCGGGCCACGTCGACACCGAGCGCGGCGAGGTATTCGCCGAGCCGGTAGTAGCGAGCCTTGGGCTTGCCATCGAGCGGCGACGTCGTCGGGGCGAGCGTGGCCGGCACCTCACCAAAGCGGAGGAACGCCATGAGCTTGCCGTCGACGACGACCGGCGCGTCAACTTGCGCGCGGCGCCGAACACCGTGAACGGCGGTACCGGACTCTTCGACAGCGCTCCCGACGGGCGCGCTGGACTTCGGCTCTGCCGTCGCTGGCTTGCATCCCGCCACGGCAGCGAGCAGCACGAGAGGGAAGCGCGTCATCGAACGAGAGCGTTGCACTCGTCGTGCCCACGGCGCCGTTCCGCCGACGGCAAAAAACGCCGCCGAAGATGGCCGATTTTTCAACGAGTTGGCGGCGAAGGCGAGCACCACCCAAAGCGCGAAAACGTTGCGCCGTCGAGGGGCCGCCTCGCTGGATCCGAAGCGCGGTCGAGTGTCGCCTCAGGGTGCGAGTAGGTGGCGAGCCGACACGCCGAAGCGCCTATGCTGCGGGCGATGCTTCGCCATTCGCTTCGGTGCGCCTTCACCCCCTCCGTTCTCGTGGTTGTCATCGCCACCGCCGCCGGCTGCGCGGCGCCGCCGCCGCCGCCGCCGCATGACCACCGGGAGCATCACGCGGAGGACCACCACCCCGGCACGGTCCACCATTCGTTCGCCGACGCCGAACGCTGGAGCCGCGAGTTCGACGCCGTCGATCGCGACGGCTGGCAGAAGCCCGACGAGGTCGTATCGCTGATGGCCATCACCGCGGGCCAGACGGTCGTCGATCTGGGCGCCGGCACCGGCTACTTCCTCGCGCGCTTGTCGAAGGCCGCGGGGCCCAGCGGCAAGGTCATCGGCCTCGACATCGAACCCAACATGGTCGATCACATGGCGAAGCGCGCATCCCGCGACGGACTGATGAACGTCGAGGCGCGCCGCGTCGCCCTCGACGGGTCCGACCTCCCGCAAGGCGTCGACCGATTCCTCATCGTCGACACGTGGCATCACATCGACGCCCGCGGCGCCTACGCGAAGAGGCTCGCGGCGGCGCTGAAGCCCGGCGGCGCCGTGATTGTTGTCGACTTCACGCGTGACGCCCCGAAAGGGCCGCCAGCGAAGCACCGGCTCTCACCGGAATCCGTGATGGCCGAGCTCGCAGCGGGCGGCTTCGAGAGCCGCCTCGCCGAGGAGTCGCTACCGCATCAATACGTCGTGGTCGCGAAGAAGCGGTGACGCTGACCGAGCGGCGGCTTCGCCCCGCCGCTCGACGGCGGGCGTTAGTTCTTCGTGCCGTCGGCGTCGGCGAGCCACCAGGGCTTCGTGACGAGGCCGTGCCACGCTGCCTCGATGGCGCCGTCGATGATGAAGTCGCGGTGCCGATCGACGCGAACGGCGCCGCCGGCGTTGCTCTTGCCATCGGGCCCGATGGTGCCCCACGCGTAGACGCCGAGGACGCGCGGGAACTTCTTGTCGAACTTCTTTTGGTCAAAGACCGCGGAGCCCGAGTCGCCGCTACCGCCGCCGGGGCCCACCAGGAATTGCCCCGTCGTCAGCGTGTAGGAGTGCGTCGTGAGGACCGAGTGATCGGCGACGGTGCACTTGCCGGCCTTGTTCGAGGCACACTTGAACGGCACGTGCTCTGCGACGCGGCGCTGCAAGTCGCCGCGGTCCACGTTCGCGGTGCCGGTCACGTCGAGCGTCACGGGATCAACGGAGAACTCCTCCGTCACGACGCCGCGCCCAACGAGGGCCACTTCCTTCGGCGGGTGCTTGGCGATGTCACGCGAGAAGTCGACGCCGGCATACCGCGCCTCGGCGTAGGGCACCGGCTTAGCGAGGATCAAGAGCGCGATGTCGTCGTCGCAGAACGAGTTCGTCGCCGGAAAGAGGATCTTGTCGACGTCGTACCACTTGGGGCTTCCGACGAACAAAGACGAGCTGGTGGTGACTCGCGTGCCGCCCTCGCGGAACGCCGTCTCGGTGAAGTGTTGCTCGCAGAACAGCGGCGGCGTCGCGGCGCCGACGTTCGGCTCCGCCGTGTGCACGCAATGGCGCGCGGTGAGCACGAGGTTCGGCCCAATGAGCGTGCCGGAGCACTTCACGGCGCCCGTCCGGCACGTGCCAACGGGACCCACGGTCGCGTCGGTCACGAGAGGCCCGGTGCAAACGCCGACGTCAAACGTGTTGTTCGTGTCGAGGGCGCCACCGAGGATCGCCTCCTCGGATTCACCGAGATCGCGCGCCTCGCTGCTGCAGCCGGCGAGGAGCGCGGCGGCGGTGAGGACGAGCTTCGAGACAGAGGCGGAGGTGTTCCGTACGTTCATGGCGCGACTTCTACTCGCCTCGTCTGTTGCGAGTAGGGACTAAGCCGGAACGCTGGCAAGAAGTCCCCGGTCAAAGCGGGGGGCGCAACCCTTGCGCATCTGTGTCCAGAGGAGCGAGCGCGAGCGGCTTGGCGCGTTCGGGCGCGCCGTCAGCCGCCGTCGATCTTCGTGAGCGAGGCGCGGATCAGGTCGACGCTGGTGGCGAAGCGCTTGGTGAACTGTGTCTTCAAGGCCTTCGACTCTTCGTCGAGGGTGTCGATGATTTCGGCATAGTCGGCGAACTTCCGTCGCGCGGCGGCGATGGCGATGGTGCGCTCATCGCCTTCGATGGTGTTGCCAGCGGCCGCCTCGGCACCCTCGGCGATGCTCACCAAGTCCTTGCCGAAACGCACGAGAAGCTCGGAATACGCGACGGTGTCCATGGCTGTGTCTCTCGCGAAGCGCGCGACGCGTCAAAGGGAACCGACGAAATTCGCACATCGCGGGGGGGTGGCGACGAGCTCGGCGGGATTCAAAGGCTGGAACGGGAGGCCGCCCAGCGCGATTCCCAGTAGTGTCACCCGATGAAGATCGCGCGCCTTCACGGCATCGTGCTCTTCTTCGTCGCGTTCGCAATCCCCGCTGCCTCGTACCTCGATGGCAGCGGCCGCTTGGCCTACTCGATGTTCGCCGACATCGCCGAGTCGAGGATTGAGATCCGCGGCGAGGACGCGGCGGAACGCGCGTTTCCCATTGCGGCGACCAAGGTCGCGACGGCCCTCACGGGCGCCGCGCGAACGGCGATGGTTGGCGCGGATCACTTCCACACGGGCCCCGTGCACCGGATGATGCGCATGCACCTGGATGATCTCGCGGGCGCCGCGTGCCTCGTCGAGCCGACCGCTCGCTTCGTCACTGTGAGGCTCGTCGAGCGCCACGACGTGTTGGCGACGACGCAAACCTTCGAGAGTCGAAGGCGCCCATGTTCGCGGTAACGGCCTTCGAGGCTCGACGCCTGGGCGCGATTCGCGCTGTCGTCGGCGCGTTCTTCGTGGTCCGAACGACACCACTGCTCGAGTGGGTCCCGGGTCTGCTTCGCCATCACGGCGGACCCCTCTACGGGTGGCCCGATGAGCAGGCGTACCGCATGGGCCTCTTTGGCGTGCTCTTGCCCATCGCGCTCGTGAAGGCCCTCTGTGTCGTCCGAACGGGGGCGGCACTGCTCTTCGCTTTGGGCGTGCACGCTCGGGTGGCGGGCGTCACGGCTGCGCTTGCCGGTTACCTCGTCTGGTCGCAAGAGCCGCTGTCGTTCATCTTCACGTACAACACGTTGCTGGTGGCCACGCTGCTCGTGGCCCTCGGTGACGGAGCGGAGGTGCACACGCTGCTGGGTCAGAGAGGCCAGGCTACCGCATCGCCCGTGTCGAGCGTTTGGCTCCTTCGAGGCTTCGTGGTCTCGATTTACGTGTGGGGCGGCATCGCGAAATTGAACGCCGCGTGGCTCGCCGGCGAGACCTTGAGGCGCCTCGCCACCCATCGCTTTATCGACGGAGCCTTTAGCCACCTCGTGCTCGCTTCATCAGGGGCACGTGTGGCGGCGGCGTGGGGCACCGTGGCCGCCGAGCTTGGGCTCGCCGTCCTGCTGCTCGTCCCTCGGACCCGCGTCGTCGCCGTCATTGGTGCGTGCGGTCTGCACGCGATCTTCGAGACGACGGCGCACCCGGACATTTTTGGCTGGCTGATGGTGACGCTCCTCGCGGCATTTTGGCCGCCGCGGAGGACTACTTGACGAGGACGCGACCGCTGCCCTGACACCCCTCTTCTGGGGAGCAGTACCCGCCGGTCGATTCGCAGTCGCTGACGAGCGCCGTGTACTGACAGGTGAACGGTGCACGACTCGTGTACCTGAGGCAAAACGGAGACTCGGCGAAGTACTCGACGAGCCACCCCCCGACGCACGTGGTGGGCCAGTGCGGGCATAGAACCTCGCGCCAGACGCCGGTCTCCTCGTCGACCACACTGGCGTCGCACAAGACGGTTTGAGGAGGGGCTCGGGGCGGCACCCTGGACGTGCCCTCTGGTGCCGCCCCTGCTTCTGAGGAGCTGTCCCTACCGACCGCGTCCATGTCCGCGTCACCCGCGTCGTCGGGGCCCTGCGTGGCGCCGCCGCAGCCTTCGCCGCCGACCGACAGCGCCACCAGCGCAAAGCCGAGCGACGCCAGCCAAACGACGGGTAGCGAGCGTCGAGGCCGCGCGATCGTCGAAGACCCCTCGCTCATGGGCGACATACTCTCCTCCGACGGCGCGATGGACAAGATGTCGCTGTCCCGCCATGCGCGCATCGCGTCACCGCGCGGGGAACGCCGGTGGCCAAGCGGCGGCGGCGTCCGGCCCCACCGGCGTGCCGGGCCCGAGCCGCGCGATTCGCTCGCCCACGCGCATTACGGCGCCACGAAGCTCGGACACCACGTGCCCGGGCGGCAACTTTCCCAGATCGGCCTCCCAGACCGTAACGCGTTGAAGCTTGCCGCCACTGTCGCGATAGTCGACGAGCACGCTCACTTCATCGGGGATCCCCATCCGCTCTGGCACCACGGCACCGGCGCTCGAGAGCCGCGTATGGATGGCCGCGAGGGTTGCGGCGTCGCTCGCCTCGAGCGTGACCTCCCACCGAAGCAAGCGGTCGGCCTTGAGCCGCTCGTAGAACACGCGGCCATCGCGCGCGAACGCGAGGCGTTCACCGTCGCCGTGAAAGAAGCTCAGGTTGTGCCACGCAAGGTCGGGGGCGGCGCTCATGGCTGGGGTGGGTTTGGCGACGCTCACGGTGGCCGCGGCGCTTGGCGCATCAACGCCCTTCGCTTCGCTCGGCGCCGTACGCTGGCACGCCGCGAGCACACAAGCGGTCGCCACTACGAAGGCCCGTCGAGCGCCGAGCATGGAGGAATGTTGGCTCGCTTCAAACCGAGGAGCAACACTCATGTCCCGCGGTAACTGAGCGTCGGCTGGAGCAGCACGGCCCGCAACGCAAGGGGCCTCGGGCAGCCCGACGCAAGACGAAAGCGCGCCGGCTCACGAGGAGCACGGCGCGCTTCGTTCAGCGTGACACTGCGCTCAGCCGCGCGGCATGTTCGCGAGGATTCCCGTCACCGTCTGGATGCCTTCGATGGCACCTTCGCAGGTCGTGAACGTTGTCGCACTCGAGGCCAGCTTCTTGGTGTCACCGGCTCCGGGAACGAGTTGCGCGATGTGGTAGCGATAGCCGGTCGTTTCGGCGGTCAAGACGAAGCTGTCGCTGATCCACGCCTCGACGCCGTTTTCGCCCATGGCGCGGCAGATCGTGCCCGCCGGAGAGCGCAGCGTCGCCGCCCGGTCGGCGGCGCCGATCTCGTGCGTGCCGAAGATCGCGTCGTTGAACGCGCCGTCGTCACCGTCCACGCGCGGGGATTGGAGAACGACCTTGCCGTTGCCGGCGACGAGCGAGAACGTCCGCGCCCTGTAGTCGGCGCGCCACGCACCGCGGTATTCGCTCATGAGGCCCGAGAGGTCTGCCGACGCGAGCGCCTTGCGAACCGAGTTGGTCACGCGCTTGACGTCGCCGTCTTTGACGTACGTCGTGCGGGCGAGGACGACGTTGTTGGCACCGGAGATGGTTAGGTACTGGCCGCCGGCCTCTTGGGCCCGCTTGAAGTTCTTGGCGTCAAGGCCAGCACGCAGCAGCGCGGCGGCGCCCTTCTGCGCGTCCTTCTCGGACGCGTACGGCTTGTCCGCGAACACGAAGACTTGCCTCGACCCGCGCACGTCGACGGTCACGCCAAAGGTGAACCCTTCACCGCTCTCGGTCGGCTCGATCACCACGAAGGAACGAGCCGTGTCGAGGTCGCTTGGCTCCACGCAGCGTGACTGCTCGCGCGCGCCCCTCGGCGCCGTGGGCGGTCCGCAGCGGGTCGCAACCTCGCCGCCAATGACGGCGCCTTGGTCGACGTCCTCTTCCGACTGCGCGCCGGAGCACCCAACGACCAACGAGACAACGAAACCCGCGACGAGATAAGAAAGACCTTTCATGACCAGCCTCCAATGCGGGCTGGAGGGTGCACGGCGCGTGCCGGCGCCAATCACGGGGATCTTTATCGGCGCGCGTCGTCGCCTGCGCGAGCTGAGATCGCCTCATGAGTCACGAGGGCGCGTGGGAGCCTCAAGGTTGTTTCGGGGGCGGAGCCTCTTTCCTGGCCCGCCCAACTGAGCCATGGTGCACGCATGGCCCTCGATGCGGAGTTCGTCGCCGACTGCCCCTATGCGCCCGACGGACTCCTGCTCGAGGAGATCGTGTCTGTCGAACGCGAGGCGGGCCGCGTTGTCGCGCGAATGCCCACTCACGACGAGCTTCCGCTGACGCGAACGCAACGCGCCGACCCGGTCTTTCATCCGCGCCACGTCTCCGGCGGATTGATGGTCCACATGACCGGCATGATGGGCTTCGTTCACGCGTACTACGTGCTCGACCTGCGCCACCGCGCCGGCTGGATCGGCTACGGCGGCCGCATCCACGGCGCGCGGTTCAAGGCCCTCGCGAAGCCCGGCGAGCCCATGCTCCTCGAGTGCACACACAAGCAACTCCGGCAAACGCCGGAGAACGTGCTGGCGCGATACGACTTCCGCTTCACGCAAAGCGGCACGCTCGTCTACGAAGGCGACCAGACGGCGATGTGGATGAAGATCCCGGGGCGGTGAAGTCGAGGGAGCGTTGGGCGGCGCCCTGTCTTGCCGCGTCCCGTGGCCGCGGGTAGACCCGGTTCTACCGCGCGACGACAGGCGTTGCGCGCTCCACAGGGGGATCCCATGAAGAAGTTTCTCGTTCTCTACAAAGCGCCGAACTCCGCCTTCGAGCAAATGAAGAACTCCACGCCGGAGCAGCAGAAGGCCGGCATGGACGCGTGGATGGCCTGGAGCAAGAAGGCTCAAACGAACCTCGTCGATATGGGCGCACCGCTCGGCAAGAGCCTGCGCGTTACCCCCGGCGGCAGCTCGCCGTCGACCAACGACCTGGGTGGCTACTCGGTGATGCAAGCCGAGTCGAAGGAAGCGCTTGCTGAGACCATGAAGGGCCACCCGCACTTCATGATGCCCGACGGCGCCATCGAGATCGTCGAGATCATGCCGCTCCCCGGCATGTGAGGCCCCGGCCTTTGCGCCGCGGCATGTGACGTGGGCGCCGAGCCACGTTCGCGAGACTTCTAGTCAACGCGAACGTGGCGGACGCGCCATCGACCGACGGGGGGGCCGGACTGCAATAACGCGGCCGCCCTCGACGCGCGACGTTGCGCTCAGATGTCGATGAAGGTGTCGCTCGCGACGTTCGAGCAGGTCTGGCTGCCGCCGAGCCCTACAGCGATGCAGAAGCAGTAGGAATCGCACCATCCGCGGCTCAGGTGGTCTTTCCTGCAGCTCGACATGCAAGCGTTGTAGACGCACATCCGGTCGCACTTGGGCTTCTCGGCCACGGTGCCGGTGGACGTGTCAGTGCTCCCAGCACCGTCCCCCGAGATCGCCTGTTCGTTGACCGTTGCCTCTTCCGTTGCCGGCACATCGCCCGCTTCGACGTTGGCCGAACATCCGGTGGCGGCGAGCAGAGCGAGCGTGGCGAAGGCGATGGCGCTGGTGAGACCGTTGCGGAGGGACATGACGGGATCCTTTCGAGGGTGTGACCCGCCAATGAGCAATGCGAGTGCCATCGCTGGCGCCGCCGCGGCCTGCGCCTCCGCCCGCCGCGTCAATGGCGCGAGCGCGGCTGGCGCGCGCGCGCGCTCACGCATGGAGTCCGCCTATGGAGTCAGCGTGTTCATGGTGAACCACGCGATGGGATCGGCGTTCGTCGGCGCCACGTTCCCGAGCATCAGGACGATGTGATAGACGGCTCCGACGCCGCTCGCGTGGACCTTGCCGAGGTAGGTGGCCTTCCCGCCAGAGGGCGGGAACTTGAGCGACTTGATCGCGTACTTGTTGTCCGTGGGGTGCTTGACGAGCTCCCACCCGCACGCCGCTTCCTGTCCGGGGTAAGGCGAAGGTGTCGGCAAGTCTTGGCCGCCAATGACGCCCAAAATGTAGCCCTTGTTCGTGCCCGTGTTCTCCACGGCGCAGAGCATGTTCACGGGCGAGTGCAGGCTCGTCCACCAGACGGGGTAACCGGTACCGTCGCCCGGCAGCGGCGTCTCGCTGCGACCCCAAAAAGTGTACTGGAGGGCCAGATTGGTGCGGTCGAGAGTGCCCATCTCCACAGCCGCCCGGTACTGACCTGATTGGATCCCACTCTCGAAGTCCTTGTCGATCCCATAGGGCTTCACCAGGGCCGTCGGAATCGCATCGAGTGGGAACTGGAGCCCCCCGAGGATGGGGCCGACGGGAGGTGGGGGCGGCGGCGCTGAGTCGGGCAAGACGTTGCTGGCGGTCCCGGCGTCGGACACGACCGCGCTGTCGAAGGTGCCGCTGTCCGTCGCGGGCTGACTCGTTTGGTTGTCGTCATCCTTGCACGCGACGAGGGCCAGAGACGTTAAGGCCGTCACGCACACCACCGCGCTCCGCAAACCCCTCGAACGATCCATGGCGCAGACTCTAGTCGGCAGCGTGGCTCGTGCCAATTCAACGAGAACCGTTGACGAGTCTGGGGCTCTTTGTGCGTGTTGCCCTCTCAGTTCCGTTTCGAAGCGCGTCAGCTCTACGAGCCGGACCTCGCACGTTCTCGACTCGCGGTGGAAGCAGGACTTGTTTGCCCGCCCACTCCAAGGCGTTTGCGCGAGCGCGATGCGCGTGCCACCCCAACCCGCGTGATTCGAACGACCCCAGCCGCGATTGCCTGTCTAGCGCTCGCCACGGGCTGTTCGTCCTTTTCACAGATCGCTGCGGGTCCGGTCATCGGCCGGGAGCGGAGCGACGGTTTCTCCGGGGGCGCCGTCTCGGTTCACCACGGGCTCGGCGGTCGCTTTCACCACGACGGCTCGCCCTCGGCCACTGCGCGCCACTTTCTCATGCCCCTTGGCCTCGAGATGATGGCTCGCGTCGCCGTCACAACGCGGCTCACCTCCGTGGCCATTGGCGAGGGGTATTACCTCACGGGCGACGTCGGCAAGCACGTGGCCTTCGGTCGCGTCACCGGGCTCCTCTTGTGCAACGCCTCGGAGGCGCTGTTGTGCGGCGGCGGCGTCCGCGCGGAGGCCGCGTTTGGCTTCTCGCTCGGCGAAGAACAGGCCTTCGTCCCCGGCTATCTCGTTCACGAGCAGCGTCGCTACCGGCGGTTCGTCACGGCGGGCGTCTTCGGTGAATACACCGGTGAGTTCACCCGACGCGCCGAGGTTCCCATGGCCGGCGTACTCGTGGGCTATGCCTTCGAATCGGTGCTGCTGGACTTCTCGCGAGGGCAGCTCCTTCGGTAGCGCCCTGCCCCGAAGCCCGTGCCCGACGCATCCCGCAACCAAGCCCGTGCGACGAGAGCGGGAAGTCACTTCGTCGCCTGGTGCTCGGGCTCGCGGAACGCCGTGATGGGGTGCTCGCGCAGGAGAGCCGTGACTTCGTCCTCTTGGGGCTCGAAGACGCTCGCGTAGGGTTGGGGCGGGCGCCCGCCGAGCGCGCGGTAGACGACGAGGAGCGTGTAGCCACCAGTGACGAACGGCAAGAGCGGCACGTAGCGTAGCGCGAGGCGGTCACTGAGCAGCGTTGGGTAAGTCACGTTGAGCCAGATGCCCATGGCGAACGACGACGCGGCGACGACCAGCGCCGCGAGCCAAGAGACGACGAGGGTGCGGCGCCGCGACCGCATCTTGCGGACGACGAGGGCCCATTCTTCTGCGATCTCGGGGTCGATGCGGGCGGCGAGACGGGGGCCACGGCGGGTGTCGAGGCCGGGGTCGATGCGCGGGTCACGGCGGGCGTGGACGGAGGGTGCCATGAAGTCCCTATCGGCGAAGGGACGGGAGAAGTTGCGTGGGGCCTGGCGGCGCGGCGATTGGGCAGCCGACGGTGCTAGCCTCGACGCGTCGTGCGCCCCCTTTGCCCCATCGACATCGAGCGTGTCCGCGTTCGCGCTGAACTGGACGCGTACGCCGTCCTCGAGCGCGAGGAGCGACAAACGAAGCTCACGTTCAAGCGGCAAGACAACGCCGAGCGGCGGCGGGGGCTGATGGCCGCCTCGCTCCTTCTGACCAAGTCCATGGCGTCCGAGGCGTACGAAGCGGCCGAGGAGGCTCTCCTCGCGCTTGGCATCGACGACGACATCGAGCTCTTTCAGACCTCAACGGGCGGCCACGACACCGCGCGCTTGGTGCTCTACGGCGACCCGCTCGGGGTGGAGTTTATCAACGGCTACCTCGGCCAACTGGATCGTGGTGCGCTGTTGGCGGTTCTCGGGCACGAGTTCGGGCACGCCGTAGCGCACGCCGGTCACGCGGAGCACGCGTGGACGGCCGCCGTTTCGTCGCATCGAAACGCTGCAAACAAGCGCGCCCACCAGCTCGCGAAGGAGTTCACGGCAGACCGCTTTGGACTGTTGGCGTGCCGCGACCTGGATGCCGCTTTGCGTCTCGAGATGCGGACCATGGCAGGGCGATCGGCGGGAAGTATCGTGTTCGACACCACGAGCTACCTCGAGCAGAGTCGCACCGTCGTGGAAGACCTCTTGGCTCGAGGCGAAACACTGAGCGGAAGTAGCCACCCCGAGCACTACGTGCGCGCCTACGCCGAGTGGCTATTCACGCAGAGCGACCTGTACGTAGACATCACGGGTCAAGGACCCGCGACGAGGAGCATGGAGGAGGTGGACTCCGTTCTTGGGGCACTCCTAGGCATTCGGCCGCGAGTGCCGGCCCCGTCGGTTGCGACTCAATCAACCATCACACCACTCGCGGGTCCGACGACGGCCACCGCGATGACCGGAGCCACCACCGAGCACGAACGCGCGGGTCTGCTTACCGACGGTGCGCGCCAGACACTCTCCGCCGCCGGGAGTGCCATCTCGCACGTGGCCCGCGCGGTCGCCCCATCGCTGCACCGAGCGGCTGAGAGACTTCGTGGTGGTCTGAGTCCGGAGAACCAACCTTCGCAGCCGGCCCCGAGAGAGGTAGACCCGCTCGAAGAAGACCGCCGGGCTCTCGAGGCTCGCTTCGAGCAACTCGAGCGTGAGTGGAAGGACAAGTAGCGGCGCTCGGATAGCGCGCGCTCCGCTTTCGGCTACGCTTTCTCGACGTGACCACGCCGCACTGGACCACGGGCCCCGTGCCTTTCCTGTCGGACCGCGCTCGCCAGCGCGCGCCTCAGATCCTCGCGTACGCGGCCGTCACCGGCGCGGCGATGCTCATCTCTCCTGCCGGTGAGGTCGTGCTCTTTCACGGGAGCGCCGTCGACGTCGACGCGACGGCCTTGGCGCGGCGCGTAGCCCGTGCCGCCGCTCGGGGAGACGGTGAGGTCGCCACGTTGGCCTACGAGGGCGCGTGCGTCCACGCCACGGCGCTCACCATGGGGTGGACTCTCTGCGTAGTCTCAAACCTCGGTTCGGCGCCGCCGACCGTGCTCGATCGATTGCAGCGCGCTGGCAAGGCGATGCGGCTGGCGCTGCTCGATGTACCTCCGCCGAGCGGAGGGGGCTCCGCGAGCGGCTCCGGCGGCGCACCAGCGGAGATGGTGCTCTTCAAGCGAAGGAACTAGCGGGGCACCGTGCGTCACGCGCCTCCCATCAAGTGCTTCCACATCCTCCGTGCGGCCTCGCGAGCGTGCACAACGGTCACGTCAGTGCCCGCCGGCAGGTCGACGCCAGCGCCCGCAGCTTCGCCACGCTTTCGTACGGAGAGCAGCAGGGTCGCGACGTAACGCCCAGGAGCCGCCTTGTGCGAAGGCCAGCCGGCTGGCCGCGTCTTCTCGAGCGTCGGCACCGCAAGGTACTCGAACGCGTGCCCATCGCACTCGAACGCGGTCCACTGGACTTGCGCGACGGCGGCGTCATCCGCGTTGATGAGTGGGCGCTCGCGCACGGCCCTAGGAACTGCATCGCGTCGCTGATCTCGGATGGCTCTTGCGATGCCCGCCAGGCACCCGGGCTTACGGGCAGCAGCCAGGAGCGCGACCCTCAGAGCGGTCGGGTGCACCCGCGGAGCTTCCGCGACGATCGTTGTCGCTGCGAGTCTGATCGCCTCGCCGTGGCACCGCATTTCTTCGAATGCCACGGCCAAGTCGCGACCCGCTTGCGGCTCGTCTCCTAAGGCCCCCATCAGCTTTCCGACGGTTGCGTCGATGGACGTTGGCTCTGTGGATCGTTCGCTTGCAGGCACGACGAACCACGAAGCCAACATCGCATCGGAAGATAGGACAAGCAGGCGAGCCACATCCACCGCACACGGCGGGCAAACGAACGCGTCGCCCGGCGCGATCGCAAGAAGGCCCTCGAGACCGCCGCAGACGAAGCAGGCGTCCCTTCGGATCGCCGGGTCGACCGCGAGAACCATGCGTCAGTGTGACACGAGCGAGGTCGAGCGAAAGTGGCGGCGCGGCTGGCGCACGCTCCTCCGTCGGCCACGTCTCTCCGCGCACCCGTGAGGGTTCACCGAGTACCAAACAGCCGGCGCTGGGCGTCATTGATGGCCGACGACACCACGGCCGCCTCGCGCTTCTCCGGGTACCACTCCTTGTAGCGCTGCAGCCCGTAGAGCAGCGTGCCGTGAATGCCCATCGCGTCGGCCTTCCGGATCGGACGCTCCCAGATCGCTTGAAGCACGCGCAGGATCTCGGGCGTCTCCGGAAGGTCTTCGGAGTACTCCATGTCCTGGCCATCGCCTGGAAAGAGCAGGGCGAACTCGGGCTCGGTCGCCTGGAAGATGCTGAACGTCGCGTTCTGGGCGCCGTCGATGACCTGGATGTTCTTCATCGCTCTCGGCGACCGATACCACGAGCTTCTGTTTCGGCGGCGGTTCCGGTGTTGCACTCAGAGGCGCCACGGACACCGCGGGAGCTGACGTACGCTGCGCCGAATGTTCCGCCACCTCGCGCTCGTACTTCCGCTACTCGGGTGCAATGCGTCGTCATCCTCCGTCGTGCGTATTGAGGCAGCATCGATGTCAGTTGACGGCGCGCGAGTGGACCTCGCAGAGCTCCAACGAGCGGTCCGAGAGAAGGCAGGCGCACCAATTCAGCTCTTCACGGCTCCTGGGGTCTCAAACTCGCGGGTCACGCACGCACTCTTTGCTGCGGCCTTCGCTGGCGTACGCGACGTGGATTTCGAGTTCGACGGCAGCAGGTTCTCCGGCCGGTTCGACGACACGGGCGCGTCGACCCGCAGCGCGGGCACAGCGCTCTATCTGACCCTGTCCGACAGCATTCGGCTCACCTGGCAGAGCCGCAGTGCCTGCAGCATCGTTCCGGAGTCCACGTCCGTCCCGCTCACCTCCACTCGACAAGAACTGCAGGACGCGCTTGCGGGGCGATGCGCAGGCGGCGCTGGCCGTTGCTTCGACTACATCGTCCTCGACGCGGCGCCAGATGTGCCCTTCGAACGAAGCGCCCGCGCTCTCGTAGCCGCAGCGCCGTTCGGGGCGGGAACGCGCTTGCCCTTTCGGCTTGGAACACCGGTCATGCGCGCGGTCGGTGTCCCGATGAAGCGGGAGCCCCCCGTGGTTCCTCCGCGGCTCGCCATCGACCGCCTCTGCGAGCAACCGATCGCATGGCTCGGCGTCGACGAGATCGTCAAGGCCCTCGAAGATCGACGCGCCGACCTAGGAGCTTGCTTCGCGGGCCGCCCTTCAGCGGAGGCCACCTACGTCAGCCTCGCGCTCACGGTGCGGACCGACGGGCGCTCCACGGACATCGTCACAGACACGCGGGAGCTGCTCACGCGTGCCGCGGACGGCGGCACGGCGCCGACCGCCCTAACGGACGCTGCGACCCTCTCCTGCGTCATCGACGTTCACCGGACGCTCACCTTCCCTAAACACGGCGGACCGCCCCTCCGAATCATGTACCCCCTCATCCGCGAGGCCTCCTACGGGAAGGCCGCCGCCCCGTGAGTCCGCTCCAGCGCCGCCTCCCCCTTCTCGCCAGCCTCACCGCACCGCGATGCGCGTTCCGTCGCTCACGCGCTCGCTCGGGTGGAGGACCACGCGCTCGTTGTCGGAGAGACCCTTCGTGATCTCCACCTCCGCCTCGCTGCGCGCGCCGAGCTCTACCGCCGCGAGCTTCGCCACGTCACCACGAATCACGTACGTCGCCCATCCGGCCTCATGACGAAACACGGCCCCGAGCGGCAGCGACAACACGTTCTTCTGCTCGGCCACCACGATGCGCACTTCAACCCGGTAGCCGTCGCCGAGCGCTGACCACTTCTCCTTCGGCTCGTCGAGGTCGAGGACCACCGTCGCGCGTTGCTCCTCGACGCCGAGCGCCGAGAGGCGCGTGACCGCCGACGGCTCGACGAGCTTCACGTGCGCCATCAGCGGCGCGCCGCCCCATCGCATCACCGCAGCTCGTGCCCCGGGCCGCAATCGCACGGCGTCGGCGGTCAGCAAGTCGCTCACGATCTCGAGCCGCGCCGGGTCGCCCAGCTCGAAGAGTGGCGTCGCCGGTTGCACGACGCCGGCGCTCTCCCGCACCACGCGAAGGACGCGTCCCGACACCGGCGCCGTGACGTCGAAGCGCTCCTCGGCCGCGCCACCGTCGAAACGCTTCAACGCGGCCGCCGCCATCTGAGCCTCGTGGGCCGCCATCTGCGTCGCAAAACGCGCCGACAGAACCTCCTGCGCGCGCATCTGCGCCTCCAGCTCCGCGTCGCGCAATCGATCGGGTGGGAGACTGCCGCTCTCGACGAGCTTCTTCGTGCGCGACAGCTCATCGGCCGCGTGGGACTCGGCCAATGTGACGCGTGCCACCGACGCGCGCGACTGCCTTTCGGCGGCCGCCGCACCAAGGGAGCGCGCTTGGGCTTCCGCCCGCGTTCGCGCGTCGAGCAGGGCCGCACTCATGGGCACGATGCTCGCGAGCACGCTGCCCTCCTTGACAACGTCGCCGGGCCGCAGCTCGATGCGGAGCAAGCTCCCCGCCGTGGGAGCCGAAACGACGTAGCGATCGCGAACGCGCGTCTTCGCCATCTCTTCGATGGTGACGACGAGATCGCCGCGACGAGCGGCCACGCCCTCTACTGACACGGGCGCTGTGCGGAGCGACAGAGCCGCGATGCTCACGACGCCGAGGACGGCCACGCCCCAGGCGACGCGCCGGATGAAGCGCGAACGCTTTTGGCGGCGCACGGCGACGTCGTGAGCAGTCGGGCCCGAAGTACCCGCGTGAGCGTTGGTGGAGGTGGCGGGCGTCATGATCATTCCCTCGTCTTGAGCACAGCGATGAGATCCAGTCGGTCGAGGCGACGACGCACGAGCAGCGCGCTCGTGACCCCGGCGAGGATCGTGATGAGCGCCGCGAACGCGTAGGTGCGCAGCGACATGTACGGCGGAAGCCGGTAGGTCTCGGGGTCGACGGAGCCCATGAGGAGCATGACGATGAGCTTCCCCAAGGCGAGGCCGAAGGGCAGACCCGCCAGCACGTAGAACGCCAGCTCCGAGAGGAGCATCGACGAGACCTCACGCCGCGTGAAGCCCAGGACCCGCAACGTCGCCAGATCACGGCCGCGCATGGAGAGGGCGATGCGCGCTTGGTTGTAGACCACACCGAATGCGATCACGGCACCAAACAGCGTGAGAACCGTCGTAGACACCCAAACGTGGGACGTCTGCTCCCAGAAGCGCCTCAGCATCTCTTTGCGTCGCGTGACGGCGAGCACGCGCGGCATCTTCTTGAAGCGCTCGACGACGAGCTCGTCTTGCGTGGGATCGGTTCGGACGAGCACCGACGAGACGTTGCCGTCTTCGCCGAGCAGGGGCGCCAGCGTGGTGATGGGCGCGTAGGCGAGGAGGCCGAAGACGTCAGGCAAGACGGCACTCACGTTCGCCGTGAGGTGTCGTCGGTCGCCCTCGAGAAGCTCGAGCTCGACGGCGCGACCGACGCCCGTGTGCAGCGCCCGTGCGAGCGCTTCGCTGAGCACGACGCCGGCGGGCGGGAACGGCAGCCGTTGCCGCGGCCAGGTGGCGACGCCGCGGAGCGGGTGAACCGCGTCGCTAAGTCCAATGATCGCGGTGTCTCGATAGCGTTGGTCGACTCGCATGCGAACGGGAACGACACGTTGCGGTTGCGCCTCCAACACGCCCGGCACGGCGGCGATCTCGCGCACGACGCCCTTGGTGAGGGGCCCCTGAAAGGTCACTTCGTAGTCCTCACGCTGCGCGCCTTCGAACTGCAGGTCGAGCATCAGGGGCATGGCGTCGTAGGTAAACCGCGAGCCACCAATGACCGACGCACCGAGCGCGATGCCGAGGCAAGAGAGCGCGGTGCGCCCGGGCCGCCGCATGAGCTCCCGGGCGACCATGCGCAGCGGTGCGCCGAGCGGCGAGAGGAGCCCGAGTCGCTCTAGCAGCGATGGTCGATACGACGGCGGCGCCTCGGGCATCATCGCCTCGGCCGCCGGCAGGCGCGCGGCGCGAAGGACGGTCGAGAGGGCACCTCCGACGCCCGCCGCGACGCTGACGAGGACGGCCGTAGCGACGATGCGCGGCGAGAGGGTGTGCTCCAGCGTGGCGAAGCGAAAGAACGGTCGATAGAGGGAGACCATGCCGCGGCCGAGGATGTCGCCGAGCAACGTGCCGAGGATCGCGCCGGCGGCCACCACGACGGCCACGAAGCTCACGTAGTGGAGGGCGATCTCGTGGCGAAAGTAGCCAACGGCCTTGAGCGTCGCGATCTGCGCGCGTTGAAGGTGGAGCATCCTCGCGAGCACGACGTTCACGAGGAAGGCCGCGACTCCGAGGAAGATCGCCGGCAGCACCACGGCGAAGCTCTGGAGTTGGCTGAGCTCGCTGCTCAAGACGTGGTTGGAGAGCTGCTTCTCGCGCCCCTCAACGGAGCGCACGCCGAAGGGCTCGAGAATGCGCCGCACGTCGGCAAGCACGGGCTCGACGGGCGCGCCGGGCTGCAGCGAAAAGGCCACGTCGTTGAAGCAGCCCTCCATGCGAAACGGCGCTGCGAGCGCCGCCCGCTCCATCCAGAGGATGCCGCTCCGGCGGTCGTCTTGGACGAAGCTGCCGGCCCCCACAGCGAAGACGAACTCGGGCGAGAGGCCGATGCCCACGACGCGCAGCGTGCGGAGCGTCCCGTTGATGACCGCGGGCAAGGCGTCGCCGGGCGCGAGCCGATGGGCCGCAGCGAAGGGCTCCGACACAACGACCTCGTCGCTGCGGCCTGGTTCGGGCGTTCGGCCGAGCCGCAAGTGAAGCGCGTTGAGGGGCGCTTCGCCCGAGGGTGGCAGGCTCACGAGCTGCGCCACCGCCGGCTCGGCCATATCGGCGAGGGGCAACATCACCGCCTCGACCACGCGCGTGTAGACGCGCGAGACGTGGGGCACCGCCTCGAGTCGTGACGCGAGCGAGTCAGGCGCGCGCTCGAGGTGCGCGAAGACGTCGGCGAAGCGGCGATCGGCGTAGTACGCGTCTCGCGCGACGAGGAGCGAGTCGTAGGCCGAGCGCATGGCGACGAACGACGCGATACCGCAAGCGACGACGAGCGCGATGGTCACGGCTTGGCCCCACATGAGGAGCAGATCCTTCGTGAGCTTTCGCGTGAGGGCCTTCACCAGACCACCTCGCTCGGAGGCACGCGCGCCGAGTTTGGCCGATCTTCGACGATACGACCGTTGCTCATGCGCACGATGCGATCGGCCATCTGCGCGATGGGAGCGTTGTGCGTAATGAGCGCCGTTGTGGTGCCGAGCGTTCGGTTGATGTTCTCGATGACCTCGAGAACGATGCGGCCTGTTTGGCAATCGAGCGCGCCGGTCGGCTCATCGCACAAAAGCAGGTCGGGCCGCTTGGCGATGGCCCGCGCGATGGCGACGCGCTGTTGCTCGCCGCCGGAGAGCTGCGACGGAAAGTGATCGACGCGATCGCCGAGGCCGACGAGCTCAAGGGCTTCCTTGGCGTCGAGCGGCGCGTCGGCGATGTCCGTCACGAGCGCGACGTTCTCACGGGCCGTGAGGCTCGGGATCAGGTTGTAGAACTGGAAGACGAAGCCGACGTGCTCGCGACGATAGGCCGTGAGGTTCGCTTCGTCGGTGGCGGTCAGGTCGTGATCACCGTAAGTGACGGCGCCGGCTGTGGGCGTATCGAGCCCGCCCAAGATGTTGAGCAAGGTTGACTTGCCGCTGCCCGAGGCGCCGAGGAGCGCCATGAGCTCGCCGGCGTGGAGGTCGAGGTCGACGCCCCTTAGTGCGATGACGTCGACCTCCCCCATGCGGTACACCTTCGTCAGCCCGCGGGCCGTGAGGACGACGCGCCGCTCGGGCACTTTGGCGGCGAAGACCATCGCGCCGTGTCCAGCAAGTGGTATGCCGTCTCGCGAGGCGGGTTATTCCTTGGGCAGCGTGACGCGCGCGCACCGTCTGCATCAGGCGGCAGCGCTTGCACGAAGGTGCCGTGAAGGATTTCTTCGTTTCTCGCCCCTCGGCCCCTTCGATATTCTCCGGCGATGAGCGCCGCTAAAAAGGGAACCATCGTCGGCTTTCAACGCGAGCAGGGCTTCGGCAAGGTGAACGTGGAGGGCGAAGGCGAGCTGCCGTTTGACGCCGTCGTCGCGGGCCCGCCGCCGGAGCAGCTCGTGGCCGGCGCCTCCGTCTGGGTCGAAACCGGACCGTCACGCATCCCCGGCCGCACGAAGGTGACGAAGCTCTGGATCGGCGACACGCCTCCCTGAGCCGGTCGCCTCGATGAGTTAGTCGAGCGAGAACCGCCCGACGGCGCGCTCGCCACACTTCTCGCCCGCGACGACTTCGCCACCGCGGAGGCACACGACCGCCTGTTCGGCGTCGCCGAAGATCTCTAGCGCTCCGTCTTCGAAGCGCGCCACCGCACCGAAGGACCACGCGTACAGACGCGCCGAGCGCTTGCCCGTGAGCACGTCGAAGAGGGTCGCCGAACGCGCGCCCAACGAATCGTCGAGGGCGACGGCGCGGCGGCCGCCGCCGATGACGTTGGCCACGCGCTCCGGCGCATCCACGCGCCGCACCGGCTCGAGCGTCTTCGCCGAGAGGAGCTCCAGGTAGGTCGCGCCTTTCGTGCGGAAGGGCCGACAGAGGACCGCGACGAGCTCGTGGGCCATGGCCGCGCTGTAGCAAGCGTCCGGCAGCTCACGCGACGGCGCGCGCGCGCCGTCGGGGCTCACCAAGCGGACCGTCGTCGTGCCGGAGCGCGACGCCATCTCGAGCACGCGCGCGCCGGCACCGTCGACGACAAGTCCGTAGTCCGCGGGCGGCGGAAGGCGGGCACACTTCGCTTGCGTACAAAGGCAGGCGCCCTCGGAGCTGAAGTAGAGGTCGTGCTCGTCGAGCGCTCGATGCTCCGTGAAGCGGGGCGAGCACGGCGCCCGGCGCGGAAAGGGCGAGCGAGCCGCGCCCGCGTCGTCACGCGTCAGGCGCCGCGGCGGCGCGTCTCTGTTGACGTAGTCGCGAACCTCGAAGACGCCGCGCTGAACGCCCAACGCGAGAGGCTGCGTGTCTCGCGTTTGCGGAACACCCAAGTTTGCGCGCGTCTCGCCGCTCGCGAGGTCGAGTACCGACAGGCCCCCGTCGACGCCGAAGGCCGCGGCGTAGCGGTCATCGGGCGACGGGACCGCACTGCACAGGGCCGACACGTCGCTCGTCTTCGGTCCGATGACACACGGCCGATCGTCACCGGAGTGTTGCGCGCTCACGCCGCTCCTTAGGACTGGTCGCTCCAACGCGGTCAAGCCACGGACCGCGTGCGTGGCGGGATCGAGGGCAACGTACGCGACCCTTCCCGCGCTCCGCCGAACGACGACGGTGTCGTCACCACGAACAAGGAGCGGCATCAGCGGTTCGAACCCCTCGGGCGGCTCGCCGGGCCCCGTGTGCACGCGATCGCGGTGCACGAAGGGCTCCGGCAGCGGGAACGAGCGACGCGCCGGAGGAGCGGCAAGCGTCACGACCGTCACCGACGTCCCACAATCCACAACGACGCGCCGGCCGATGGTGTCGAGCGTCTCGCGCACGGTGATGCCTCCCGACTTGCACGACGTGGGGACCTCCTCTGTGACCTCCGCGACCGGATCGAGGACCCGAACCATCTCGTGACGAACGCCGACCAACACGTCGCCCACCCAGACGCCGCCCGCGTGCTCGTGGGACCAGCCGGGCACGCGTCGCCCATCGCTCACGCGAAAGACACCGCTGTCGGTTGCGACGAATCGAGCCTTGCCATCGAAGCGCGCCCCCTTGCCCGGTAGCGTTCGAAGCGGAGCGCCCGTTGCGACGTCCACGAGGCTCGTCGCGTCGCCCGCGTCGCCACTGCCGGAGGTCGCAGCGATGGAGCCGTCGGCGCTGAGCGCGAGTTCGAACGACTGCGCCCCTTTCGTGGCAACCCATGAGCGCTTGCGGCGACCGCCCTCGACGACGTGAACGTCACCCGTGTTCGCGTAGACGACGGCAACGTCCGCGCCTTTGGCCGCCGCGAGCGCGACGAGACGGTCGCCCGGCGGCAGCGCGACGAGCGTCGTCTTTCCGCTTGGGAGCTCGAGGCGCCAGAGGTCCTCCTGGCTGTAAGCATAGAGACGCGATGAGCCGGCCCACGCCACGCCGACGATGGCGTGCTCGCCGCCCATCACGAGCGCCGCGAGCGGCGGCGGCACGACCGGACCGGCGTCGACGACCGGCCGCGGCGCTGTCTTTTGGGCTCGGCACGACGCGAGGCTGAGCGCGACCGCGATGAGGACCGCCGGCGCGCCGAGGCTTGACCTCGTTACGCCTTGCTTCAAGCGGAAGGCCGAGCGCTCGGCGCCGGCAGCTTGAGGTTCCGACGAATGCGAGCGATGGGGGCTTCAACGTCGGGCACGAAGGCCGTCCCCGTGATGCGCTCGAAGGCCTCGGCGTAACGGAGCGCCGCGCCAACGCGCACGTCGTCGGGCAAGGGCGGCGGTACGCCATCGCCCATGTACCCGAGCAAGGTGTAGTGACGACGCACGAAGTCCTTGTCGAGCGGCTCGGGATCTTGCCCGGCGGCGAAGCGCTCGTCGTAGCTCCCGGCGAGCCAGAACCGTGACGAGTCGGGCGTGTGGATCTCGTCGATGACGACGATGCGTCCATCTTTCGTGCGCCCGAACTCGTATTTGGTGTCGACGAGGATGAGCCCCTGCGCGGCGCAGTGTTTCTGCCCCTCCGCGAACAGCGTGAAGGCGAGCTCCGCCGCGGCGTCGAAGTCCGAAGGTGTCACGTTACCGGTCTTGAGCATGTCGTCACGCGATCCGCTCACGTCGTGCTGTCCCTTCGGCGCCTTCGTCGCGGGCGTGAGGATCGGTTCGGCGAGCTTCTGGTTCTTCTTCATGCCATCGGGCAGACGGTGACCGCAGAAGACGCGCTCGCCGCGCTCGTAGTGCGTCCAAATGCTCGTCGAGGTGGTGCCCGTCAGATACGACCGAACGACCATCTCGACCAAGAGCGGCTCGCACTCGATGCACTCGAGGACGTTCGGGTCCGGCACCGTCAAGAGATGGTTGGGCACCGCGCCCTTGGTCTTCTCGAACCAAAAGGCGGCGAGGCGGTTCAGGATCTGGCCTTTGAAGGGGATGGTCCCGAGCACGTGATCGAAGGCGCTAATGCGATCGGTCACGACGATGAAGCGCTTGCCCTCGGCAGAGGAGTAGTTGTCGCGCACCTTCCCTTCGTATTTGGCGCCGAGCTCCGGGAAGTCGGTCGCGTCGAGGGTCATGCGGAGCGCTTTTTGGGCCGCGTCTTCGGTCAACATGGCCCGAGGATATCGCGCGCGCGCCGATGCGGAACGTTCCATCGCGACGAAGCGCTGCAGGGGCGCAACGGAGGGGCAAGACGAGCGGCCGCCGGCCGTGTCATCCTGGCGCCGTGTTCCTGGAGACGTTTTTCTGGAGCCGTGCCGAACGGTGAGCCTGTGGTAGCGAAGGAAAGCGCCGCGGCGTCGCCGCCGATCCTTGAACGTTGGGGCGTTCGCTACTTTCGCAACCTCTCGCGCGACGTCAAAGTCGTCGACGTCGACGGCGTCAACTACCTGAACCCGGAGGAGCGCAAAGCCCTGGCGGCGGTGGCACGAGGCGCCATCGTCCGCGCCGGCGTGGCGGGCACCCTCTCGACGCTCGTCTCGGCGACCGCCGAGGTTCTCGCGAACCCGCTCATCGCCTCTTCCGGTGGCGCGCCCACGCCCTGGTCGATGACGCTCCGCTTCTGGCTCATCGTCCTCGGCGCCACGACGCTCGCATCGATCATCGAGATTGCTTACCTCTACTGGGACGGCCTTCGCGCCGTGCATCGCATGGCCGTCGTCGCGGGCCTCGACCTCTTCGGCGAGGTCTCGAGCGAAGCGGGCCCCACGGACGACGAGCGCGCCGCCGTCGCCGCGGGGCTGGCGCGCGCGGCTCTCGAGCTGCCGAACCCCGCCGGCCACGTCTTCGGCGTAAACCCCCACCGCCACGCGTCGCGGCTCCAGCTCGTGCTCGCCTCGCTCGTCTACAAGCTCAAGATCAGCGTCACGAGCTTTCTCGTGAAGGCCCTCGTGCGCCGCGCCCTGGGCCGCACGGCGCTGCGCGGATGGCTCGACGCCCTCGTGCCCTTCGCCGCCGTGCCCGTAACGGCCGCTTGGAACGCCATCGTGGCGTGGCTCGTCTTGCGAGAAGCGCGGATTCGCACCATGGGTCCGTCGGCCGCCGCCGAGCTCACCGGCATCGTGCTCGATGACGCGGCCGCGCTCACCGAACCATGCCGGCAGACGCTCTTTCGGGCCGTCGCCTCGTCGATGGTGCGCACCGAGGACTTGCATCCGAACCTGGTCGCCCTCCTGGCGCACGTCGCGAAACGCCTCGATCTCGTGGCCATCGTCGAGAGTGACCACCTCGATCTAGGCGATCCAGCGCGCTTCTTGAGCGCGCTCCGCGACCTCGACGACGAGGAGCGCAAGCTATGCCTTCGCATGCTTTGCGTTGCCGCCATTCTCGACGGACGCGTCACGCGCAAGGAGCGCGCGCTCATCGAACAAGCCTTCGCGATGAGCGGGCTCGCGCCGAAGCTGGGCGTCCTTTCGAGCCTTCGCCGGTCCTTCGTGCGTGGCGACAAGATCCCCAAAGAGCGCGTGTTGTCATTGGCCTAGCGCGGTCCGCGCGAGAGCGCGCCGGCAAAAGCGCGCCGTTTCTCGCCGCCGCGGTATACTCCGCGCGCGATGGGCGTTGAGGAAGAGCGCGGGTTTCGTTCGATGCGCGGCGGCGCGTTGGTGCTGGCTTCGGGGGCGACGCTCGCGGGCACGGCGATGCTTGAGCCTGACGCACGCGGCTACGGCACCATCGAGCAGCTCGGCCTCGTCGACGCGTGCCCCGCGTCGAAGGCCCCCGAGTGCCCAAGCTGCGGACTCCTGACGAGCGTGGTCCACGGCGTCCGCGGTGAGTTCGTCTCTTCGGTTCGCACGCACGGCGCCGGCCTTCCGCTCGTGTTGTGCTTCGTGTGGGCCTTCGTCTTCGGCGTGACTGAGCTCTTGCCGCGCCCGCTCTTCACGCGACGCCTTCGTCGACGGATCTCCTTCGGGCTCGCGCTCGCCGTCGGCCTCGGCGCGGTCGTCACCGCCGGCACGCGCACGTGGGAGCACACCCCCATGGGCGCGCTCCACCACGGACACTGACCCGCCTCGGTGAGGAGCGTCACATCGGTCGCGCCGGGCACGCTCCCGCCGGCTGAGCCAAGGACTTCGAGGCGCAGCCGCGGTTGTGCCTGAAGTAGAGCTGTCGGTCGCCCCATTTCGACGGCAAGAACGCCGACGTGGCCACGAGGCGGCCGATGACGGCGCCTCCCGCTTCGTGCAGCGACGCGACGCGAACGGTGTGCAGCACCACGGGCGCTGCTTCCGACGCGTCCTTCGTGAGCTCCGCGAGCACGATGCGGTAGTCGGTCTTGGGATCGGCAGCGAGGATGCTCGCCGCGCGGCTCTTGAGCTCCGGGTTGGGCTCGAAGGTCAGGTGTTTCGGCGTGTTCATGGAGAGCGACGAAGTGCCGCTGGCGACCATGCGATAGCCGAGGTGGTCGAGCGGCAAGAACCGCGGGCTCGGCTGCACGAAGCCCAAGAGCTCGACGCCAGCGCGGATCGCCGCGCCGCTGATGCCCGTGCCGTCGGTGAGAAACTCGTTGGAGAAGGGGCGCTCGAAGACGTTGTAGCTCGGCGCTCCGTCACGGGACTCTTGCGGGCGCATCCCGTTCATCACGTGCAGGTCAACGGACGCTCCTTGATCGGTGAACAGCTTGATGCCCATGCCCGGCACAAATCCGATCATCGCTTCCGCACCGCCCGACGAGACGCGCGCGAGGCCTCGCACGCGCGACTCGGAGAAACCTGGCGCCGGGGCCGATAGGACCCCCGTGTAAGGCGTGCCGGGGTCGATGCGAAGCTCGATCTTCGCCGTCGAACCGAACGGGTGAAAGAGCTTCTTGCGGCCCACCGGAAGCTCATCGCCACCTGTGTGATCGAAGGCCGGCGAGAGCAACTTCGAGTGCGACAGGATGCTCATCATCACTTGGTAGTCGGCGCGGCCGAGGCTACCAAGCAGGGTCGGCGATGCGAAGCCCCCCATCACCGGCGGGGCAACGCCTGAGCGCAGCGACGAGCGCCTCGCCTGAGATGGAGCCGCCGAGACCGCAGCGCAACTCACCGGGCGACGAGAGCCGATCCCACGCTGCCTTCTGCTTCTCATCGGCGGGCTTCGCGTCGAAGTTCGCGCCCAGGCTCGGCCCGCGGGACACCTCACCCACGATCGACTCGACGACTTCGTCGTCGCTCATGTTGAGCAGCGCGCCCTCGTCGGCGTCGGCCGGCTCTTCGGAGGCGGGGGCGGAGCAGGCGATGGACGCGGCGGCCAACGCGAGCGGAAGGAGGGTACGAAGGGGGCGCATTCTCATGTTGGCTTCTCCGATTGAGAAGCGATTGCACCGGCCGTGCCGTTCAACCTGCGCAAATGGCGCAAGGTCGTGGCGCGCCGATCCATCGAAACAAGCCCACCACGGCCAGGCCCGATGTTAAGAAACGGGCGTCATTTCGCAAAACGTCCGGTCGGCGCTGGACAACGCTGAACCCACCTCCGCACTCCTTCGCGTGGACGCGCGCGATCCAAGGCCCCGACCATGGGTCGACGGTCACTCGCCGTCGACGGCGACGTCGTGGTCGTGGTCGTGGTCGAAGGTCGAAGGTCGAAGGTCGGTCGTCAGCCAGACTGCGCGCGCGCTCCGCAACGACGCGAGGCCCGCTCGAATCTGGCGCAGCACGCGCCGCACGCGACGTGATCTCGCGAGCTTCGCCGCGGCACGCCCGGTGCGTACTCCCATCCCATGAGTGAACGAGAAATCCGTGAACGCGACATCCTCGTGGCCTCCAACGAGTACGCTTACGTCCAAGATCTAACGAAGGGCGACATCGTCCTCTACGTGGGCCCCACCAAGATCAGCCTCTCGAACACCGAACGCATCGTCGACTACCGCGACGGACGCTTCGTCCCCGTGCGTGGCGACGACGGCGGCGGCGTGTACCCCTTCATCCGAGCGTCGGCGTCCGAATACGTCATCCTCGAAAATCCGCCTCGCGATCCGACAGCGCGCGCCACCAAGGGTCCCACGAGCGCCGTCGAGCTGCTCACCGGTCGGCGCGTGGTCGTGCCGGGCCCGGCGACGTTCCCGCTGTGGCCGGGCCAGCGCGCGGCGGTCGTTGCAGGTCACGCGCTCAAGGAAGACGAATACCTCGTCGTCCGCGTCGTCGAGCCCGTGGAGGGAGAGGCGAGGGCCATCGGCACCGAGCTCATCGTGCGCGGCACCGACACGAGCTTCTACGTCCCGAAGACGGGCCTCGAGGTCGTGCCCTCGGCCTCCAGCGCAAGCTACGTACGCAAGGCGCATCGCCTCCGGCGGGGCACGGGCCTTCACTTGCGCGTGCTCAAGGCCTTCGACGCCAGCGCGAGCCGAGGGCCCTTGCCTTCGCGAGCCTACGCCGCCGGTGAGGAGCTCTTCCTCGAAGGCGGGGAAGGCTTCTTCTTCCCGACCGACGAGCTCGAGGTGCTCGCGCAGGTGACGGCGATCCCGTTGGCGGAGGGCGAAGGCCTTCACGTGCGCGATCTCGAGACAGGCCAAGTGCGCACCGTCATAGGGCCCGCGAGCTACCTGCCCGATCCGACGAAGAGCGAGGTGGTGTTCCGCGCGCTCGACGACGAGCTCGCGCGCCTCTACCGCGTGGGCGAGCGCGACGGGGCGCGGGCTATCACGGTCTACGTGCCCTCGGGCTTTGCGATCCTCGTGGTGTCGGCGGAGCGGCGCGAGGTCGTCCGCGGGCCCGCCACGCGTGTCCTCGCCTACGACGAAAACCTCGAGGTGCTCGAGCTGTCGACGGGCCGTCCCAAATCGCTGAAAGCCACGCTTCGCACGTGCTTTCTCCAGGTCGACGGCAACAAGGTCTCCGACTTGGTGCGGCTCCGCACGAAGGACCACGTGGAGATCGAAGCCGCTGTCTCGTATCGCGTCTCGTTCACGACCGAAGGGCCGTCGCCGGAGCGCTGGTTTCACGTCGTCGACTATGTCGGTCTGCTTTGCGACCACGTGGGGTCGCTGATGCGCGCCGCCGCGCGATGCTCAACGCTCGAACGCTTCCATGGGCAAAGCACGGAGCTCTTGCGAGGCGCCGTCTTGGGCGAAAAGACAGCGAGCGAACCGCGCCCTGGGCGCCTCTTCGACGAAAACGGCATGTGGGTCTACGACGTCGAGCTCCTCGAGGTTCACATCCTCGACGCAGAGGTCAAAGACCTCCTCGAGAGCGCCCAGCGGAGCACCATCGTGTCGGAGCTCGCGCGCCAGCGAGACACGCAACGACTCGAGAACGAGCGCATCGCCGAAGAGGTCAACCGCGGCGTCTTGGCGGCCAAACGCGCGACGCTCGACGCGGCCCGCGAACACGAAGGCGCCGAGCGCGCGCTGCTCTTGGCGAAGGCCGAGAGCGAGACGGCCGTGGGTCGCTTGAAGCGCCTTGGCTCGGCGACCGCGGAGGCGGAGGCGCTGACGATTCGCACGGAAGCCGAAGCGGCAGCCGCGACCCGAACGGCCGTCGTCGAGGAGCGGCGCATGAAGACCCAGGTCGACGGCTTCCGCGAGCAGATGAGCGCCCTCGCACCGGAGCTCATCACGACGCTCAAGACGCTGGGGCACCAGAAGCTCGCCGAGGAGCTGACGCGCCACGCCGCACCGTTGGCGATCCTCGGTGGAGAGAGCGTGGTCGAGGTTGTCGAGCGCTTGCTCGGGAGCTTGCCGGTGGGGGCGTCATCGAGCGTGAAGGCCGCGCTGAAGAGCGGCGACGGGCGACGCGCCGCTGGAGGCTGAGTTCGGGCTCGGTCGGCCGTTCGGGATCAGGCGCCGCCCTCCGGCGCGCGGGGCGCCACCTTGATGTCCTTGTAGTCCTCGATCTCGACCATGCCCGCCGGCGCCCCCCGCGGCTTGGTGACGCGCCCCGCGAGGCAGTAGTTCACGACGACTTTGCTAGCGCCGCGCGCCTTCGAGTACCAAGCCGCGAACGCGGCGGCGGCCTCCAGTACGGGCCGCGGCACTTCGGCCTTGCTTGGGTTTCGAATGACCACGTGGCTTCCCGGGGAGCCGCCGCTCACGTGGAGCCACACGTCATGCGGATCGGCCACGTTGAACGTGAGGTCGTCGTTCTCCTCGCTCCCCTTGCCCACCAGGATCTCGAAGCCTTCTACGACGACGGTTCGGTACGGTCTGCCTTTGCTGCCCACGAGCGCTCCTTTCAGCGCGTCATAGCCGAACCGGCGACGCGAGCGGAGGTAAACGCGAGCACGAGCCGTGCGATGTGACCCGCGAGACGGCGCCGCGGAAACGACATCGCCATCCATGGCGTCTTTCACGAACGCGGTAGCGACCTTTCAAATCTGGGTGAGCCGCGGAACGGCCGCAGACGCCCCGCCGCGTTTTCCATCGCTTCGGAGCGCCTCGCCGCCGGCACGCGTGTTGCGAGACCGGTGCGGAAGCGAGGTTCGCATGCAGCTCACGCCACTCCACAGCGTTCCCAAGGCGACGACTGAACAGCCCACGATGGCGCTCCTCGACGCCGTGGACGCGGCGGCGCTCGGCGACGCGGTGCGGGTGCGACACGCGGCGTGGTTACGGGACGCGCTCCTCGGGTTCAAGCGCGAGCGGCGCACCTTCGACGTGACCTCCCTCGTCGAGACGGCGCTGGACGTAGCCACCACCATGAGCAAGCGGTCGACGCGGATCGTGCGCTCGTATTTCCGGGGCCAGCCGGCGCTGGCGGAGGGCGATTGGTCCGAGCTTTCGCTCGGCGTCCTTCAGGTACTCGAAAACGCGATTGCCGCTGCCAACGAACGCGCCGCAGGGCACGTGTTGGTCTCGATCTTCCCGTCGATCACCGGCGGCGCCTACATCGAGATCAACGACAACGGGGCCGGAATGAGCCCCGAAGCGCGCGAGCAAGCCTTCACGCCGTTCTACACGACACGCGGGCCAGGCCACGCGGGCCTCGGGCTCTCGATTGCGCGGGCGATGATTCGTTCTTCGGGCGGCAGCCTAGCCCTCGACAGCTCGAAGGGTGTCGGCACAGTCGCGATGATTTCGCTCCGCTAAGACCACGACGAAGCCCTTCTTCGCTCTAGAGCGAAGGCGCGCGCATCGCGCGCCTGAAGGGCCCCGCGCGACGGCGACTCAGAGAACGAAGTAGAGCACGCTCATGATGATCTGACCGAAGCCGATGATGAGCTGGTACGGCGCAAGCTTGCCGATCTTCTCCGACACCATCGCCTGCTTCGCCGGATCCTTCCCGAGCGTCCACTTGAGGACAAGACCCGAGCCAAGCAGCAAACCAGCGCCAAGGTCGAACGTTCCCGCGAGGAGCCAGAAGAGCCAGGTCAGGAAGTTCGTCTTCATGAGCGCGATGCCGAGCACGGCGCCCAAGATTTCGCGAATGCCCCAGAAGAGAACGCAGACGCCGACCCAGCCGGTGTAGGGCGTCACCTTCGCAAGGTGGTCCTTCATGGAGGGGACCTTGCTGATGATGAAAGGCGCTGCGCAGATCACGCCGCTCAAGAGACCGATGATTAGCGACAACATGGATGCACTCTCCTCGTCCAGGCATCGTGACGGCTTACGAGCGAGGTGGGCAAGGTCCTCGCGAAGCGCGACCCGGAAAAACCCGCGCTTTCACTAGAAAGTTGCACTTTCCCAACATTCATCGGCGGGCTTTCTCCCACGTCGATGCAGCGCCGCGCGCTGTTAATTCTCAAAAGGCGCGCGCCGTGGGAGCCTCGCGAGCGTCAGGGGCAGAGGTTGCCGTCGACGAGCGGCGACTGCGTCGCACCCCAGAACTCGATGTTCTTGGTGGCGACAACCGTCGCGGCGCCGGTGGCCACGTCGATGCGGAGGATCTTGCCCGCCGTGGTGAAGCCGATGACGTGCCCGTTGGCGTAGGCCACGCCCCAAACGTTCGCGTGGCCCGTTGGCCCGACGGCAGTCGCGGCGCCAGTCTGCGCGTTCACTTGAATGAGGACGTTGTTGCTCGTGGCGTCGGCGCCGCCGGCCGCTGCCGCCGACGTCGCGTACATGGTGCCGTTCTTCACGGCGACGAGATCGCCCGCGGTCTTGAGACCGTTGCCGTAGTTGCCGATGGTGCTGAAGGCGCCTGTGGCAGGATCGATGAGCTTCACGTCACCGGCCGAGTCGCCGGCGATGAGCTTGCCGTTGGGCAAGAACGTCATACCGTCGTTGCCGGTGCCCGACAGCGTGATGATCGGCGTGGCTGCCGCCGTCGCCTTGTCCACCGTGTAGATCTTCGTGAACGAGACGGCGTACAGCACCCCCGACGGCGTCAGCGCCAAGTCGGTGATGGAGTCGGCGATGCCGAAGCTGCCGACCGTCGTCACGGCAAGCGTGTTCGGGTCGATGCGGTAGAGCGTCTTGGGCGAGTTGGCCCAGATCGTCGCGTCGGCCGGCGCCGGGTTGTTCACGCAACACGCCGGCTGCGTGGCGCACGCAGGATCGAGGCAGTCGACGAGTCCGTTGCAGTCGTTGTCGACGCCGTCGGCGCAGTGACCGGCCTCGCCGCTCGGCAAGACTTGCCCCACGCAGCCGCCGAAGCCGCTGCCGTCGGGTTTGCACGTGCGCGTTCCGCCGTGACACGTCGCCACACCTTCCGTGCCCACGGGGCCCTCGTAGCAGGGCTGCGTCGCGCCCGCGGTGCACCCGAGCAAGCAATGAAAGTCGAAGAGGCACGCGACGTCTTTGCAGTCGGCCGCGCCGTTGCAGTCGTTGTCGACGCCGTCGGCGCAGTGCCCCGCTTCGGCGCCGGGAAGCACTTGCCCCGTGCAGCTCTTCGTCCAGTGGCCGCCGATGCAGGACTGCTGGCCATCTTTGCATGCGCCCACGTTGCCGGTGCCAGGCTTGCCTTCGTAACAGGGGCGCGTGGCGCCGTCGGTGCAAGGCGTGTCGCAGATGGCGTCGGTCGCGCACGACGGATCCTCGCAGCCCACCGAGCCGTTGCAGTTGATGTCCACCTTGGAGGCGCACGCTTCTTTGCCGGGCCCGTTGGCCCCCTCGCAGGGGCTCCACGAGAGAAACTCGCCCTGCCGCTGGCACGTCTGCGTGCCATCCTTGCAAACGCCTTTGCCGCGCGTCTCCGGCGCCGCCGTGTAACAAGCGCGCGTTTGCCCGGCGGCGGGGCAGTTGCATCCTTCCTGATCGAGGCCATCGGCCGAGCACACGCGCGCGCCACCGTCGGCGCTCGTGGTGACGAAGCTCGCGTCGGTCTCGCCTTGCACCGAACCAGCGTCGCGGGCCGAGCTCCTGTCGGGGTCGGAGGAGCCGCACGCGAAGACGACGCCGAGGAGGCTCGCCGCCAAGAGGTGCCCAACGGCGCGTCGATTCATGCCCCTCGCAGTAGCACCGTCCAGTGCCATGGCTCGTCGATGTTGCGAGCGAAATGTGTCCCGCTGAAGAGACACACGGCGCGAGGGCGTGCCCCCTCGGCCCCACGCAAGGTCCTGGACTCGCGTAGACTCGCGCGCCCATGGCTTTGTCGTTCTCCGTGAGCGCTGTCGATCCCGGTTCGCGCGCCCGCCGCGGCTCCTTCACCACACCGCACGGGCGCGTCGAGACGCCCGTCTTCATGGATGTGGGAACGCGCGCCACGGTGACCGGTCTCGACCCCGACGATCTCGCGAGCGTCGGCACGGAGGTCGTGCTGGGCAACACGTACCACCTCATGCTGCGACCCGGCCCCGAGCTCTTCCGTCGCGTCGGAGGCATCCACAAGTTCATGGGTTGGTCGGGCCCCGTGCTCACCGACTCGGGCGGCTACCAAATCTTCTCGCTCGCGCGCGACCGCACGCTCAGCGAGCGGGGCGCTCGCTTCAAGAGCTACGTCGACGAGCGCATGCACACGCTCTCGCCAGAGAAGTCCATCGAGATGCAGACGGCGCTCGGCTCGGACATCATGATGGTGCTCGACGTCTGCATCAACTCCATGAGCGACGAGGCGACCACGCGAGCCGCCATGGAGCGCACGCACCGATGGGCGCTCCGCAGCCTCGCGGCGCGCACGAACATGGAGCAAGCGCTCTTCGCCATCGTGCAAGGCGGCGTCGTGCCCGAGCTACGCCGCGAGTCGGCCGCGTTCTTGACGGAACACCCCTTCGACGGTTTCGCCATCGGCGGTCTCGCCGTCGGCGATCAACGCTCCGAGCGCGAAGACGTCACGGCGCTCGCGGCGGAGCTCTTGCCGAAGGACCGACCGCGCTACCTCATGGGCGTCGGGACGCCGCCCGACTTGCTCCAGGCCATGCTCGCCGGTGTCGACATGTTCGACTGCATCATTCCGACGCACCTGGCCTGGCAAGGAACGGGCTTCACGTCCACGGGCCGCGTGCGGCTCACGCGCGCGACCAACGGCGGCGCCGATGTGGCGCTCGATGCGGCGTGCGACTGCCCGACGTGCAAGAACTTTAGCCGCTCGTACCTGCACCACCTCTTCAAGTGCTCCGAGCCGCTTGGTCCGCGCCTCCTCGCTCGACACAACCTGTTTCACTACCACTCGCTCATGCGCGAATCGCGGCGGGCCATCGAAGCGGGAACCTTCGCTGCATTCGCAAAGGCGAAGCTCGAGGCCATCGACCGCCACGAGCACTCCGGCAAGCGGATGGGCGAACGCGTCTCGGTCGCCGGCACCAGCAGCGGCGCCAGCGCCAGCGAGGCCGAGTGAAGGTCAGCGGCCCCTGCGAGATCGTCACGACGCGCGGCGGCATCCTCGCTGTGCGCGATCAGGCGAGCGGCGAGATCATGCACCCGGTGCCGGGTGAAGCCGAGGCGCTCTATGGAGCTCCGTCGCGACTCGCGGCTCGACTTCGCGATGCCGAGGAGCGCGACTTGGTGCTGCTCGACGTCGGGCTCGGCGCAGCCTCCAACGCGCTGACGGCGTGGCGCGTCTCCGAGGCACGGGAGTCGACGCTGAGGCGCCTTCGGCTCGTGAGCTTCGACTGGAGCGACGCCGCGCTCGCGATGGCGCTTCGGCCTGAGAATGCGCCGTCTTTCGGGCTCGATGGCGCGGCGGGCGAGGCGGCGCGGTCGCTCCTCGAGTCGGGGCACGTCGAGACGAGTCGAACGGTGTGGAACTTCGTGCGCGACCCTCTGCCCGGCGCCCTTTCGGCGTTGGCTCCAAACATGGCGGACATCGTCTTTTGGGATCCCTATTCGCCGAAGACGAACCCGGCGTTGTGGACCGTGGCGACGTTCGTGGCCCTGCGGCGCGTGTGCCGGAGCGGCGCCACCGTGCACACGTTCAGCGCGTCGACGAAGGTGCGCTCCGCGCTCCTCTTGGCCGGCTTCGCCGTCGGCGTGGGCCCGGGCACGGGCCTCAAGGAGGGGACGACGATGGCCGCCGTTGACGTGGCCGACCTCGCCGAGCCGCTCGACGCGCGGTGGCTGACGCGCCTCGAACGCTCCTCATCGCCCTGGCCGGAGGATGCGCCGCCGGACGCGATGGATCGGGTGCGGGCGGCCGCTCAGTTCACTGGCGCTTGATCCAGCGCTGCCGCTGACTTCACACGGGCGACCTGCAGAACGCGCGAACGCGTGCAGAGCGCACCTACTTCGCAAAACGCGCATCGCCTTCGAGGAGCCAATCGAGGCGCTGCGCGACCTGGGCGGCGACAAGACCGCCGTAGGTGTGCCCCTCGCCCGTCGACGGTGCGACGAAGACGGCAACGTTGGCGGCGGCCAGCAGGGCGCCAGCGCGCTTCGCGTCGCCCGTGCACGCGCTCTGGCCGCAGGCGAAGAGGACGCGCTTGCCGCCCTTGCGAGCGAAGCGCTTGGCGAGGTCGGCGCTCCACGAACTGTGGCCTCCTTCGATCAGCACCATGCGAGCGACGGGCGAGCTTTCGCGAAGCGCGTAGGTGACGCCGAAGAGCGCGCCCAGCGAGAAGCCCACGTAGGCCATTGGGCCCGGGTCGACGAGGGCACCGAAACGCTCGCGGAGCGCTAGGACCGCGGCGTCGACTTCGGCGGAGAAGCGCGACGCGTTGTCGTAGGTGAAGCGCACGTCGTCTTTCGACGGAGAATCGCTGCGCGCAACGCCGCGCGGGCAAAGCACGAAGGCGCGCGTTCCAAAGAGGTGGCCCCACTCACCGCATTGCCACTCGGGTCGATCGTAGTTGCCGTGGGCCGCCACGACGATCGGCGCTGGCGTCGTGCGCCCAAGCGGCACGTGGACAAAGGCGTGAGCAAACTTCGGGACCGCGAGCGAGATGGTCGGGTCTTGTCCGAAGTCGGCAACGACGCTGCCGCCGTCGGTTCGCGTCGCCTCGCGCCCATCGGCGCCTGATACCGCGAGGCCCGCGTCCGGCGTGGGCGGCAGAGACGAGGGCGCCGCCGGCGCTTGAACGACCGGTTCGTGCGACGCCGTGGAAACCGGCGCGCGGCACTGCGCGAGGCCCAAGAAGGCGAAGAGCGGCAGAGCGAAGCGCGACATCGACGGAGTATAGGGGCGCCGACGCGAGCCTGAATCGGTGCCTTCACGACGCCGGCGGCGTCCGACGCCAAGGGATGGCCTCGACGCCTCAGGTGTCGCAAGCAGGCCACACGGCCGTCACGCGGGCTGCCGCGCAACTGGCCTCGGCAGATCGGCGCGCGTTGGCGCCCGGGCGCTGTTCCTGCGGTCTCGTCTCACGGCCCGTGACCCGACGCGCGACGGCTCCGGCCGCCGCCCGTAGGTCCACCGATTGCACGCCGCGGGCATGCCCAAACGCATCGGTTGGCTCAGCGCGAGTACGTCTTTGGTTGGGCTCTTTCTGGGACTCGCGTCATGCAGCGCCACGCCCGAAGTGGACGCGCGCCGCGATTTTGCTCGCGGCGCCACGGCGGACCAGCCTTCGTCGGTCTTCGTGGAGACCTGCGAGGTGCTCGACGCCACGAGCGCCGTGCCCGACGAGGGCGCCGCGTACCTCCTCGCAGGCGGCTTGGCAGGCGCGTTGGGCTCCGGCGGCGATCGCGAGAGGCAGCCGTTGCAGTCGACGCTTCGGCTCTTCGAAGACGGCGTCGAGATCGGCCCGCCTCACAGCATCCACGCCGACATCCGCGTGTTGGGCGGCGGTCGATTCTCTCACTGGGGAACCACGCTCCGCTGGTCGTCCTCGGACAACAGCGATCCGCGCCTGAATGGCCGCGTCTACGCCGCGATGGTGTCTCACCCGATGGACGTCACCACCGCCGCGCACGACGAGGGCAAGAACTACATTCTGACGGCGGCCTTCGGTCTCCCAGGGGACAGCGTGCAAGGCCCGACGCAATCGTCGTTGCGCCTCTTCGAAGACGGCGTCGAGCTCGGCCCCGCCCACAGCCTCCACCAAGACATCCGCGAGCTCGGCGCCGGTCGCTTCTCTCACTGGGGCAACGCGCTCTACTTCTCGAGTCGTGACGGCAGCGATCCGCGCACCAACGGCCGAGCGTACTCCTTCGTGCGATCCGACACCTGCCTCGAGCCGACCCGCCGAGCACCCGAGGTCTGCACGCCGCTATCCCCGGGCGGGATGAGCCCCGAGGTCGGCCAGGCCTTCGTGACGAGGCAGGGACCGGAGGGCCCGAGCGATGGGGCCTCCGCGCCCACGCGGTCTACCACGCGCATCTACGAAGACGGCCGTCCGCTAGGACCGGCCCACAGTTCGCACGAGGCCATACGTCAGGTTGGGCGCGGCCGATTCTCACACTGGGGCGAGACGCTCTACTTCTCGTCCTCCGACGGCACCGACCCGCGCAGCAACGGCCGCGCGTACACGACGGCAGCGGCTCACGTGCTCCCCACCGTGAACGCCAACGTCGATGAAGGTCGCGCCTTCGCCCTTCCGTTGCTCGCGGCTCCGAGCGACACGGCGAGCCGGCCGACGCTGTCGCAAGTCGTTCTCTTTGAAGATGGGGTGCCGCTTGGGCCTGCGCACAGCACCCACGACGCGATCCGCACGCTCGGGGGCGGACGCTTCTCGCATTGGAACGGGAGGCTCTACTTCTCTAGTTCCGATGGCTCGGACGTGCGCACCAACGGCCGGGTCTACTCGTACCTCGCGTCCCCCGATTGCGACGACGGCTTTCCCGAAGCGCAGCTCGAGACCTGCGACGCCCTCGATCTGTCGGAGGCGGTCTCCGATGGCGGGGTCGCTTGGCGGCTCTCGAAGGCGTTCAGCGAACCGGGCGACACGGCGAACAAGCCGGGGCGCTCGCGGCTCATGGTCTTCGAAGATGGCAGACCCCTTGGGTTGGGCCATCGCGTCCACGACGAGATCCGCACGCTCGGCGCCGGGCGCTTCTCGCACTGGTACGACAGCCTGATCTTCTCCGCGTCGGACAACACCGATCCGCGGACCAACGGGCGACGCTACTCCGTGAAGGCGAGTCACTTGGTCAAGGTCTCGGCGGCGGCCTCCGCGGAAGGTCACGCCCTTCTCTTGGAGGACGCCTTTGGTGCACCCGGTGACTTGCCCGGCAGCCCGGCGGCTTCGTCGATGCGCCTCTTCGAGGATGGCGTCGAGCTAGGGCCCGCGCACAGCGCGCACGCAGAGATTCGCGAGCGTGGTCAGGGACGTTTCTCTCACTGGAACAACGCGCTGTATTTCTCGTCCAGCGACGGCACCGATCCGCGGACCAATGGGCGGACGTACACGTACGTATTGAGCAGCCGGTGCGAAGACCCGAGCGAGTCGTACTTCCGCGAGAACTTCCTCGACACCTACGCGGCGTCCGGCGCTCTCGGTCCCTCTTGGCAGACGAGCGGAGCGTGGCAGCGGAGCGCCTTGCGCGGGATCACGGGCGCGTCGGGTGATGCGTCAGGTGGCGCGTCGAATGAGAGCGCTGAAGCGCTCCTCGACGCGCAACACTTTACCGACGCGCGGATCTCGACTTGGGTCGACCTGAGCGACGCGCAGGTGGGCGATTCGCTGGCCCTCGTTGCGCGGCGTCAAGCGAGCGGTGCGCACTACGCTGCGCGCTTGGCGAAGGCGGCTGCGGGCTACCGCGCATCCATCGAGCGGTGCACCGCCACCGCTTGCGAGGAGTTGTCGGCCAACAGCTTCTCGCGCGGCTTGGGAGTCTTCACCTTCGACCTCCGCGCCGACAAGCTCACGCTCTCCATGGCCGGTGCGGCAGAAGCTTTTGCCCGCGACGCGACCCTGAACGGTGCGGGCCAGCTGGGCCTCCGGGCCAAGCTTCGCGGAGGGGCTGTCGCCCGCTTCGGCGTGCAGCAGCGAGGTCTCGAACCAACGAGCGCGATCCAGGTCTCGACGATCGCGAGGGCCGACACCGGCTACGCGACGTTCCAGAGCATCAACCAGCGCGTGGTCGAGACCCCTTATGGCTGGTTCACGACGTGGCTCGAAAGCTCCGCCGAGCGCCCCGACGGCTCGGCGCCGGGCGTGTGGAAGCTCGCCCGAAGCAGAAACGGCGGCCAAAGTTGGGACATCGTCGATCGAGCGACGATCCCCGTGAGCACCAAGCCACCGGTGTTCGACGTCGACGCGAAGGGAAACCTCTACCTCGTCTACGTCGACTGGATGACCGGTGCGGGCTTCTTCCGAAAGTACGGTCCCCAAAATGACTTCGCTGGCCCGGCGCTGTCGACGACGTTGAGCGGCGGATTGGGGACCGGAAAGTACGCGGTGATCTACGACGCAGCCCGCGACGCGCTTTGGTACATGAACGGCTACGGCGGTCGCCTGTGGCGCCTCCGAACCGATGGGACGCTCGACGCGGGTTGGCCGCAGGGCGGCCTCGCGATCGTGGGCCCTGGCTCCGTCGCGGGCCCTCAGTACATGCTTGTCGAACTGGCGAACGGCTCGCTCATCGCGGCGTGGACCTCGAATCAAAACGACGGCTGCGGGGGCTTTGGCGGCGTTTGCTACTACGACATCCGGTTCCTCCATTCCGCCGACGGAGTCACCTGGAGGAACGCCGCCGGGGAGGCCGTGAGCCTGCCCGTGGCCGCCGACGGCACCGGCACCGGACCGCAAGCAACGGTGGTCACTCGCGTCGACGAGCCCACGGCGTCGAGCCTCAACTGGTTGGCCAACATCCGCTACGCCGCGGGCAAGCTTCACTTCATGTACCGGTCCGCCGACGCGAACCCGAGTCTGAGCAAAAGCCGCATGGAGTACGTGCGGTGGGATTGGGGCCCCGGCGCGCGCGTCGAGGACAAGCGCGTGGCTCTCGAGCCGTGGGCCGGACGAGCGGTCTCGCTTCTGGGCTTGGACGGATTCTTCTCGGGGAGCGATCGGGCGACAGCACCGCTCGTCGCCGTCTCCCATGCGCCCAAGGGTGGCGACCGCGTCGGAGCCCTGATCAGTCGCGATGCAGGCAGCACGTGGAGCGACCTCGGCCTCGCCAACGCCGTGGGTCCAGAGCGTTGGGTCTACGCCGTCGGAGGCGCGCGTAAACCGACCGTCGATGGGTGGGTCTTGGGGACTTACACCGAGTTCCCGGTCAACGGCGCTGGCCCGGGGAGCTTCCTGGTGCGCTTTTTCAAGGTGCGCGCCCGGTAGGTCTCGCCGCCGAGAGCCGAGCGGAAACTTCGGGGTACCACTCCGAAGGCGCTTGCCATCGCCAGGCTATCTGAACAGACTTCCGAAGGTCCGAGTGGGTCGGCCCCAAAGTTGCCCCACGAAGTCACCGCACGGGTGGCGAAATTGGCAGACGCAGCGGATTTAGGTTCCGCCGCCGCAAGGCGTGGGGGTTCAAGTCCCTTCCCGTGCACTTCTCGAGAGATGAGGGCTCCGACATGCCGCCCTCTCCAGCGCTTGCAGCCGCGAATGCAGCCGCTTTGACGGCTGCAAACTCAGGAATTGCTGCGTCGAGGGGAGCGAGGTCGCCGAGCTCGGTCTCGAGTGCGGTGCGCGCGGCGCGGCGGTAGCGATTGATCATTTGCGAGGAGCGATGGCCCGTGCGGTCGGCGACCCATGTTTCGGAACGCCCGTTGGCCAGCGCGAGGGTGATGAACGTCGCGCGAAGATCGTGAATGCGGATTGGCTGGCGCGCGTCCGAGTCCTCGAAGAGCTCGGGACGGTCGACGCCCGCGGCTCGGAGATGCTCGCGGAGCTTGTCGGCCAAGTGGGTGCGGTCGACGAGGCCCTCGAAGACGAGGTCGCTCGAGGCTCGCATGTCGCGCCACGCGCTGAGAGCGTCGACGACGCCCGGGCTCATCTTCCACGCGCGAGCGTCGTCGGTCTTGTTCGTGTCGAGGCGAATCACGCCGCGCTCGAGGTCGACGTCGGCCCAGGTGAGGCGTTGTGCCTCGTCGCTCCGCATCCCCTCTCGCGCGAGGAACCCGTAGAAGACGCGGTGCGCGAGCGGCACGCTCGACGACGCGAGGAGCTTCGCGTCTTCGGCCGGATAGAGGTACGGCAACGCCTTCGCGCGTGGCGACTTGGGGAGAAAGCCGCGAGGGAGCGGCGAGCTCTTTAGTAAGCGGCACGGGTACACCGCGATCCCGAGGACGCGAATCATGAGCTGCGCAACGTGCCGCCTCGAGGACGCCGACAGCTCGCCAGGAAGGCGGCGAAGAACCTCCGCCGCGTGGTCGATGGTGAACGCGTCGAGCGGCACCTCGCCGACGACCGGATAGACGTGCTTCTCGAGGCGCCCCTCGTCGTCGTCGCTCGTTCGCTTGCGGCTCACATGGTCGGGGTAGCGGCGCGCCAGCTCGCCACTCGTCCAGTCTTCGGCGAACTTGCGGAAGGTGAGCGGGCCAGCCTTCGGGGGTTCGGCTTTTTTGACGATGACGCCGGCGACGATGCCTTCGACGGCACGACCAAGCTCGGCCATCTTCGCCTCGTCGGCGAGAGCGGCGCTCTCCGCAAGCTTCTCGACGAAGTCGACCGCGCCGGCCACGCGGAGGCGGTTCACGAGGGCCTGAATGGCCTTCGCTCGCTGGTCGGCGGTCTCCGCGTCGACGCACCACGGGAGCGCTTCGTTGCGGCGCACACCAGGCGCCACGACGATGCGGGCGAAGTAGCGGCCGCGGATGCAGCAAGCGCCTCCGCGCCGCGGGGTCGACTTATTTCTTCGACTTCTTCTTGGTCAGCCCCGCACGCTCCGCTTCCTCGCGAATGAGTTGCCGGACGGCGTCCGTCATCGAGAGCCGCCTCGTCTCCGAGATGCGCTCGAGCTCGCCCCGCTCGTCGAGGCTGAGACGGAGGAAGATCCCCTTCGTGCGGTGTCGGTCGGGTTGGGCGGCGGGCATGTGGCTATCCATGCCTAGCACGCGCTTTCGACAATGGAAACGCTATTTCTGGCGATGCTTTTTCACATCGATGCGTTCCGTGGAAGGTCGCGGGGTTGCGGGGCCGCGTTCGTGATGCGAATAGGTCTCGCCGAAGCGGCTATTGCGCACCGCGTTCGAGGTTGGCCTGAAAGACACCGACGACCTTGTCGCGCATCTCGCGTGACGAGATGTCCAAGAGGGACGCGTGCGCCGGCTTGAGTTCCGCGATTTGGCAGTCGTGTGACGAATATCGGACATCGACGCCGATCTTCCGAAGGGCAGAGGCAGCGAAGCGGGCCACTCCGTACCCCTTCCACGCCGGCTTCGCGGCCTCCAGCGACGCCAGGTCGTTCGGGAGGCGAGACGCGACATACACCGATGGCCCGTAGTTGCTCGGGGTCGGGGTACCCTCGAATTCCTTCGTCGGAAGCGACGCGGTTTTCACCACTCGTCCCTCGATATGGGTGGGGTGAATCAGGCGCAACACAGCTTCTTCGTCACCGACCGGCACAAGGTCGGACGCCGGCGGACGAATCACTTGCCGCGTCGCTGGTCGAGCAGCCGGGTTGTACGCAACAGAAGATCGCCAAGCGACGAGAACGTCTCTTCGGTGCGCTCCGACGGGCTCGACGCGGACACGACATGTTTCGCATCCCCAAGCTCCGCAAGTACGGTCCGCTCGCCATCGCGCCATTCGAAGTGGATGTACCCATCTCCGCACGGCGAGATCATCGGCCGGGGGACATCGAACAACACGACCATCGCGACGAACGAGCGCGCCGATTCCCAGCGTGACGCTGGAAAAGCTTCAGCCCCCTCATCGTCCCATCCCGGCAACCGGGTAACGACCTCGAGCCGCTTCAGTGTTTCGCGCGCCTCATCAAGCCACGGCTGTCGCCGCGCCGTGCGGGGCCCGGTGGGCTTCGGACGCGCGACTACGGGCAGCGGCGGCGGCTCCAGCTTACGCTCGACGCCGCTCTCCGGCGGCGGCGGCACGCGCCACCGTTGACCTTGCGTCTGTCGACGGTCGTAGGCGTGTTCGCTCACTGAATCCTCCCTGAGGTTGGGCTTGGCTGAACAAGATCCATGACCATCGCCACGAGTTGGAGGGCCTGCCCTTTGCCCATGATGACCCGCGTCCTCACGAGCGCAGGTAGCACTTGCTTGCCGCCCTCCTCACGGATGGCTTGCGGCTGCACGGAGCAGAAGTCGAGGTAAACCTCGTCATCCGACGCCGACAGCGCCACATGGTTCGAGTGGACCTCGGGCAAGTCGCGCGGGTCGGCAGGGTAGATCGGCTTGAACTCCTGGATGTTTATCCGGTCGGCCACGGGGTCTCCTCGGGCGGGAAGATATGCGCTCCGGAGGGAACACGCACGTTCGGCGTAGTATGCCCCGCCCGCATGCTCTACGGGGGTTCAGTGGCGCCTTGCTGAGCACCGTCGCTCACGCCCTCACCTTCGACGCGCCGGTGAGGATGACGCCGGTGATCGGAACGGGCGCGAGAAGCACGCTCTCGAATGCGCCCGCCGTTGGTGAAACCCCCGAGAACGGCGTCCCGGGCGGGATGGTGCACGACACGACATCGCCAACGCGCGCGACCGCTTGGAGGCCGCCGCCGAGCGATAGCTCAGTCACGCCGCCGGCGGCGTCGAACGAAACAACGCGAGGCTTGGCGGGGTCGCCATTCTTCCAGGTGACACCGACGCGCGTCCCTCGAGGCACCTTCGCGGTCGTGCCCGGGGTGCCGAAGTCAATCGGGACGCCGGCGAGGTCCGGAAAGCGGGGGTCCTCGAGGTCGAGCTCGAGCGTCCCGTCGGCCGCTTGGAGGATGACGGTCGCGGCGTAGGTGCCGAAATAGTCGACGTGTGAGACCGCCCGACGGATGAGGGCGTCGAGGGTCGCGCGGTCGCCGACCTCGAGGACCATCGCGGTCCCCTGGTCTCCGACCGAGGCCGTCGCTCGAGCGACGCGCTCGCCGGCGACCGTCGTGCCCGGGAGGGCCCATCGCCGCACCTCGACGCGCCCGGTCGCGCTGTCGCGGTTGAGGATGTCGAGGTCGACGAGGCCGGCGTCGGGCCACGTCGGGGCCTTGAGCAGGAGCGATCCCGCCGGGGTCATGCGCCACGCGAGGCCGAGGGAGCGGGCGAGCGAGGAGAGCGCGAGGGCGGCGTGCGAGCCCTCGCGGGTCCAGTGCTCGAGCTCGACGTCGACGTCGCTCGCGGGGTCGAGTGTCTCGCCTGCCTCCGTTGCGATGTCATTCGCGACCGTGCGCGCGGAGACGCGGCGATAGTGTCGAGCGGCGAGGACCTTCGGCATGCCGCCGCCACCGCCGACGATGCGAGCCTCGACGGTGCCGGCAAACGACGCGCCACGGCGCGCGGCGCCGCGGAACGTGCCAACGCCTTCCCACTCGAGCGACACGGCTCCGGCGACGACGGACGCGTCGGAGCCCTCGACCTCGACGTCGGCCCACCACGCGCCCTCGAGGGGCACGACGAGGCGAGCGCGCACCACACGGGCGCCGTTGAGGGTGACGAGTGAGTTGTTACGCATGACCTGCCTCCAACGCTGATCCCTCAAGTGCGGACGCGAACTCTTCGCCGAGACTTCGGCCGAGTCGGCGGCCGTAGCTCTCCGCGCTCTCGCCCTCGCGCCGCCCATCGGCATTGACCGTGACGGTGACGTTGTTGGTGCTTCGAGCCCCGGAAGGCCTCCCGAGGTCGTGTGGCGCGGACGCGGAGACGGCGCGCGGCGCCGTGTCGGCCGCATCGAGGCGCGTCGCGAGGTTCTCGAGGCTGAACGCGTCACTTCCCGCCTGGACCTGGGAGAGCAAGGAACTCTCAGCGCCTCCGGTCGCGAACTCCGCCGCGCCTGGTCCGGTCTTGATTCCCAGGGCGCTCCTCACCGCGGGCGGGAGCTGGTCAACCAGACTTCCGAGGCGAGAGAGCAAGCCGGCCCACGCCGACGACAAGCCTTGCCAAATGCCCTCGACGATGTCGGTCCCGACCTTCACGAAACGATCCCAGGACATGCCGAGCTCGAGCGGGAGGCTCCGCCAGAAGTCGAGGAACTTTTGCCAGCGGTCGACGACCCAACCGGCAGCGGCCGCGACCACGGCGCCGCCGACTACAATCGCGCCGAAGACGAGGCCGACGACAGTGCCGACGCTCTCGAAGCCGCGTGTGAGGCGGTCGAGGTGGTCGGTGCCGCTGATTCCCAACATGGCGAGGATGTCGGAGAAGCGCTCGAAGGTTGCGAGCGCTCCCTTCCCGCCGGCGGCTAGCCCATCGATGAAGGCGGCCCCCATCTTCGACAGCGGCTCGAGAACGTCGAGGACGCGCGACAGCCCCTTCGTCGCGTCGGGGTTCCCGAAGGCGCGCGTGATGGCGTCGCCGATGGTCTCGATGATGCGAACGACGCGGCCCCCCGTGTCGCTCTTTGGGTTTAGGGCGTTGCCGAGGTCCTCGAGGAACTTCATGCCCCCGCCGCCCTTGAAGTTGGCGGCGGTCACGAGCTCGAAGGGCCTCGACGCGAGCGTCGACGTGAGGCCGGTCATCGTCTTGGCCATCTTCGCCTGAAGCGAGCCGGCGTTCCCGCCGCTCATTCCGACCGTGATGGCCTCGAGGATGGCGCCGACGCCTTGGTCGGCCGTGATCTTCCCGGCTTGCTGTAGCTTGTCGAGCTCGTTCCGCGTCTTCCCGAGCGTCTTCCCGAGCGAGTCATAAACGAGCTTTTGCGAGACGCCCGCCTCCGCGAGCTGCATCATCTCTTCGCCAGAGAGCTTGCCCTTCGCCTTGATTTGGCCGAGCGCGCGAACGACGCTCTCAATGCCCTCTTGACCCTTGAGGACGCCGACGTCGCCGACGACGTTGAGGACGTCGAACACCTCGCCCTGCTTGAAGCCGGCGATGAGGAGCTTTTGGATGTTCCCGACGACGTCCTTCGTCGCGAAGGGTGTCACCGCGGCGAAGTCGACGGCCTTGTTATAGATGTCGGCCGCGGCTTCCTTGGTGCCGAGCATGACCTCGAAGCCGACGAGCGTGTTCTCCTTGAAGGCGAGCGACTCGGCCGCGAACTTCGCGCCGAGCACAGCGCCGCCGACAGCGACGGCGCCCGCAACAAGGGCGACCGACTTGAGGCCGCCGGCGACGTTCTTGAGGAATTCGCCCGAGCCGGAATTTAGTTCCTTGATGCCCTTCGCCGCGCCCGGCATGAATTGCCCTTGGGCGTTGCGGAGGGGGCGCATCGCTCGATCCAACCCGTCGAGAGAGGCCGTGGCCTTGCGGGCCGGGCCGCTCACGCGGTCGAGGAGCTCGAGGACAAAGGTGAGGGTGTCAGCCATTGCGCGCCTCCGCGACGTTGAAGATCAGCGCTTCGTCACCGAGCCCGACGAGGCCCACGACGGAGCTGGGGCGTGCGGCGCTCCTCGCGCTCTCGTACCGCTGAGCCAACGCTGGCCACTTCTCGCGCAGCTCCCGAAGCAGGTCGCGTGCGAGCACGACCGACGCTTCGCAGTCTTCTCGCACAAGCACGGCGAGACTGGCCGGCCTGTGCCCTAGCGCCATCATCGCGAACAGCTTCGGTCGAAGCGCTTGCTCCCATCGTTCAAAGTCGGTCGGCGTCGGATTCATCGTCGACCTCCCTTCACTCCGCCGCCGTGGGGGGCTCGTTGTTGAATGTCACTGGCGCGAGCCTCTCGACGACCGCCGAGAAGAACGCCGCCGTGGGCTCGCTCTCCCACGGCCACGCGAACCCTTGCGAGAACCCGACGGCGGGGGCTTCGCGCGGCTGAACCCACGCCCCGAGCCGCATGAAGTTCGGGTCACCGGGCGGAGGCGGCGTCTCGCCTCGAGCGTGGGCGAGCTCAGCGATGGTGCGCTGACTCAAGTGGAGAGCACGCGCGACGAGCGCCTCGAGCGCGCCGAAGCCGGAGATGTTCGTCTCCCGCGATGACGCTCGCAGGTCGAGCGCGTCGGTGGCACCAAGCTCCGTCGCCCGCGTAGCCATGGCATGAAACACGCGTGCCTTCGTCGAGAGCCTCGCGCGTATCGCCGCGAGGCGGTCGGACAGCTCGGCGACCTCGAGGACATCCTCAGCGACGAGCTCGTCGAACGCCTGCGCCGTCACTTGGGGCGCGAGGATGGCCAGCGCGGCAGCGTTCGCGTTTGCCGTTGCGAGTTCAAGCGCCCGAGTTGCTTTCGCCACAACCGCACGCTTCCAGCGCGCCATGGCCTCGAGACGGGAGAGCTCGAGCTCGAGCGGCTCGACGTTCTTGGTCCAGGCCTTTGGGTCGGCCATGTGGGCATCCCTTGCGCGCTCGAGCGCGGCGCGTGCGGCGTCGACCTCGCTGGCGGCCTGTCGTGCGGCGGTCTCCGCGCCCTCGAGCGCGGCGCGTGCTTCGCGCACCTTCGCCTCGTCGTCGTCGTGGCGCTTCTCTCTGGCGATCGGCGTGAGCGCGTTCATGAGCGGGGCTCCTTGACTTGGGGGGCCTTCATGTCCGCGAGGGCGCGTTCCGTTTCCGCATCCTCGTGTGACGTGGCGAGATGGCAGAGGACGGCGAAACGACGGAGGCCTTCCCCAACGGTCCGCGCGCCGGTGGCGGACCTCAGCACGTCGTGAACGAGCCCAACGCGCTGCGCAGCCTGCTCGGCGGTCATGGCGGGAGTTCCCATCAGAGCACCCCTTCGTCAATCATCCGTTTTTGCGTGGCGACGTAGACGTCGGCCGACAGGCCGAGAACCCTCAGCGTCGCCTCGTCGGGGACGTCGATGGTGCGCGCGCCGTGGTGAACGACGCGCGTCGCCGGTGACGCGCTTTCGCGCTGAAGCGTTGCTACCTGCCGCTCGAGCGGCACCGGATGAAGCGTGCCGTCGGCGATCTGCTTCCGCTGTACCTCGATGAACTCGTCGCGCGTCATGCCGAGGAGCCGCAGGGTCGCGGCGGGAGGCACTTCGACGCCGTCGGCGGTGAAGGTGGTTCGGTCGTTGGTGTTCATGGTTTGGGCTCTTTCTTCTGTCGGCACGAAGGGCGCCGAGTGGTTTGAGGGTGGGCCAGCGGGTGAGCGTGAAGCGGGGCCGTCGTCGCCGGATGACGGCGAGAGCACGATGGGAATGAAGAGAGCGTCGACGACGACCGTGCCCTCGACGTTGAAGCGTCGGTCGGTCATAGGGATCGGTCTCCTCCGTTGGTTCCGCCCTCTCCGTCGACGAAACGGAGGGAGTGATCGCGGTCGTCGTCAGAAGCATCATCGATGGCCAGAAGCGGCCCCCACTTGTCGTGAGCACCACGGAGGGACTGACTGAAGGCCTGGCCGATGCCGGTCATACGGAGCGGCGACGACGCGAAGGCACCCGGGGAAGCGGCGAACGCGCCGGCAAGCGCATCGACCTGGTCGTCGTGCACGTCGCCGGCCCCGGTGAACGAGACGATCTCGCTCACGAACGCGTCGAGCCACGGGGCCGAGTTCGGCAGGAGCACGCGACCCGCATTCCACTTCGCGGCCACGGGCTGGGCTCGGGTGAACTTGTCCCCAATGGCAGGCCGGGCGTCGATGCTGAGGCCTTGGCTTCGCATCATGTCGACGGTCCCCTTCTCCGTGCCACTCACGAACGCCGTAGCCCGCGCGCCGCCCCATCGATCGCGAAGGCCCTTGAGCGCGCCCATGAACTCGGGAGCGCGCACTTGCAGACGAAGCACCTCAAGCACGAAGTGAAGCGAGTCGCGGCCGCGGCCCGTCGTGCCGAGGACAACGGCGACGGAGTAGTCGGCCCGCGTCTTCGTCGAATAGGCGAGGTCGACGCCAATTCGCACGTCGAGGCCATCGCGCGGAGGCGCGGCGTCGAAGACGTGAACGTCTTGGAACAAGGCGCCGCCGCGGGGCATCGGCTGCCCCTGGTAGAGCGACGCCCATCCGTACGCGCCAATCTGCTCTTGGATGGCCCGAAGGCGCTCGACAGAGAACCGCTCGGGCCAGAGGGCACGGCCATGACCGTCGATTGCGGGGAGGCACACGTTCGCCCATCCGTCGCGGATGAGAGAGCCGGCCAGGTCGTCGGGATGCCACCGCGTTTGAATGACAATCGCGGAGCCGTTGGGCTCGAGCCGGGTGAAGGCGACGTCGTCGAACCACTCGCGCGTCTGTTGACGGCGGAGCGAGCTCTCCGCTTCGACGCGGTCCTTTACCGGGTCGTCGACGAGGAGGACGTCGAAGCCCTCGCCAGTGATGCCGCCGCCAATGCTCGTCGCCCACACCCCGCCGTCCTCGACGCCCGTGCGCCAGTCGTGCTTGGACGCGGAATCCTCGGAGACGGTGACGTGTGCCGCGATGGCGAGCTCACGGGCCTTGCGGGACTTCTTCTCGGCGAGCCGCTGGGCATAGCTCACATACGCGATCTGGGCGTCGGGCCGCTGTAAGAGCCACCAAGGGATCGCGTGGAGTACAGACTCCGTCTTCGCGTGGCGCGGAGGCACCGACACGACAGCGCGAACGGGCTCGACGAGGGCGCGCTCAAGGACCTCGAGGAACGGGCGAAGGTGCGTCGGCGCGACGTAGCGCGGCGAGAGAAGCGGAATGAACCGCTCAAGCGAAGCGATGCGGCGGGCCTTCACGGCTTCCCCTCCGTTTCGCCACTCGTCGCCTCAAACCATGGCGGGAGCGCACCGCCGTGCGTGGCCTTGCGCGCCTGCGCCTCGCGCACCGCGAGCTCGTAAGCCGCCAACAGGTTCTGCCGGCTAGCGTTCGCTAGCTGGCTCGCAGTCTGAAGCGTGGCCGCGTCGCCGCTGACCGCACCGCGCGCGAACAGGAAGCGCGAACTCGCAAGCTGAAGGGCGGCGCTGGCCACCATGGTCGACGGGCCCGGACCACATGTGCCACCGGCCTGAAGCGCGAGCGCTTCGACGTGGCTGCGAAAAAACTCGTCGGCGGCGACCTGGAACGGGCGGAAGTCCGACTCGGCGGCGAGCTCAGCGAGGCCAAGCCCAGCCACGAGGCGCGCCTTGTAGGCCTTCTTGAAGCCCCCCAGGGAGCCCAGGCGCTTGGCGGACTCTGGATCGGCGACCGTGCCATCCCGGCGACGACGCACCGGCTCCGGCACACCCGGCACCGGCGCCGGAAGCTCGTCGGGCGGCAAGACCTCGATGCGGGGCACGCCCGCTCCGTTTCCGTGGCCAGTGCGAAGTGTCATCAATGCCTCCGCGCATCGATGCGCTCGACGGGCAACCACCAAAGGCCCGCGTCGTCGTCGGCGACGACGAAGACGGGGAGCGAGCGCGGACGGCGCGCGCCGAGATGTCGGGCGTAGCTGTCGAAACCGGCCGAACGAAGCCAACCGATGAACTCAGCGCGGGGAAGCACGCGAACGCCCTCGGGTTCGGCGCTGTCGATGTAGCAGGCGAGCGTCTCGACCGCGGCGCCGCGTCGCATGAAGGCTGCGAGCTGCCGCCGGAGCGAAGCGAGACGGGCGACGGCCAGGTGGGGACCCGTGGTCATCGTCGCGCCTCCACACCAGCGCAACGGGCGGCGGTCACGGCCAAAGCTCCTTCTCGAGCCGTTGGCGAAGGGCCTTGAGACGGAACCGGTCGCCAGCCCCAGGCTTCTCGAGCTCGAGCCAATCCTCGACCCGCGCGAGCGCGACCGACATGGCTTCCCGCGCGCGGCGCCTCGTCCCGAAGTCGGCGGGCGTGAACCCCGAGGCGCGGTAGCGCTCCGTGACACGTAGACGCGTCTCGGCGGCCAGGACGGCCCGGAGTACCTCCGGCCATGCGATCGGCGTTCCTGGCGAGGGGGTCGACTTTTGCGAGCTTGTTTTCTCGAGGCGCCGTGAGGGCGCCGGATCGGTGTTCATGCTGCCCTCCGTCGCGGTGACGCGGGGGAGGCCCGGACCGCATGTAAGTGCTCGAAAGCTCGTCGCCCGGGGAAGAGCAGGCCACCGGAGCAGCCGCAAAGCGGCCGCCGGTGAGCCGGCTAGCCTCGGTTCCTCGACGCCGCAGCGGACTGCTCATCCGGTGAATCCGGCTGAAACGACCCTCCCCGCTTGGCACGAACGTGAGCCAGAGCAGGCCAAGTGCAGAATGCACGGGTTTACTGAAGCCAGATTCCGGGGCTCCCGTGACTTGTGCCACCGGGCTCATTGCGCGACTCCTTCCACGAGGAGGTCGTCGAAGAAGCCCGGCTCGTCTTCCGTGGGGGTGTGGGGACGCGTGAGGTCCGGATCCCGGTTAGGCCGATCATGTGGAACTTCGTCTTGGGAACTAACCGGAACATGGTCACCACAGGACCCCACGTCCCCAACGGCTCGAAGCCCCGAGGTCCGCTCGGCCTCCGACAGGAGGCGTACTCCGCGCCAAGCGTCCAGGAACTTCGCGCCGTCGCGCTTGGTGGCGTCGGTGACTCCTTGTTCCCTGAGCTTTGCCGCGAACTTCTTCGCGTCCACTGGTCGGAAACCGTTCTCTTCGCACCACTCCGTGTAGACTGCACGAAGTAGCTTGCGGGTCTCAACGTCGCCGCGTGCACCGAAGACGCACCGGAGCCGGAAGAACTCGCCCACGAGGTCGCTCTCGTCGCGGTAGTCGGCCGTCGCCTTGGTCACCTCGGGAGGCTCACCGAGGCCACTGGCCTGCCACTCGAGACAACCGCGGACAGCCCACGCGAGGATGCCCGGCAGCTCCTCGCGCAGCTTGTCTACGAGGAGCGGATCGCGCTCGGCGGCGGGGATCGTCACGGTCCACGGGATGAGCCGTATGCGCCGCCAGATCCCCTCATCGTCGCCGCGAACGCTCGGCCGATGGTTGCCCGCGATGAAGAGCTTGTGTGAGGCGCGAAGGACCAGAAGTCTTCCGACATGCGGCGAGCGCTGATTTCGTCGCCCCCGGTGAGGTCCTTCACGAGGCCCTCGTCGAAGGCACGGCCCTCTTCGATTTCGGCGCAGGCCACGAAGCGCGCCCCGAAGAGCACCGTTAGCTCCGTCGGGTGTCGCTCCCCTCGAGAGCGAAAAAGGAGCCCGCGCGGGGCCGTGACGGCGTAGTCGCCCATCATGGCGCGCGTCGTCGCGATGTACGTCGACTTGCCGTTGGCGCCGCCACCGAACAGGAAGCCGAGAACGTGCTCGCGGATGACGCCCGTCAGGGCGTAGCCCGCCATGCGCCGGAGGAAGGCGATCATTCCCGCGTTGGCGCCCATCGCGCGCCCGAGAAACGCATCCCACGCCGGGCACTTTGCTCTCGGGTCGTAGGCCACCGGTGAGAGCTTCGTGATGAGGTCGTCGCGACTGTGGGCGCGGAGCTTGCCGCTGCGTAGGTCCAGGGTTCCGTTCGCCACGTTGAGGAGCCACGGATCGGCGTCGAGCCGGTCGTGCGTGACAGCCACGGCCTCATCGGCGCGGGCGAGATCAACCATCGCGTGGAGGCGCGGAGCGGCCTGCGACTTCAGCGCCCACTTCCAACCATCTTCGGCCGAGCGGTGCCGCTTCTCAGCGCGTCGCTTCGCCTTGTCGTCGTCGCGGCCGACCTGCTCGAGTTCGGCCATCGCCGCCGTGACAGCGCCGCGCGCGTCACTGGCCATGGTGCGCGCGGTGTCGGCCGCGAGTCGTAGCGCCGCGTCGGTCTCGTCGAGTCGCCACCGGCGGCCGTCATAGACGAGCCAGCGCGACCACTTCGCGACGTGACGAACGTCGGCCCCGTGGAGCTCCACGAAGCGTTCAGCGTTGCGGAGGTCGGTGCCTTCGATGGTGAGCCGACTCATGACGCGCGCCTCCCCTCGAGGAGGGCGCCGTGCGGCATCGTCCCGCGCTCGCGCGCTTGCCGAACCTTTCGCCGAAGCTCGTGCTCGGACCACGGCGGGGAGCACGACTTGTTCCAATTACGGAGAAGCTCCAGCGACTCTCCGTCGGAAAGCCCGAATCCCCTCACGAGACGTTGGGCGACGACGAACGTATGGGCGTGCCCGTTGGCGCCCGAGATCGCGGGGGCAATCTTCTCGAGGTAGCGGCGCGCCCGATCAAACGCGTCCGGCGACGATGGCGATGCGGGGGCGCACGGCGCCGGCTCGACGCTGCGCCGAGTGGCCAGCTCCACAAGCCAGGCGGGCGCCTTGGCGATGGGTGTCCCAGGGGGCGAGTCCCACGCATAGCTTGCCGCGGTCACGCTCGGAGCAACGAGGATGTAGCGCCTCGCGAACCCCTGCTCGTCGGCGCCGTGCAAGAAGTCGAGTCCCGGCCCGAGCTTGCCGCGGCAGTCGACGCCGCTTGGCATGAGAAACAAGTGATGCGCGCCGCCGCCGCCCGTGCGCGCGGTCTTGGTTGCGGGGAGCGGGCCATGCGCCTCGAGGATGCGCGCGAGCGTCTTGTCGCCCCCGCTCCGAGGGTCGACGTCGAGGACGGCAAGGGGCGGCGTGACCGCTATCGCGAGATTCGCGGACGGCCATCGTCGCGCCCACTCTTCGATGCGCGGCTCGAGCCGAGTGGCGTCCTTGACGCCGTGCTTCAGGAGCGGACGCTTCCCGCCCGGTTCGACGGGGAGAACGAAGAAGCCGAAACGCGCGTAACGCAGCGCGGCGACGAACCAGTTCATGCCGCGGCTCCGCTCTTCGTGAGCTCGAGCTCTTCCCAGCGCGAGAGAATTCCGAAGGCCAGCCGAGCCGCGACCTCGGGATTCTCGGCGAAGAGAACGGGGCACGCATGGCGACCGACGAGGGAGGCGACGGTCCCGAGAATCGCGTTCGGATGAATGCGCCCGCGAAGCTCGACGAGGTCCGAGAGCTTCGCCTCGACAATGATGGCCCGACGCTCGAGAGAGGCGAGGCGCTCGAGCTGCCGGTCACGCCGCTCGGCGTCAAAGAACGTTCCCAGGAAATCCGCGGGCGCCTTCCTCTCTACTGCCGCGCGAGGCGCGAGGATGGGCGTCGAGTAGTCGCCCGCGGGCAACGCGACGCGGACGATCTCGACGATGTCGCCGAACGTCCAAGGCGTTTGCTCGCGCGTGTCGACGACGACGGCGCGAAGGAGGTGGGGCATCACCGGACCTCCGCGGTCGAGGCCACCGCGCGGGACAGGTCGAGGCGTCGCTCGAGGAGCGCTATGCGCTCCTCAATGGCGTCGGCGAACTCGACGTGCCCTTCACCGTCGACCACGAAGAACGCGGCGCGGAGCGATGCCAGTTCGGCGCGGATGTCGAACCCGAAGAACGCGACATCGACCCTCATCGCCCGCCTCCCGCGACCTTGGTCGCCCCGAGCTCCGCGAGCACGTCGGCGAAGGCGTCGCGCGGGCCACTCGCTGGCGCCGCTGGCGCTTTCGCTTGAGGCTCGGCGGCATGGGCCGCGAGCCAAGCGTCGAGGTCCTCGCGACGCACAAGGACCCGCTTGCCGGCTTTTACCGCGGGCAGCTCGCCCGAGCGAACGAGCCGAAGGTGCTTCGACTTGCCGAGAGGCGATGCATGCTGGTCTACGAGCTCGGGCGGCGGGGTCACCTCTGCGACGAGGGTGCCGCACACTTCGAGCAAGCCAGCGCGCCGCCGACAACGACCGCCACGATTGCACCGGTGCACTCGCACGTGAGCCTCACGGCGCCCGCAGCCTTGATGTTATTCCGTATCGATGTAGAGTTCATGGGTCCTCGTTGGTGTCGAGGGCTCGGAGGCGTCGGGGGTCGAGTCCCGGCGCCTTCGGCGTTTGTGGTTTAGGCCGCTCGTTCACTCGCGGGCGGCAGGCCGGCGGGAGGGGCGAGACCGAGCTCGGTCATCGCGGCGGCAAGCTTCTGGCCGGCCCGGCCGCGAACAGCGTGAGCGCCTTCGGTGAGCGCTTTGGCGGCGGAGCGTGGGTCCACGTCCGCGGCGGCAGCGAGCTTGAGGACTGCGATTCGGTCGGCGGTGCCCATGGCGAGCACAGTGGGCGCCATGCGGCTCGAATCAAAACAGCTTGCCGGCGGCCGGCATTGCTAACGCTTTTTGAGACGTCGTGATTTCTCGACCCGAAGCGCCGCCGGGGTAGTGCGCGGCATCTCGAGACGTTCAGCCATCACTTCAATGATCGCGCGTTCGATTTCGCCAGCGGCCGAGGGCACCCCGTCGAGGGCTCCCGATCGCCTCGGTGGCCGGCCACGCCGAACCTTCACGCGCAACACGCGGCGGATCGCTTCCAGCCCGATCTTGCGGGCCTCCTCGAGAAAAGGCCCCCCCGCGCCGATGTGGTTCAGCACAGCTCTCGCGGCCCGTTCCTCGTCGTGCACGCCATCCCGGTGAGATTGCCGAACCGCCTCGAGGAACCGCTGCCGAACCTGCGTGAGACGCCGTTCGCGCGGGCGGAACCAAGATCGCGTGGACGCTACGAACGCGCTCAAGCTCCTCGAGAGCGGGCAGGGTGTCGATCGGCCCATCCACGCGAGCCTCGAGGTCTTCGAGCCATCGTCGAAGGCTGGGCAGCATTCGGGCGATCTCGCCGGCCCGAAGGAGTTCGACGGTTGTGCGGCGCGCCGCCTCGTCGGACGCCACGCCCTCGCGCTTCGCGCGTTCCTCCACGGGCGTCGAGCCCGCGCTCGACGCGGCTCGCTTGGAAGTCACCTCGCGCGCCTTCCGCTCTTTCGCCATCGCCCTTGCCCCCGCACCGGGAATGGTATCGCTCCACACAAGAGAAAGCGCGGCGCTCACGCATCACCCCGCGCACCGCGGGGTCCGCCTCGAGCTCGGCGACACGGGCCCCGAGGGCGCCCGCGATGGCTTCGTGCGCGGCGAGAAGGAGCTTCAGCTTCGATTGGGTGAGGAGGACGAGGTCGGCCACCGTGCCATCGTTGACGTTCTCGGACTCGTGCACGGCGCCGATGGCGTCGACGAGGCTCTCGACTTCGGCAAACGCGCCGGCGACATCCCCCCGAATAGGAGACGGCCCGCCTCAGCGAAATGGGCGCCTCGAGGGCAACGGTCTCGAGTTCGAGCGCGCAGGTCGTACTGGTCTTCATGGTCGGATCGCTTTCTGCGGCGTCGTAGGCCGCCGTCGACGTCCCTCCACGGAGAGGCGCCGAAGGCGGACCACGCCGCCTATCCCGACCGCCCCTTTCGCCTCGCCGTCGCGAGGTCGGCCACGCCTTCGCGCGCGAGCCTCCTTGCCTTGAGCTCCTCGGCCACTTGTGCGACGACATCGAAGCGACCCGCCGCCGTCGCTGCTTCGAGCGCCCTCGCGAGACCCTCCTCGACGCGGTCCCCGAACGTGGCTGCGCTTTGCGGCTGCTCACCGACCGGCAGCTCGCTACCGACGGCAACACGGTTGGCCATCTTCCGGATATCGTTAGCGTCGACTCCCGATGCGTCGTCCTCCGAGGGCTTTAGGTTCCGCCGCCGCAAGGCGTGGGGGTTCAAGTCCCTTCCCGTGCACTTCCCTTGAGGCAACTCAGCCCGACACGCTCACTGCAAGAGCACGTCGACCCTTCGATCCATCATCCAGCCCATCTCATCGGTGCCCGTGGCGTCGAGCTTGCCGCGGGACGTCTCGAGAAGGCTCCCGTCGGGAACGCCGAGGCGCCCCAGGTAGTCGCGCACGCTGCTCGCGCGACGCTCGCCTAGCGCCATGTTGTATTCAACTTCGCCGCGCGGATCGGCGCGGCCCACCAGCGTGAGACGACGCCCTTGGAGCGGGCCCGTCGTGACACACGTCGCGATCTGAGAGAGCACGTCGCCGTCTTGCGAGGCGAGGACGCTCTCGTCGAAGGCGAACTTCGGCGCCGTGCCGACATCGTTGAAGTGCAGATTGCACACTCTGGCGATCTCCTCCGAGACGTTGAGGTTCGGCGAGACCGGCTCAACCTTCGGCGGGACCACGAGCTTCGCCGACGTGAAGACCGGCGCCTCCACGACCGGCACCACCGCTTTCGGGCTCGCACAACCCGCTACGACGGCGAACGACATCGCCACGCCCCACGCAACCGACCCACTCGATGAATTGTTGAACATGTTCCGTTCCAAAGCATTCGCTGTGCCGCGTAGGGCTCGTGTCTCCCGTTCTCAGTGCAACCGCGTTTGGAGGCCAAACGACGTCTTCGCGTACGCAGCGAGCTGCTTGTCCGTCGGATGGTCGGACGTCTCCATGCCGATGATCTTGGGCTCGAGGGCGTGATCGTGCCGATGCACGTACCTCAGAAACTCGAGCTTCGCGGAGCCCGGTCCGACGACGAGGATCTCCTCGGCGCCATCGAGGCCCCGCCCCACGTCACGGAAGAACCGCTTCACGTCGTCGGGATGCTCCTTGTCTCCGTCCGCGCCACGAGGGTGCTTGTGATGCAGGTTCGGCAACGCGGCCACGACCACGGCCTCGTCGACGCCGTCCATGTGGATGTGAAAGATGCGCGCTTCCTTGTGATCGAGCCAAACGGCGGCGTACCTGCTCATGCGAGACCTCCGATTTTTCCAGAAGAGACGGGCGACACGACCACGTGACATGGGGGACGGCACGCACGACGCGTGCCGCGACGCCGGCGTGGCCCCAAGGACGCGCAAGAACAACGCTCGAGAAGCCATGACTCGCTTGGTTACAGCCCCTCTGCAGCGAGAGCGCTGGCAACCTGCGAAGCCTTCGCAGGATGCGAACGCCTCATGGCGGCGGCCACGCGCGCCGGTCGCCGACGGTCTCAGGACTCCCCCACCCGATGGACCGCTGTTGGGTTCTCATCAGCCCATCGGCGGGGCGCGTTTCCGCGGAGTTGCGGCGCTCCCGGCCACTCGACCGCGGGCACACGCGATGCAGCGCCCGGCGCATGCGCTTTGCAGGTCGATCAGGCTCGAATCACTTCCCCTCTCCCCGCGCGGTGCCGCTCCTCCTTGGTTGCGCGCTGTTGGCGTGCGGCGGCGCTGACGACGCTCAGGTCGACGCCGACGAGGGCGCCCTCGAAGCAGGTGGCACCGTCGAGAGCTACGCCTTCGTGCGAAGCCGGAACGTCAGCCCGAGCGAGGACGCGCCCGATCCCGAGCTCCACCGCAAGCTTTGCCCTCCCGGCGAAGCCGTGTGCCCACTCTACGGGCTGCTCATCTCGCAGGAGCACGACCGGGCGCTCGCCAAGACGGTCTTCACGGGTCGCTACAACGCGCCGCTGCCTATGCTCGATCAGGGCGCCATGGTCGCGCCATCGGCCGTCCGGAAGACGCCGCCGTACTCGGATCCGCTAGCGATGACGCTCTTGGGAAAGAAGATCTACCACGGCGATTGGGTACGGATTCGTTACGGCAAGCTCCTCGCGGGTCGCCCCTACGGGCAAGGCAACTTTGGCGACGCGAGCGTCGCGTACTGGATGGATGACGTGACCTCCGTTGACGTCACCTACGCGCGCCCGCGGCTTCAGTGTGTCAGCGCGCCGCAAGCGAACGGTCGAAACTACGTGCTCGTCACCGAGAGCGGCCGCGCCCCTTTGACCTATGGGCCCGGCACCCGCTTGAAGTTGCATTCGTGTAGCGCCACGCCGGGTGAGCTGTGCAGCGTCGAAGCGACGGCGGAGCTCAACGTGACCGAGGCCAACAAGAGCCCGCTGTCGTTCGTTGGCCACCACGAGCGCTGGGCGCTGAGCGGCCCGGAGAACGAGCTCCGCGCCGCCTTCGGCGAGCGCTACTGGAGCATGCGGCCCGTGGCCATCCGAGAGAAAGACCGACTCGGCATGGAGGACGGCCGGAACAACCGCGTCCGCGACGTCGACCTGTCGACCCGGGCGGAGCTCGACTTCAACATGCAGATTGGGTCGCCGCTCGCGCTAAGCGGTCTCCCCCTCGCCACGCACCTGAGCGTTGAGCCGAAGGATCGAGCGGCGGTGCGCGCCGACGCCGAACGCGTCCCCAACGCGGAGCTTCAGTGGACGTGCGGCCTCCGCGCCACCGACGTCGTCATGGAGAAGAGGGTCCCGATGTTCTGCTCGCGCTTCGAATAGCAAGGGCTGCCCCGCCCTCGCGGGGCTTCCTCGTTGGTTGGTCGTCGCTCACGTTGAACGACACCCAAAGATGTGATCCCCGCCCTATCGGGGCCCGCTAGCCTCTCGCGATGCGCACTCCCCGCTCCTTGTTCGCGTCCAGCCTTCTCCTCGCCTCGTCGGTTGCCGTCGCCGCCGCGTCTGGCTGCTCCGACGACGAGACCACGCCTTCGCCAGCGGCCGCGACCGATGCGTCAACCAGCGGCGACGCGCCCACGGGGGCGGACTCCTCAAGCGCGAGCGACGGCTCGACGGCGAACGACGGTGGCAGCGGCGACGCCGGCGGACTCGACGCGACGCCAAGCGCGGACGCCGCCCCCGACAGTGCGACCGCCACCGGTGGTCCCTTCGGACTCGTCTACTCGGGCAAGTTCAACGGTATCGACAACCGCGTCGTCACCGCGACGCTGAACGGCGCCGGCGAATTGCGCGGGTACACGTTCAGCGCCAACGAAGCGCCTGTCGTCCTCACGGCCAGCGTCGGCGACGTCTTCGCCGACGGCTTCGCCAACGCGGGACGCTGGCACAGCGGCACCGTCGGCGGACCGTTCTACGATGACGGCGGCGTGAAGACGCTCTCGGCGACGGAGGCGCAACACTACGGCCTCGCGCGTGTGAAGCCCGCGTTTCCAGCGACCGGCAGCGCAACCTACACGCTCGTTGGCTCGACCAAGCCCACGATCGGTGACGGCTCAAAGCCCGTCGGCAACGTCACCGCCGGGAGCCTCACGGCGACCTTTGGCGGTGCCGCCGGCACCGTCGTCGGCTTCTCGCTCAGCCTGACGATGGACGACGGCTCCTTCGACCTCGTTGGCAATGGCGGCTCGAGCAATGTCGGCGACGCTGGCACGCCGTACACCTCCGGCGACGCTGGCTTCTACTTCGCGGCGCCCGGAATGGTCGTCTCGACCGACGCCGGCGCGTGTCCCTCCGGCACGTGCACCTCGACGGCAAGTCGCATCACCTTCGCCGGTCCGAACCTGGAGCGCATCGTCCTCGCGTTCGTCTTCGGTCCGGGGTCGCTGACGGGAGCGCGTCGCGGGGTCGCCGTGTTCCAGCGACAATAGGCCCAGCGTGCCGAGCGGGACCGCGCAGATCGTGCTCGCCCGGAGGTGCGTCGCGCCAAATTCGCGCGCGCCTCGGGACGCGTCGATTCCGCGTTGTCGCCGACGTACACTGAGCGAGTGGGCGCGGAGAGCGAAAGAGGAGGGGCTAGCCCGTCGAGCGTCGGGTCTCCGCGGACGGCTGCGGAGATCCGCGAGCGCATCCTGGCCGAGCACCGGGAGCTTCGCGAACTCTTGGCCGAGGTGCTCACGCTCTCGCGTACCGTGGCCTCGCGCGACGACGAGGAGTCGCTCAAACTCGCCGTGCGAGCCCTCGTCTTGGTCTTCGGAGAGCACCTGCGCTCCGAAGAAGCGGTCCTCGTGCCGACGCTCGAGCGCGTCGAGCCGTGGGGCCCCGCGCGCGTGGAACGGCTCGACGAAGAGCACGCAACGCAACGGGCGATGCTGAAGGACATCTTTGCCAGCATCGGCAAGCTCGACGATCGGACGCAGCTCGCCGAACGGGCCGCGGCCTTCGCCACGCGCCTCCTCGACGACATGAACGAAGAAGAGGCGGACTTGCTGACACCAACGATCTTCCACGACGCGATCCTCGTCGTCGACTAAGGCGCGTTGCCCGTTGAATGCCGCCCCGTCCGCGGCTACGACGGTCGCATGAACCGACTGTTCCTCGCGCCCGTTGCCCTCTTGGTCCTCGCTTGCGGTGCCGCCGAGGCGACGCCAGTGGCGCCGCCACCACCGCCGCCCGTCGCGACCACGCCGCCCGTTGCCGCCGCACCGGTGCCCGTCAAGGCGCCCGAGCCCACGGCTGAAGAGAAGAAGAAGGCTGACGACGCGCGCCAGCTCAAAGAAGATCGCGCCAAGTGGGAAGAGGACCACAAGCTCGAGCTCGCGCGTTGGAACGCGGAGCTTCACGCTGAGGCAAAGGCCCTCGCGGACAAGAGCTTCCCCAACCTCAAAGCGGCCCTCACGGCAGCGATGGCGGGCCACCACCGCAAGCCCGGCGCCGCCGAACGCGACAAGTCGCGACACCCGCTGGAGACGCTCGAGTTCTTCGGCCTCAAACCCACCATGACCGTCATCGACGTCGGCCCCGGCGAAGGTTGGTACACCGAGCTCTTGGCGCCCGTGCTCGCAAAGGGTGGAAAGTACATCGGCACCTCCGCCGACCCGAACGGTCCCGCGGACGCGCGTGGCACCTTCTACGGCCAGCGGTTCAAGAGCTTCTTGGAGAAGGCGCCGGAGCTCTACGGCAAGGTGCAGACGATGGTCGTCGACGGAAAAGCGCCGAAGCTCGCGGCCGACGGCACCGTCGACATGGTCCTCATCATGCGCGGCGTGCACGGCATGAAGGGCGGCGGCACCTACGGCGCATGGCTCTCCGAAATCCACCGTGCGCTGAAGCCGGGCGGCGTCCTCGGCATCGAGGAGCACCGCGCCCTCGAGGGCGCGAACCCCGACGAGAGCGCGAAGAAGGGCTACATGCCGGAGAAGTGGGTCATCGAGCAAACGGAAGCGGCGGGCTTCAAGCTCGAGAAGAAGTCAGAGCTCAACGCGAACAAGAACGACACCAAGGACTACCCGGAGGGCGTCTGGACGCTCCCGCCGACGCTTCGACTGAAGGAGCAGGACCGGGCGAAGTACGTCGCCATCGGCGAGAGCGACCGGATGACCCTGAAGTTCGTGAAGGTGAAGCCCGCGACCGACAAAGCCGACAAGCCCGCGCCGGCCAAAGCTCCGGCGAAACCCGCCGCGAAGAAGTAACGGGCCGCGGGCCGCGGACAAATCCAGGCTCCTTGCAGCAATTGGGCACGATGTAGCCACGGCGCGCACGAGCTTGAGGCGATCCACCGATGGGGTGGCGGCCTCGGGCGCGTGCCACCTGCGTCACCCTTTTTCGCTGAGCCCGTTACGCCACGACGCGACCTCATGGTGTTGGGCGAGACGGGCGTGAGGCACTTGTGTTGCAGCGTGCACGATCCTCTGCCCCCTGGAGGATCGATGCCCCGTTCGTCCGCGCTCCCGTCCTTGCTCGCGTTGCTCGCGTCGTTCGCGCTCTTGGCCTGCTCTGCCGAGACGCCGGCCCCGGACGTTCCGCCGCTCGTTCCGGGCCAAGGCGGCGGCGCGCCGAACCCCGGCGCCAGCGCCGGCGCGAGCGACACGACCAGCGGGGTCGGGGCGGCGCCCGGGTCGCCGACGCCCTTGCCAACAGCGCCGCCTCTGGTCGGCCCCAACGCGCCCGCAGAACCAACCCCCCGCGACATGGCCAAGGCGTCTTGGTCGCCCATGAGCACGGTTGGCGCGCCCGCCGACGCCGAGTGCCCTTCAGCCGTGTGGACCGGCTCGAAGATGCTCGTGGTGGGTGGCTCCCACAGCCGCACGCTCGTCACGGCCTACGACCCCGTGACCGACACGTGGTCCTCGCTTCCGTCGAACAACATGCCGCCGGGTCGCGTCGAGGCGTCGGCCGTTTGGACCGGCTCGAAGCTCATTCAGTGGGGCGGCCGACAAGTCACCGCCGGTTGCTCGCCGTTCTGTTGGTACTACGAAGGCTACACGTACGATCCCGACAAGGGCTCTTGGACTCAGAACGCCAACGCCCCCGTCGTCGACGGGTTGTACTTTGCACGTTTTGGTCACGCGGCCGTGTGGACCGGCACGAAGATGTTCGTCTACGGAGGGAACTTCCCCTCCATCGTGTTCGGCCTCGCACAAACCTACGACCCAACGAGCAATCAATGGGCTGCGGCTCCGACCGCACCCGAGGCCCGCTCGATGGTCGCGGGCACGATGATGGGGGACAAGGCGCTCTTTTGGGGCGGCGCCGACTCCGTTGATCCGTCGACGGCCGCTGCGGCCTACGAGGCAGTGGTCTTTGATCCGACCACCCAGAAGTGGTCCGCGGCGCTCAAGCCTTCGCCGCTCAAGCCTCGCGCCGGCGTCTCGCTCGTGTGGACCGGGCGAGAAGCCGTCGTTTGGGGTGGGACGCTCGGCGCCGAGACCTTCGGCGACGGCGCAGCCTACAACCCACAAACCGGTGTTTGGAGCGTGCTTCCCAACAAGGGAGCGCCCTCGGCGCGCCGCTGCGCGGCGTCCGTGTGGACCGGCAAGGAGACCATCGTGTGGGGCGGCGTCTCCGGAGGAACGGCGCAAGCGTCGGGCGCCATCCTCCGCTGAACAAATCTCGACGCGCCCTCGATTCCTTTAAAAGGGGACCATCTTAGTCTTCTTTGATGCCGCGCTACGCAGCGGCGGATACGCTCGCGGCATGCCGTTGGGGGCTTCGAGCAACCTGTTCCGCCTCGTTCTTGAGGCGTCGCCTACGGGAATGCTCATGGCCGACGAAGACGGCATCGTCGTGCTCGTCAACGAGGCGACGGAGCGGCTCTTCGGCTACTCACGCGACGATCTCGTGGGCCTGCCGCTGGAGGTCTTGGTGCCGGCACGGTTTCGCGCGGGCCACCCCGCGCTTCGCAAGGACTACGCGGAGAGCCCGCGCATCCGCGCCATGGCGGAGAGCCGCGACCTCTACGGCGTCGCCAAGAACGGCGAGGAAATTCCCCTCGAGATCCGTTTGAACCCCGTGACCATGGAGGGGCGTCGCTACGTCCTCAGCAGCATCGTCAACGTCAGCGAGCGAAAGCTCGCGGCGGCGGCCCTCGAGGCCTCGCTGAAGGAGAAGGAGACGCTCCTTCGCGAGGTTCATCATCGGGTGAAGAACAACCTGCAGGTCATCTCGAGCCTGTTGAACCTCCAAGCGGCCACGAGCGACGAGCAGCTGAAGGACAGGCTCCTCCAGGTTCGCGATCGCATCCATTCCATCGCCATGATCCACGAGAGCCTTTACGGCGCCGTCGATCTGGCTCGCGTCAACTTCGCCGACTACCTAAGGCGACTAACCACCAACCTCGGGGGCCTCGGGGCCGGGCGCACCGAGATCACCGTCGACGCGGAGGGCGTGATGGTCCCGCTCGACGTCGCTGTGCCGTGCGGCCTCATCGTGAACGAGCTGGTCACCAACGCCGTGAAGCACGGGATTGGGCAGCGGAACGGTTGCGTTCGCATCGTGGCCACGCACCCGAACGACGCGGGCCCGCTAACGCTCACCGTGAGAGACAACGGCGTCGGCCTACCCGACGGACTCGATCCGACGACTGGGGGAAACATGGGAATGATGATTGTCGCGACGCTCATTCGTCAGCTCGGCTCCTCGCTTCGAGTCAAGAGAGAGGGGGGCACCGAGATCTCCTTCGACGTCCCGGTGCACCCGTGAGGGCGAACATCGAGCGCCCACGCGTCCTTATCGTGGAAGACGAGGGCCTCGTGGCAATGGACATCGCGCAGTGCCTCGCGGAGACCTGCGAGGTGACGGGCATCGCCGACTCGTCCACGGAGGCCGTCGCGCAGGCCGCCGACAAGCGCCCCGACGTGGTGCTGATGGACATCCACATTCGCGGTCTCCTTGATGGCATCGGCACCGCCGCTCTGCTCCAAGAGCAGTTCGACGTGCCGATCGTCTACCTAACGGCGCACGGTGATTCGGATACGACGGCGCGGGCGCGCAGGACCAACCCGTTTGGGTACCTGCTGAAGCCCTTCAAGCAGGTCGATCTCGTGAGCAGCGTCCGCATTGCCGTGGCGCGGCACCAGGGAGTCCTCGAACTCCGGAATCGCGAGCGAATTCTCGCGACGACCTTGCGCTCCATCGGAGAGGCCGTGCTCCTCACGGACGGAACCGGACGGGTGACTTCGGTCAACCCCGCCGCCGAGGAGCTTCTCGGAGCGACCGCGCGAGACGTCGCGGGCAAGAACGCGGAGGCGCTCTTTTCGCTCAAGTCTCAGGCATCCGGCCTCGCCATCCCGTCGCCCGTCGGACAGGTCCTCGACACGCGAACGAAGGCTCAACTCGACGCGGCCGTGCTCACGCGGCTCGACGGCGGCGAGCGCCCCGTGTGCGGGAGCGCCGCGCCAATCCTCGACGGCGAGCTCTGTGTGGGGAGCGTCCTGGTTTTCCGGGACATGACCGAGGCCATGAAGCTCCAGCGCGAGCTCGAGTTCGCCGCGCGGATGACGTCGCTCGGCGTGCTCGCGGCCGGCATCGCCCACGAGATCAACAACCCGCTGACGTTCATCCTCGCGAACCTCGACGACAGCATCCGCGAGCTCGACAACACGACCGACGCCTCGGAAGAATTGACACAGTGGCTTCGTGAGGCGAAGGGCGGGGCCCAGCGCATCGCAACCATCGTCGGGGGCCTGCGCAGCTTCAGTCGCCGCGAAGAAAACGACACCCTCGTCGATCTCGATGAGGTCCTGGAGTGGGCCGTCGTCATCACGACACACCGGTGGGGACACCGCGCCAAGGTCATGCGTGAGCTTGATGCGATTCCGCGGGTTCAAGGCAACGCGAGCCGGCTCCGACAGGTCTTCGTCAACCTCCTCACCAACGCGGCGGACGCCATCGTCGCCGCCCCCGCTCGCCTCGGCCTCATTGGCCTGCGCTCGTACACCGACGCGGAGGGCTTCGCCGTGATCGCCGTCAGCGACAACGGCGACGGGATTCCAGAGGCCGAGCGGGCCCGAATCTTCGAGCCGTTCTTCACGACGAAGCGCGCCGGTGCAGGTCTAGGCCTTGGTTTGTCCATCTGTCACGGCATCGTCACAGCGTGCGGCGGCACCCTGAACGTCACGAGCGTGGTCGGCAAGGGAACGACGTTCACCGTGCGGCTACCCCCCCCCAAAAAGACCGAAGCCGTGCCCACCGCGGGCCTTCACGCAGTGCCTGACACGGCGGCGCTGACGCTCGCGAGGAGGCGCGTCCTGGTCGTCGACGACGACGACATGGTTCGGTTAGCTATGGCGCGCGTGCTGCAGAGCCACCACGACGTGATCGCCGTCGCGACGGTCGACGAGGCCCTGACCACGCTCGCGGAGCGCCGCGTCGACGTCGTGCTGTGCGACCTCATGATGCCGGGGCGGAGCGGCATCGACCTGTATCGGACGGTGGCCGCGTCACATCCTGCACTGCTCGAGCGCGTCGCGTTCGTCACCGGTGGCGCCGTCACTCCCGTGGCCATGGAGTTTCTCAGCACCGTCAATCCGCCGCGGCTCGATAAGCCTTTCACGGCAGCATCGTTGCTGGCGCTCATCGAATCGCTGGCGCTGCGCTCCTAGCGCGGGGCTCGCCCAAGTGGGCAGCCCGCGCGAGGCCCTCTGCGTAGGCCGCGCGGTCGCGGAACGTGCCGCGAACGAAGGCGACGCCGCGGCCATGTTGTTCGAGCGCATCGTGCGTGGCGGCGCCGGGGAGACACCGCCGCGCCTCGGCGAGCGCGAGACGAAAGGCTGCGGCCTGCTCCTCGGTCTCCCAGAGCGACGCCCACGCGAGCGCGTGCGGGACGCTCGCTTGCGGCGTTGGAACCGACGGGGAGCCGACAACGAACCGTTCGCCAACGAGGCCACCGAGGAGCGTCGCGCGCTTCCGGCACCGTGATGCGACGAGCTGAGTCCGGAACTCGCCCAACGAACCGCCTCCTTCGCGCACGAGCCCAGCGGGGATTGGGGGCTCCGGTAGCACTCGCGGCTTGTGACCGCGCAGGAAGGCTTCCGGGTGCAGGATTTCCATGGTGCTCGTCGGCGGCGCTCGAAAGGCGGCGTCAATGCGCGCCGTGCCGCCCACCTCGTAGAGGCGGGCCACAAAGCGCAGGCCCGCTAAGTAAGGAAAGAGGGCCTCCTCGCGCTCGTCGTTCGGGGCTCCGAGGACGCGTTGCGAAGCGCCCACCGCGCGCGCGACGGTGGCGCCCGGCAGCGCGTCGATGGCCCCGAGTGCGCGGGCGAGGAACGTTCCCTCCGCCTCGCCAACGCGACGCGCGGCGAGCCGTTCGCGAAGCAAGACCGCGTCCCCTTCGTAGAGCGCCTCGGCGGCGAGAGCCTCGTCGGGCGACGCGCCATCGGCGATGAGTCCGAAGTGTTGGTCCTGCAGCGCGTGAACCAGCTCGTGGGCGACGATGCCGTCGAAGCGGGAGCGTCCTTCCGACGCGGCGTCGCCGCGGACGATGAGTCGGTGGGTGACGAAGTCGTAGAGTCCGACGTAGCGCTCTTGCGAGGCGCCGCCGGAAGCCGCGCGCGTGGGGCCCAGCCCAAAGACGCGGGCCACGAGGGCACGCGACGGGTGCGGCGACGACGCGGTGCTCGCGCGCACGCGGCGCACGAAGTCGACGCGACCGAGGAGCTCCACCGCAACGGGGCGACGAAAGGCGAGGCCGCGAAGCGCGGTCACCTCGGCGAAGAGCTCCGCGTGCGAGCCCGCGGGCATGGTCGCTGCCTCTGCGGCGCTCGCGGAGGGCGCCGGCGAGGCGCTAGCCGACGCCTGCGGTGGTGTGTGTCCGGCGTCGGTCCGAGCGGAGCCGATCGGTGCCATGGGCGGAACCACGGTGGCGCCACGCGGTGCACAGCCGCCTAGGAGGAGCGCGGCCAGGAGCGCGCGGCCGAGGAGCCAAGGCTGTCCCACGCTGACCAGACAGGGCCTTTGCGCCGAAGTTCCCGCCTTGTCGGGGGCGGGATTGGCTCTAAATTGCCGTCGCGGCCCGACCCGAGCGGGCCTTGCGAGGGGCGATGACGCGATCAACGACGGTTCGCGAGGCGCGCGACGCGTACCTCGCGGAGAACGGCTTCACCGTGGCCGGCTACGACGAACCCAAGACGGAAGCGTCGTTCATGGGGATTCGCTTCACGGTGCCAAACACGCCGCGGCATCGCTTCGCGATCATGCTCCACGACCTGCACCACGTGGCCACGGGCTTTGGAACCGACATCGTCGGCGAGGGGGAGATCTCCGCCTGGGAGCTGAGGCACATTCGAGCGCTCGGGTGGTACGTGGGCGGCATCGTGGCGCTCGGCGCTTTCGCCGGCGCCGCCGCGGCGCCGCGCCGCGCGTGGGCCGCGTTCCGCGGGATGCGCGGCAAGACCCTCTTTGACTTGGCCCGGACGGAAGCCGAATACGAAGCGCTGCTGGAGCTCGATGTGAGCGAGCTTCGACGGAGGCTGAACGTACCTCCGGACGGCCTTGCGCGGGGGCCGCGCCACCTGCACCGATACGCGCCGCCGCGGCCCTAGATGGGCGTCGATTTTGTGATCCATCGGCGGTCCTCGGGCCATGATCGCCGCGATGAGTCAGAACGCGATGGCTTGCTCTCGCTGCGGTGCACCGACTTGGGCCGGTGCGGCATGCGCACGATGCGGAGCTCCGCCGGCGGGCGCCCCGGCGCAGGGGTATGGCCCTTCGCATGCCCAAGGCGCGCCGCCCAACGCCTATGGTCCGCCGGGCGCGCACGGCGGTCCCCCATTTGGAGCGGCCCCACCGGGCCCAGGCCCCTACGGGGCGCCGGGTATGGCGGGCGGGATGGGCCCGGGCATGCCGGTGAACCCCGCCGCCGCGATGTTCGTAAACGCCATGGGTCAGGTGCCGGGGGCTGGCCGCAAGAGCAGCGTGCTTCCGATCCTTGGGGTCGTCTTGGTCGTGCTCCTCGTGGGTGCCGGGAGCGTCGCCTTCGCGTTCTTGAAAGGCAGCTTGTTCCAGCCCAAAGGAACGGCCAACGCGAAAGACTTCGGCATCGATCCCGCGAGGGCGACGCCCGAGGCGATCCTCACGGCCGCCACCAAGCTCGCGAAGGGCTGGCGCTCCGACGCTCAATTCCGAGCGCTCTCCGTCAACGGCCTCCGTGTCGACGGCACCGTTGACCTCACATCGGGCAACGCGCAGGTCGAGTTTTTCTCTCCGTCGCGCGTCGCGGCCTTCACCGAGAAGGGGCGCCAAGATTCAGTGAAGAAGTTCGCCTTCAACAGCGAGCGCATCGTCTTCAAAGATCGCTGGGACGTGAAGAAGAAGCCTTGGAAGTTCGTGCAGGCCACGCCAACGCCGAGCTGCCCCAGCAGCGAGCTAGGCAAGGTTCTCAAGGCCGCCGGAGCGAAGGCCGACGCAAAGGGCATCCTCGCCGTTCATCCGCGTTATGGGGCGACCTACAAGGTGAACATGGGTCCCTTGAACAAGTGGTATTCGCTCACCGACTGCAAGGAGCTCTTCTCCGCCGGCAGCGGCTCCGCCGACGACGACGAATGAGCGCGCGAAGACGCTGTCGGCTCCGTCCGACAGCTTGATGAGACGCGCTCACGGCGCAGACGTGAGCTACGTGTACCCTGCGCCCGTGGACGAGCCGAATCGCGCCATCGGCACCGCTTCGCTCCTCGCGCTCGGCGTCAACGGCATCGTCGGCGTTGGCATTTTCTTCGCGCCATCGGCGCTCGCGGCGGAGGTCGGCGCGACGGGAAGCGTGCTCGTTCTCCTCGCGGTGGCCGCAGCCCTTGTGCCGGTGGCGCTTTGCTTCGCGATCTTAGGGAAACGTTTCCCTGTCGACGGCGGGCCCGTCGCGTTCGCGCGAGACGCCTTCGGGCCGCGCACCGCATTCGCCGTCGGTTGGCTCGCCTATGCGAGCGCGCTCTTCAGCTCTGCCGCCGTCGTGTCAGGCCTCGTTCAGGCGACCTTCGGCGCCGGCCCCAAGAGCACCGCGATCGCCGTGGGCGCGGCGCTGGTGCTCGCCGCGATCGTCGCGCTGGGCGTCGACGTGTCGAGGCGCGCGTGGTCGACACTCACCGCGCTGAAGCTCGCGCCGCTCGTCGCTTTGGCCTTCGTCTCCGTGGTCAGCACGCGAGTCGCTGAACCGGCGCCGGCGGACGCCGCTGTGTTCACCGCGAGCGGCGCGCTGCGCGCGGCGCTGACCGCATGTTTTGCCTTCCAGGGTTTCGAGATCATCCCGGTCATCGCAGGCCAGACGAAGCGCGTCGAGCGGGCCGTCCCGCGCGCCATCCTCGGCTCGCTGCTCTTCGCGGCAGCGCTCTACGCGCTGCTCCAGTGGGGCTTCGTTCGGTCCGGCGTGCCGCTGACGTCGACGGAACCGCTCGTCGACGCGGGCGCGCGGCTTTCGGGGCCCCGCTTCGGCGCGGTCTTGCGCGCGGGAACGAGCGTCTCGGCGCTGGGCATCGCCTTCGGAATGATGGTGACCACGCCGCGCTACCTCTCGGCCGCCACCTCCGGTCGCCTCGCCGCGACCGATCGGCGCGGCGTGCCGCAGCGGGCGCTCTTCGTCACGGCGGTCGCCCTTGTCGGTCTCCTGACCTTCGCCCGCCTCGCCGAGCTCTTCGTTCTCTCGAGCCTGGCCGTCGTCATTCAATACGCGGCGGTCGCACTATCCCTCTTGCGGCTCGCGGCTCGGCGGCGCCACGGGCTCGGGCCGAAGCACTACCTGCCGGCCATCGCGACCCTCATCTTTTCCGTGACGCTCTTGGGCTCGCCCTCGGCGACGGAGTGGCGAGTCTTCGCGGCTCTCCTGGTGGTCGGCGTATTTGCGTACTTTTTTGCGGGGGTTCGGGGTACGCGCCGCGCCCAAGAGCCGCCCCCGTAACGACGAGCATTGGTGCCGAGCCCGTCCCTTGGTAGGAGAGGGGCGTGACAGAAAAGGCCCTTGGCGCGGACGCGCCCTACGAAGTCCTCGCTCCCCTCGCCGGTGGTACCTACGGCGAGAACCTCGTCGCCGTGCGGAAGGACCGCCTCGGCGTCGGTAAGCTCGTCGTCCTGCGTCAACTCAGGCGAAGCCTCTCGAGCGATCGCGGCGCGGCCCAGGCCTTCGTCGAAATGGGCAAGCGCGCCGTGCGCCTATCGCACCCCAACGTCGTCACCACGTTCGAGCTGACGGAGCGGGGCGGAACGCTCGCCGCCGTGACCGAATACTCCGAGGGCGAGCCGCTTGACGCGATCATGGCGGCGGTCGTCTCGGCGCCCAGCGCCGTCGATCCCCGACTGTGGCTCCTCTTGATCTACGAGGCCCTGGCGGGACTCCACTACGCTCATGAGCTCGACGACTTCGACGGCTCGCCGCTCGAGCTCGTGCACGGTGGGCTCACGCCGCGACGCATCTTCGCCTCCTACACGGGACGCGTCTTTCTGACGGACTTCGGCCTCGCCACCTTGGCCCCCCACGCGAAGCGCATCGAGGGAACGTATCTGCCGGAAATGGTCGGCTACGCGTCGCCGGAGCAGCGCTCCGGCCTCGAGACCGATCGCCGGAGCGACATCTTCTCCATCGGCGTCATTCTCTGGGAGCTCTTGTCGGGCAAGCGGCACCACGCCCCAGCGGACCTCGAGACGGAGATGGAGCCCTTGCCCAACCTCAAGGAGCTCAAGGAGGGCATCGAGCCGACGTTGGCGGCAGCCGTCGCGCGCGCCGTCGCCCTCAATCCGTCGGCGCGCTGGGCCACAGCAGCGGAGTTCAAGCGCGCGCTCGAGCCGCACGTGGACCTCGGCCTCTTGCGACGCGGCGCCATCGGTGAGTCGGTGGCGGCGCTTTTCGCCAAGTCGCGCGACAAGATCCCTTCGCTCTTGGCACGTCGCCTCGAGCCGCTCGGCAAGCAGGGCCCCTTGTCGTTGGCGCTGCGTCCGTCGGCGCCGCCCGGCGCGACGGAAGACGCCGAGGAGGAGGCCTTCCTCCTCGCTTCCCCCATCGAACCGGTCTCCGAAGCGCAGGTCATTTCCGTGCGCGAACTGGTGAGCGAGTCGGAGCTCCTCGAAGGGGCCGGTGCCGGTGGCAGCGCCGACGCGGCCCCGCCGGTCTTGAGCAGCGTGGAGCTGGTGGTCGATTTCGGCTCTGGGCAGTTGCCGGAACCGGGCGACGGAGCCCGCGCGCCGGTGCCCGTCGAGTCGGCGCCGGTCATGACAGAACGCAGTCCTCGCGCGAGTCTTTCGGCGGACCCGGGCGCACAGGTCTCCGTCGCGCCGCCTACGGAGGTCACGCCCCGAGTGGCCGAAGAGTCCGCCGAGGAAGGCGCCCGGCCCACACTCACGGAGGCGGCGCCGGCTTCCGCGAGCGCGCCGGAGGCGCTGGCCTCGACGCCCAAGCCGAAGGCGGCTGAGGCGAAGGGCAGCGTCCCGCCGAAGGCCGAGCCGAAGACTGCCCCCCCATCCGACAAAGGAAGCGGATCCGGCAAGAACGAACCGGACAAGGCCTGAGGTACTCGCCCGTCATCGACACGTCACAGAAACGGCACACGCGCTCGTTACAACGCGCTCCAGCAACCACGAGAGTATGAGGAGCAACGATGATGGCTCGCATCTTGGTCGTTGAGGACGAGAAGGATCTTCAAGAAATTCTCGACTACAACCTTCGGCAAGCGGGCCACAAGACCTACCTGGCCGACACAGGCCACGCGGGCCTGCGCATCGCCCGGGAGAAGAAGCCCGACGTGGTCCTGCTCGACCTCATGCTCCCCGACATCGCCGGGACCGAGGTCTGTCGAGCGCTCAAGTCTGAGGCAGCGACGCGCGACGCGCAGGTCATCATGGTGACCGCGAAGGGCGAGGAAATCGATCGCGTGGTGGGCTTCGAGCTCGGCGCCGACGACTACGTGACGAAGCCTTTCAGCGTGCGCGAGTTGTTGCTCCGCATCCAGGCCGTCCTTCGCCGCGTCACCGGAGAGCTCGAGACCGACAAGCTCGTCTCCTTTGGTGATCTGCGCGTCGATCGGGCGGCCCATCGGGCCTGGGTTCGCGACACCGAGATCGAGCTCACGGCCCTCGAGTTCAAGCTGCTGATCACGCTCTTCGATCGCAAGAACCGCGTGCAGTCGCGCGGCACCTTGCTCCGCGACGTGTGGAACCTCGACGCCGAGATAGAGACGCGCACCGTTGACACGCACGTCAAGCGCCTCCGGGAGAAGCTCGGCTCGGCCGCCGAGTACATCCAAACGGTGCGCGGCACGGGCTATCGGTTCGCCGAAGACCCAGCCGAGGAGCCCGACGGTTGACGCGGGGCTATCCCCTCCGACTCTTCTTCGTCGCCGCGGTTCTGGTCTTCCTTCCGTTCGCGTGGGCGCGCCGTTGGGCGCCTGACACGATGACGTTTTTCGCCTACGGCGCCGGGGCGGCGCTCGTGACGGGCGCGCTGGTGGCCGCGCTCGCGTCCTCATGGTTGCGACGAGAGGTGCGGCTCCTGACGGAGGCCGCGACGCGCATCGCCGCCGGGGAACACGGCGTGCGCACCCGCGTCTCCGGCGACGGGGGCGGCGATGGCGAGATGGAGCGACTCGGCGGCGCCCTCGATCGGCTCGCAGAGACGCTCGGCGCAGCGACGAATGATCTGCGCACCGAGCGGGATCTCGTCGCCGGCATCCTCGACGGGATGCAGGAGGGCGTCCTCTTGATTCAAGGCGACGGCTCGGTGGGGTTGGTGAACACGTCGCTCCGCGAGATGTTCCTCTTGAGCGGCGACGTCGTCGGCCGTCCCCTCTTGATGGTCTTGCGACACTCGGTGTTGCTCGAACTCGTCGAGACGGTCCGTCGACGCAAGAAGGCGGCGTCCGGCGAGATTGAGCTAGGGGGCCTCAAACCACGACGACTCTTGGTGCGGATCGCCCCGTTGGCAAAGGACCTTGCGTCTCAACTGGTCGTGGTCGTCGACGTAACTGAGTTGCGTCGCCTGGAGCGGGTGCGGCAGGACTTTGTTGCGAACGTGTCCCACGAGCTTCGCACGCCGGTCGCGGCGATCCAATCGGCCGCCGAAACGCTCGGCGACGGGGCCCTCGGCGACGCGGTCGCGGCGCCGCGCTTCTTGGACATGATCGCCCGCAACAGCGCGCGCCTCCGAAACCTTATCGACGACCTGCTCGATTTGTCCCGCATCGAAGCCAACGAGTTTGCCGTTCACGTGGCGACGACGAACCTCGCCGCCGCGGTGGCGCAGGTGTTCGCGGGCGCGCGAGCGGCCGCCGACCGCCAACGCGTCACCCTCGCTTCGGAGATCGCAGCGCGTGGTGAGACGGCGATGACCGATCCAAGGGCCGTCGAGCAGATCCTGGGCAATCTCGTCGACAACGCCGTCAAGTACTGCCCCGGCGCTCTCGTGACGGTGACCATCGTGCCACGGGACGGTGGTGGCGTTTCCTTGCGCGTGGCCGACACGGGGCCGGGCATTGAACCGAGACACATCGGCCGAATCTTCGAGCGCTTCTATCGGGTCGACGCGGGGCGCTCGCGCGACCTTGGCGGCACGGGCCTTGGCCTCTCCATCGTCAAGCACTTGGTCGACGCCTTAGGCGGCACGGTCCACGTCGAGAGCGTGGTCGGACGCGGCACAACCTTCACCGTCGAGTTGCCGGCCCGAAGCGAGTCCGGCGTGATGCCCAGCGACGGCGAGCCTCCCGCCGCTACTGGAGCGCCGTGACCGGGAACGAGGCCTCGGCGGGGCCGCCTTCGACGTCGTCCCGCCGCCAATTACGCTCTAAGCTCACGCGGTGACCCGCGTCGCCGATCTCCCTGTGTTGCCAGGTGTGGAGCCGGTCTTCGGCCACGTGCGGCGCATGCAGCGCGATCGACTGGGCTTCCTCTACGACGTCGCCCACGACGTCGATCGCCTCTCGCGCTTTGGCACCGTGGCCGCCGAAGGCGCCATCGCCAACCACCCGGAGGTCCTGGCCGAGCTCTTTGTCGAGAAGGCCCGCGTCTTCGACAAATCGTTCATCACGCGCTTCGCGCTGGGGCCCCTCGGTGGCGAAGGGCTCTTTACGAGTCGATACGACCTGTGGCGTGGGCAGCGCAGGATCATGGCGCCGCTCTTCCATCCGTCGCAGCTCGCGCGCTACGCCACCGACATGGTTCGCTGCGCCGAGCGGGTCACGTCCGAGTGGAGCGACGGCGAGACCTTCGAGCTCTTGCGCGAGACCACGCGTATGACCATGAGCATCGCCGGCAAGACGCTGTTCGACGCCGAGACGCTCGGCGAAGCCGACGCCATTGGCCGGGCGCTCAACACCACGCTCGACTGGGCCGCAAAGAACTCACCGGGGCCGCTGGCCATCGCGCATCTGCTCGCGCGAGAGGCGCTCGTTCGGGGGGCGCGCGCTCTTCCGCAAGGCGCGTTGGCCAACACACTTCGCGAGACCGCGTCACGCTTCGAGAGGCCGGTTGCGCTCGTGGGCGAGAGCGGACGCAAGCTCAAGGCCGCCGTCGCTGTGCTCGACGCGGAGGTCGAGCGCATGATCGCCACGCGGCGACGAGAGGCCGCGCTGGGCCGCGCGCCCACCGATCTGTTGGCGCGCCTCCTGGCAGCGCAGGACGACGACGGCACCCGCATGACCGACCGGCAGCTCCGCGACGAGGTCCTCACGCTCTTCGTCGCCGGCCACGAAACGACGGCGACGGGGCTCGCGTGGACGGTCCATTGCCTATGCCAGAACCGGGATGTCTACGCAGCCGTGCAGCGGGAGGTCGACGCGCTCGGTCACGAGCCCTCGTTGCACGACCTTCCGGCGCTAGACCTCACGCTGCGCGTCTTCAAGGAGGCCCTCCGACTTTACCCGCCTGTCTATCTCCTCGGTCGGCAGGCCACGACCGAGACGACGCTCGACGGCGTCGCCTTCGGCGACCGCGCCATCGTCCTCGTCGCGCCTTTCGCGCTCCACCGGCGAAGGGACCTTTGGCCCAACCCCGAGCGCTTCGACCCGAGCCGCTTCGTTGCTGCGGAAGAGGCCAAGCGACACCGGCTCGCCTGGTTGCCCTTCGGCGCCGGCCCGCGCGTGTGCATCGGAAATCACTTCGCGCTCATGGAGGCTCAACTCGTGCTCGCGACGATGTTGCGGCGCGCAGAGTTCGAGGCCACCGACGACGAAACGCCGCTCGCCGGCGCGACGCTGCGACCGAAGCACGGCGTCCGCGTGCGCGTCAAAGTCCGCCAGAAGAAGGCGACCCAATGGACCGGCGCTGAACTCTCATGAGCGACCCCCGACTACCAGAGGACGTCGACCCGGCGGCCAAAGAGTACAAGGTCGTTGAGCTCGCGACGGTGACCGACGAAGAGGTCGAACGCGTGCTCAACGACCTCACGCGATCGGGATGGGCCTTCGAAGGGATGCAGTTCGCGATGCGAGAGGCGTCGCGACGCCCCTCGATGGCCTTCTTGTTCTTCTCGCGTCGACGCAAGGACGACGGGGTCGCTGACCCCTGATCGGCACGACGGCCGCGTTTCACGGCCGCGCCAGCGCCAAGGACGACCGAAACCGCATCGGCGTGGCCCCCGTCCACCGGCGAAACGCGCGACAGAGCGCGCTCGAGTGAGAGAAGCCGAGGCGGAACGCGAGCTCACGAAGGGGCGGCGCCGCTTCGAGGGTCGCCTCGAGCGTTGACAGCGCGAGACGCCGACGAGCGTCGTCTACAACCTCGCGGTACGTGGTGCCCTGCTGATGAAGCCGACGCCGTAGCGTCCGAGCGCTCATGCCAAGCTCGGCAGCGACGTCCTCGATTTGGGGAGCTTCGCCACAGAAGCCCGCCTGGATGGCCCTCACGAGCTCGTCCAGGGGAAAGCCTTGTCCGGCAACTCTGTGGCGCGCCTGCGGCTTCGCGTGGACGATGGCTTCCATGAGGCGGTGACATTGCAACGGGCCTGCCATCACAGGCCGCAATGAACAAGCGGGCTTTTCGCGGCGTTTTTCACCCTCGCGCGCGCCCTTTCGTCTTGATCGTCGGCCCGAGGTGGGCGCCTCGGTGGCCTGTGCACGTGTGCACGAACAAGTCACAGGTGCCGACGCCGAGGCGGGCGCCCGCCGAGTCAGAGATTCGTCGCGGGCATCGCCGTCGCGACGCGACCCTCGTGAAGGCGTTCACCGGCGGCCGCCACGTGCATGACGCCGAGCCCGACGAGGATCACGCCAAAGGCGCGCCGGACCAGGGGCCGCGCGAAGAGCTTAGCCACCGCCTCCGCCACGACGCCGACGCTCACAACCGCGGGCAACGTCCCGAGCCCGAAGGCGGTCATGACAAGGGCGCCGCGGAAGAGAGAGCCCGAGGCCGCCGCGACACTTAGTGCAGAATACACGAGTCCGCACGGAACGAAGCCCCACGCGGCGCCGAAGAGGGCCGCTTTCGGCAAGGTGTTCAGCGGCAAGAGACGCCTGGCGAACGGCGTGACGCGGCGGAAGAGGGGACCGCCCAATCGCTCGACGGTGACAAAGGCGGGAAAGAGACCGATGAGAAACAGGCCGAGCGACAGAAGCAGCAGGCCCGACGCGAGCTCGAGCGCGCCCTGTCCCTTTTGAAGACCGGCGCCGAGTCGGGCGCCGAGGCCGCCGAGCGTCAGACCCAGCGCCACGTAAGCCGTCAGGCGACCGGCGTTCTGAGCCAAGAGGAGCAGCGGCCGCGACGGCTGCGTTCGGCGAACGAGCGCCGCCGGCGCCAGGAGCGGGCGAGGGTCGGCGGTGAGCGACGCGAAGCCGGAACACATGCTGACGCAGTGGCTCGCGCCCAGGAGGCCGAGCGTGAACGCCGAGGCGATGATCGCGGCGCTCATCGGCTCACCTCTTCGGCCCGAGGAAGGGCAGCGTGATGGTTCGTGCGTCGGCCTCAAACCCCTTCGGCACCACACGCAGTGGCAACGCTCGATCGGAGACGAAGTCGTTCGCTGGGAGCGTGACGAAGACCGGAGCGCTGACCTGCTCGAGCGGCTTGAGGCGCACCTCGCGGAGCGGCACGAGGAAGGTCGCCCCCGGCGCGGGCACCGGCTCGATGAGGAACACCGTCTCGCTCGAGCGCTTGTTCACGATGTGAATGGTGAAGGCGTTGCGGACGAGGCCGCCCTCAAGGGTATAGGGCGGCCCTTGGACGCGCAGGACGTTCGACTCGAAGTCGACGCGACGGCCGTAGGCGAAGGTCGCCGCGGCCACGCCGAATGCGCCGAGCACGAGGTAGAGCGCGATGCGCGGGCGGAAGAACCGCCGCGGCTGCCCCACCAGGCCCGCCATCGAGTCATAGCGAATCAGCCCGCGGGGCCGATTGAGCTTGTCCATGATCTCGTCGCAAGCGTCGATGCAGGCGGTGCAGGCCACGCAATCCATCTGCAAACCGTTGCGAATGTCGATGCCCGTCGGGCAGACGGTAACGCAGCGACCGCAATCGACGCAGTCACCATGCTTCTCCGCTGCGTCGCCGGCGGTGGCGTCGGCTTTCTTGGCCTTGCCGCGCGGCTCGCCGCGGGACTTTTCGTAGCCGATGACGAGCGAGTCGGGGTCGAGGAGAGCCGACTGGAGCCGGCCGTAAGGGCACAGGATCACGCAAAACTGCTCGCGAAACCAGGCGAAGTTGAAGAGCAGGATGCCCGTCAACACGGCAACCACGGCGAAGGCCTCCGGGTGCGCCGCCGGAGATTGCTGCATGGCGCGGAGCAACTGTGGCACCGACACGAAGTACGCGAGCAGCACATGCGCGATGAGGAACGCGAGCACCACGTAGCCCAGGTGCGTCAGCGTCTTGCGCCACACCTTGTCCCAGGTGAGCGGCCCCGCGTTGCGGCGAAGGCGCTTCTCGCGAGGCCCCTGCAGAAGCCTCTCGAGGCGACGGAAGAGCGCCTCCAGAAACACCGTCTGCGGACACGCCCAACCGCACCAGACGCGACCGGCGGCTGCCGTGAGGAACACGAGGCCGAAGGCCGCGCCCGTGACAACGAACACCAGCATCCAGATGTCTTGGGCGTTGAAGGAGGCGCCGAAGAGGAAGAAGCTGCGGCTCTCGATGTCGAGGAAGACAGCGGGGTGACCGCCAACGTTGATCCACGGCAGCGCGACGTAGACGGCCAGCAGCACCACGAAGACAAGTTTGCGCGCCGTCGCGAAGCGCCCCTTCACGTCGGCGGGGTGCACGTAGGCGCGCGACCCGTCGAGGTGAAGCGAGCTCTTCATGTCCACCAGCGGCAGGTGGACGGTCTTGCCGCCGGGACTCGGTGTTACGGGCTTGTCCATACCGTGATGCTCACTCCGAAGCCCCCGAAGATGCTGAGCCAGTGCGGCGACTCAAGGATTCACGACTAGACGGATGGTGGAAGGAAGAGAGCACCCAGAACGGCCCCCAGAGACGGCCGAACCGGGTGGCTCTCGCACTGCTATCGACACATTCTGGAGACGAATCGTCTGTTGAAGACCTATCGGCCCGCGAATTTCTCGCCCTGCGGCGCCTTGCCCCCGGGCACGTTGGTGTTGCGGAGCGAAAGCACGTAGGCGGATACCGCTTGCGTCTTGGCTTCGCCGAGCTGCGGGCCCCACGCTGGCATGCCCTTGGCAACGACGCCGTCCTTCATCGTCTTGTAGATCGACATGGGGTCGCCGCCGTGGATCCAGTACTCGTCGGTGAGGTTTGGTCCGATGGTGCCGCCGCCGGTGGGTGCGTGACAGGGCGCGCAGAATGTAACGAACCCCTCCTTGCCGTCCTTGAGCGCGGAGGTGTCGGCGGCGAGCGCGACGAGGGTGTTCTCGTCGGCACCCTTGCCGGCGCGTTTTGCCGCCTCAACCGTCTCGCGACGCAGCTCCGCCACCGGCAGCTCGCCGGCCCCGAGGCCGTGGTAGTAAAACCAGTAGCCGATGCCGAAGATGACGCTTCCGTAGAGGGTCCACAGCCACCAAGTCGGGAGCTTGTTGTCGTACTCCTGGATGTCGCCGTACTCGTGAACGACCTTGTTTTCGCCGTGCCGTTCCTGTGACCGGTCACTCATGACTGCCTCCCTGCGGTGGAGCTTTCGTGTTCAGGTGCAAGCGGAAGCTCAGCCATGGCTTGGAGCCCGCGCCCACGTTTTCCAAAGGTCCGAACGAGCACGACGACGAAGAAGGTCACGAACAGCACGATGCTGATGAGCGGAAAGAACAGAAGCCCGCTCTCTTCGAAAAATTTCGAGGCAATGAATCGCATAGCTTCGCTCCTTCCTCAGCGGCGCTCGGCGACGGGCGCCGTGGCGGGTTTGGCGTCGGCCTTGCGACCGAGCGATTGCATGTAGGCCACAAGGGCGACGAGTTCGCTGTCTTCGCGGGCATCCTCGGCGCCGCCTTCACGCAGCTCTTTGGTCACCGCCGCGGCCTGTGCGCGAGCGGCTGCGCTCGCGCCTTGGACCTCCGCGTTCGTGTACGGGACGCCGAGCGTTTGCATCGCCGCCACCTTGACGGCGACAGCGTCGAAGTCGACCTTGGCGGCCGCCATGAACGCATAGGGGGGCATGTTCGATCCTGGCGAGGTTGCGCGGGGGTCCTGCATGTGGCGCCAGTGCCAGAGATGCGGGTACTTGCCGCCAACGCGCGAGAGATCCGGCCCGGTCCGCTTCGACCCCCACTGGAAGGGGTGGTCATAGGCCGAGTCTGCCATCTCCGAGTGGTTGCCGTAACGAGCCGTCTCGAAGACCATCGGTCGAATCATCTGCGAGTGGCACGTGTAGCAACCTTCACGGATGTAGACGTCTCGGCCCTCGAGCTCGAGCGGCTTGTAGACGCCACCGGTCGCGACGCGAGCGTCGGTCTTTGAGATGACGACGGTGGGGATAATCTCGGCGATGCCGCCGACGAGGATCGCCAGCACCGAGAAGACGGTGAAGAGCAGCGGTCGCCCCTCGATGATCCGGTGCCACGTGGGCTTACCGGGTACGTTGCTCACCTTGAGGGCAATGACGCCGCCAATCCCAACGGCGAGACCGATGACCACCGTTCCAATGGCTGCGCTCACGTTGAGGAAGCCTGCCGAGCCGATGAGAACCACGACGAGGACCGTGAGGATCATCGGTGCACCGAAGACCAACTGCGTCCAGGGCACCTTGTCTTCAGCGGACGCGACGGGGCGGACGACCTGCACCTCGCCATCGACGGCCTTGCCAGAGCGGGCCGTCATGAGGAGGTTGTAGGCCATGAGCAGGAAGCCCAGCAGGTAGAGCGTCCCACCGGCGAGGCGCACCCAGTACATCGGGCGAATGGCGATGAGCGTCTCGACGAAGTTGGGATACTGGAGCGCGCCATCGGGCGTCTGAGCGCGCCACATCATGCCTTGCGTGATGCCGCTCACCCACATCGAGATGACGTAGAGAATGATCCCCACGGTGCCGAGCCAGAAGTGCGTGTCGGCGAGCGACTTGGAGTGGAGCTTCGTGCCGAAGAGGCGGGGGACCATCCAATAGAAGAGGCCCGCGGCCATGAAGCCGTTCCAGCCGAGCGCGCCCGAGTGCACGTGCCCGATGATCCAGTCGGTGTAGTGGGCGAGGCCGTTGACCGACTTGATGGAGAGCAGCGGGCCCTCAAACGTGGCCATTCCGTAGAAGGTGACGGCCGCCACGAAGAACTTGAGCACCGGCTCCTCGCGGACCGTGTTCCAGGCCCCGCGCAACGTGAGCAAGCCGTTGAGCATCCCGCCCCACGAGGGAGCGAGGAGCATGACGCTGAAGATCATGCCGAGCGTCTGCGCCCAGTCGGGGAGCGCCGTGAAGAGCAGGTGGTGCGGGCCGGCCCAGATGTAGAGAAAGATCAGCGCCCAGAAGTGAACGATGCTGAGGCGGTAGGAGTAGACGGGGCGATCGGCCGCCTTCGGCAAGAAGTAGTACATGATGCCGAGCACGGGGGTGGTCAGGAAGAACGCCACCGCGTTGTGGCCGTACCACCACTGGACGAGCGCATCCTGCACGCCGCCGTAGATTGAGTAGCTCTTCATCGCGAAGACCGGCAACGCGAGGCTGTTCACGATGTGGAGGACCGCGACGGTGACGATCGTCGCGATGTAGAACCAGAGCGCTACGTAGATGTGCTTCTCGTTCCGCTTCGCCAAGGTCCAGAAGAAGTTGATCGCGAAGACGACCCAGACGAGCGCGATGGCAATATCGATGGGCCACTCGAGCTCGGCGTATTCCTTGCCGGTCGAGAAACCGAGCGGCAACGAAACAGCCGCCGCGGCGATGATGGCTTGCCACCCCCAGAAGTGAATCTTGCTCAGCGCATCGGACGCCATGCGCGCCTTTAGGAGGCGCTGCGTCGAGTAGTAGATCCCCGCAAAGATCATGTTCCCGACGAAGGCGAAGATCACCGCGTTCGTGTGCAGCGGGCGAAGACGCCCGAAGGAGAGCTGCGGCGCGACGTTCGCGGGAAAGAAGGCCAGCTGCAGCGCGATGATCACACCGACGAGCAGGCCCACGATGCCGAAGATCACCGAGGCCGCGATGAAGAGCCGCGGCGTCGAGTCATCAAAGACGACCGTCGACTTCTCCAGTTGAGCAGGAGTGTTGGTGGATTCAGTTTCCATTTTCTTTTCCAGTGGGTTTGGCGTCGTCTTCAGCGATGGGAAATAGGGCGAGCCGGTCAGCGTGCTCGTAGTCGCGCCCCCGCACGCTCTTCAGGAAGAGCAAGAGCCCGCCGACGACGAGCATCAGGCTCACAAACACTTGCAGAATCAACACTTCCAAAGTGGGCTCCGTGGACTGAGGGAAGCGACCGTGAGCAGAACGATCGAGAGCGAGCTCAAGGGCATCACCACGGCGCACAGGAGCGGCGTCATGAGACCGAGCGACGCGAGGAGCACCGTGAGGACGTTGTAGAGAACCGCGATGAGGAGGTTGCGGCGCGTCACGCGGCGAAGCGCCGCGGCTGCGGTGAGCGCCAGACGCACGGGCCGAAGGCCCGCTGTGGTGAAGTAGAGGTCGGTCTTCGCGGGCATGAAGGGACGATCGATGGCAGGCGTCGCCGACGCGAAGGCGCGCTCCGCCGCGAGCCCATCGTTCAGACCGTCACCGATCATGAAGGACCGCTCATGGTCCTCTAGCCAAGCGGCCTTGCCCTCGGGGGAGCGTTCGCCGATGGCACGCTCGAGCGGGACGTCGACGCGTTGCGCGAGCTCGTCGACGCGCGATTGCGCGTCGCCACTCAAGATCCAGACGTCGTAACCGGCGGCCTCGAGGGCGCCGATCTCGCCCCGCGCGTCGGGCCTCAGCGACTCGGCAAACTCGAACGCCGCGAGCACGCGCCCATCGCGAGAGAAGAAGACGTCACCGACCGAGTCGGCGCCAACGAACTCACGAGAGCCGAGTCGGTAGGTGTGTCCGAAGACCAGCTCCACCCCCGCGCCGGCGTGCTCCGTCACCACGAGGTCGGCGCGGAGGCTGACCTTACCAAGGTGTCGTTCGAGCGCCTTCGAAAGGGCAACGCTCTTGGGGTGGGCGCTCCGCGCCGCCAGGTCGTAGAGCGCGCGCAGGTCGACCGGCTCGAGCGCCGCGAGCGAGGTGACGTCGGCGACGGCGAGGTCGCCTGTGGTGAGCGTGCCGGTTTTGTCGAAGACGACACGACGAACGTCCACGGCGCGATCGAGAAAGCTCGCCGATCGGACGAAAACGCCCGCGCGCCGCAGCCCTGCCTGCACGAACTCGTACGCCATCGGCGTGGCGATGCCGAAGGCGCAAGGACAGGTGACGACGAGCAGCGCCGTCGTCACTTCGAGGGCGCGCGTCAGATCGCGCGTCGCGTAGAGCCAAGCGGCAAAGGTAACCGCGGCCACGCCGAGGACCACGATGACGTAGACGCGCGTAAAGAGGCGCCACCAAGGCGTAGCGCGCGCCGCGTCGCGAACGCCAGCGCGCGGGCTGCGGAGGAGCGACAGGATGGGCGACGCGGCGAACGGCGAGAGGGCGCGGACGACGATGGCGCTCTGTCCAACGTTGAAGGCGCCAGCGTCGATGCGCTCGCCACGGCGAACCGCCCGCGGACTGCTCTCGCCGTTGATCCAATCAAGGGACACGCTCGCCGACTCCTCCTCGAGAGCGGCGGGCACAGGAACGAGGTCGCTCGGCGCAACGAGCAGCCGAGCGCCGGCGTCGACTTCGCTGCACGGCACGAGACGCACACCGCCGTCGGGGGCGATCATCCGCGTCAGGAGCGCGTCGACGTCCCCCGTCAAGAGCTCGCGCCGGTTCCGCACGAGGACACGCTCCTGAAGGAACCGGCCCACGAGCATGAGCGCGATGAAGACGCTCACCGTGTCGAAGTACGCCGCCTTCCCGCCGCCCAGGAAGAGCGAGAGCGCGCTGCCCGTGTACGCGAAGACGATGCCGAGCGCGATGGGGACGTCGAGATGAAGGACGCGCGCCCGAAGCGCTTGCCAGGCGGATCGGAAGAAGACGGTTCCGCCCACGAGCACGCTCAACGTCGCGAGGGCGAAGTTGAGACCGTGAAAGAAGCGAAAGATGGGCCCGCTCTCGAGGCCGGCGTAGATGGCGATGGCGAAGATCATCGCGTTCATCGCGATGGCGACCGTCACGCCGGTGCGCATCAGGAGGTCGCTCGTCTCGTGGACCTCTGAGCGTGCGGCCTCGTCGATGGGCCCGACGAGGTAGCCGAAGCGCTCGACTTGGGAAACGAAGCGGCTCACGTCGAAGCCGCGGTCGACCGAAAGGTCCATCCGGCCGAGCGCTGGATTGACCGTGAGCGCGGCGCCCTTCCCTTGACGGCGGAAGAGCTCCTCGAAGAGCCATACGCACGCCGCGCAGTGGACGCCCTGCACCGACAACGCGACGTGGGTCACCCCCGACGGGGCGCCGGCGCGCTGGTCTTCGCACTCGAGGTCGGCCGTGAGCCGCTCCAGCCACTTGTGGTCCTTCCGGCGACCCCAGGTCGTCACGGCGGAGCCTTTGCCACCACCGAGGGCGTAGTAGCGACCGAGCCCCTCGTTGGTCAGGAGCTCGTGCACGGCTTCGCAGCCTCCGCAACAGAACGCGCTCGCCTGCCCCGCCGGAAGCCTCTCGTCGCAGTGCGCGCAACGCTCTCGAGAGCCCACGCTCAGTGCGGGAAAGACGCCGGACGAATCGCGGTCCCCCCCGAGAGGCGTAGCGGTCTCCACGGGCCGAGCCCGAGCAAACGACGTGCCGTAGAGTAAGGGCGCGGAAAGTCCGCGAAAAGGCCCCAATTCACGCACCCGCTGCGGAGGCGCCGCAGCCTTTGCACGAGCCGACCGGCGTTAGAGGCGGATTCTGGTCCCGGCGTCGGGAATGTGAACCCGCGAGAATCCCTTCGCCTTCAGGCGACCCGCCAACGCCTCCTGCGGCGCCGGCTCACCGTGGACCAGGATGACGTCTTCCAGCGGCCCCGCCTCGCGAGCGCTCGACGCATACGACAACAGCTCGTTTCGGTCCGCGTGAGCGCTGAAGCCGTTCAACACGTCGACCTCGGCGCGCAGCTCTCGCTCAAGACCGAAGATCTTCACGCGCTTGCGACGCTCGACGATGCGCCTCCCAAGCGTGTGCTGCGCCTGGAAGCCAACGATGCAGACGGTGTTCTTCGGGTCTTCGACGGCGGCCTTCAGGTGATGAAGTACGCGACCCGCCTCGCACATGCCGCTGGCGGCGATGATGATGGCTGGCTTGTCCGTGGCATCGAGCGCCTGCGATTCCTCCTTGTCGGAGACGTAGCGGAGGAGCTCGAACTCGAAGGGCGGATCGCGCCCGACCAAGAGCGCCCGCGCATCGTCGTCGTAACACTCGGGGTGAAGCTTGAAGACGTCGGTGATCTTCACCGTGAGCGGCGAATCGACATAGACGGGGATGTTCGGAAGGCGGCCGAGCTTCTTCAGCCCCTTGAGCGCGTAGACGATCTCTTGAGCGCGCTCGAGCGCGAACGAGGGGATGATGACCTTCCCGCCGCGCTCGAAGGTGCGCTTCACGATGGCCGCGAGCTCGTCGTACATGCTCTCGATGGGCGGGTGTTCGCGGTCGCCGTAGGTGCTCTCGGTGATAAGCACGCTCGCCCCCTGAACGACCTCCGGATCACGCAAGATCGGCATACCGGTCCGCCCCAAATCGCCGGTAAATAGGAGCCTCTTTCGCGTTCCGCCTTCCTCGACATCGAGCGCCGTAATGGCGCTCCCAAGGACGTGCCCCGCGTCGAAAAACGTGAGCGTAATCCCCGGCGCGACGGTGAGCGGTCGGTGGTAGGGGAGCGAAATCATCTGCTCTAGGACCTTGAGCACGTCGCGCGCGGTGTAGAGCGGCTCGACGCGCTCCATGTCGCTCTCGCCCCGCTCGATGAGCTTGTTGATGTACCGCGCGTCGGCCTCCTGAATGTGCGCAGCGTCTTCCAGCATGACGGCGCAGAGGTCACGCGTCGCCGGCGTCGCGAAAATCGGTCCGTCGTAGCCGGATCGGGCCAGGAGCGGCAGCGCCCCCGAGTGATCGATGTGCGCGTGAGAGAGAACCACGGCGTCGAGCTCGCTCACGGGAAGCCCGATGTCGCGGTTTCGGTCGATGGATTCGCGCCGCTTCCCTTGGTAGAGGCCGCAATCGAGGAGCACCGTCGAGCCCGCGGCACGCACGATGTGTTTGGAGCCAGTGACGGTGCGGGCCGCGCCCACAAACTCGAGTTCCATGACACTCTCCTCTCGGGCGCTACCGGGCGATCTTGTCAGCAGCCTACGCCACATCGACGCGTTCGACCGGTGGCAACGTCTTTGCTTGTCGCAGAGCACGATGCCCCCTTCGCCGCGAAACGCTTCAAGCTTTCACGAACGTCGTGCGTCGTCGCGCAAAAGGCGCGCGGTCCCGCGGGGCCTGCTGAAGCAGCGCTCGGGCCGTCTTCTCCGAGGGGGCGATGGACGCACCTGACGCTTCACGCGGCCTCGTGCTCGTCGTCGACGATGACGCGCGAACGGCGCGACGCCTGGCGACGCTGCTCCGGGAAGACGGCTTGGTGGAGGTCGCCGTCAACGGTGCCGTCGCCATCGGTCGCCTCTCGCGAGAGCCGACGCCTCACGCTCTCGTGACGGACCTGCAAATGCCACTCGCCGACGGCTCGTCGGTCGTGCGCTACGCTCGCTCACGAGAGCCGGGCATCGTTGTGGTCGTCGTGACCGGCCACCCGAACCTCGCAGGCGATCTCGTGGAGATGTCGCCGGAGGTGTTCGTGATGCCGAAGCCGCTGGAATACGAGCGCCTGCTGAACGTGCTCGCGGACGCGGTGAAACAACCCCCGCTCGAGTGACGTTGGCGTGCCGCGCGGCTCGGCGCGGAGCGCACCGAGTGCGGTGCGGATGCAATCGATGCGAAGGCGGCGCCGCACCGAGTGGGCAACGATGCGGTTTGTTGCCGGCACGATAGCTGCGTGTCGGCTCGGCCATGAACGACCCGCGCGCGGAGAACGAATCGGCTGGGGCCGTCTTGCGCCAGAACATCGAGCGACTCCTCGACGCTCTGCGCCGCGCCGATGGCTCCGAGGCGGACGCTCTGCGCGCCTTCGACGCGGGGCTCCGCCTCCACATGATGGCGGAAGAGGAGGTGCTCTTTCCGGTGCTCGCCGAGGCCTTCGCCGACGAGGTCAGGGCGCTGCGCCGCGAGCACGCTGAACTTCGGTCGCTCCTCGACGTCGCGGTCGCGTCTAGCGACGGACGAGCCGTCCACCGCGACGTCCTCGACGATCTCGTCTCGCGACTCCGAGACCGCGCGGCCCGCGAGGACGGAAGCGTCTTTCGGAACGCACTGGCGCGGCCCGACGTCGCGGAGCGGCTCCACGCGCGTCTGCGCGGCATCGAACGCGAGCAAGGAGCGCTCTTCCAATGAGCGCGGACCGGACGAAGGCGCTGCCCGACGCGCTCCGAGGGGCGTCGCTGGGCGGAGCTCCCATCGAAGAGGTTCGAACCACCCACATCTCCTGGGTCTTCTTGACGGCCACCGAGGCCTACAAGGTGAAGCGGCCGGTGCGCTTGCCGTTCCTCGACTTCTCCACACTCGAAAGCCGGCGCGAGGCGTGCGAGGCCGAGGTCAAGAAGAACCGGCGGCTCGCCGGCGACGTCTACCGTGGCGTCCTACGTCTCTGCGAGGGCGACGGCGGCCTCTCGCTCGGCGGCCCCGGCGCCGTCGTCGACTACGTCGTCCACATGCGACGCCTGGCCGATGAAGACAGCGCCGCGGCGCGCCTTCGCGCCGGGAGTCTGTCATGGGCCGACGTCGATGGCGTGGCGCGACGGGTTGCCGCCTTCCACGACGCCGTCGGGCCTGCGCCGGACGGCTCGTTCGGCGACGCTCCGGCTCTCCAAAGGCACGTCGAAGAGAACTTTCGCGCCGCGCGGAGCACCCTCGACCAGCGGCGAGAGCTTGACGAAGCTGAGGCCTTCCAGCGCGCCTTCTTGGCGCAGTCGAAGGAGCTCTTCGAGCGTCGTGCCCACGGAGGTCGCGTTCGCGATGGGCACGGCGATCTGCGACTCGACCACGTGTACTTCATGCGCGACGGCACGCTGCGCATCCTGGACTGCGTTGAGTTCTCGGACCGCTACAGCGTGAGCGACGTCACCGCGGACCTCGCGTTCTTCTCCATGGACTTGGCGTTTCATGGACGCGTGGACCTCGCCGAGCGGTTCATCGCCACCTACGCCGCCGAGTCGGGCGATTTCGAGGTTTACTCGCTGGTCGACTTCTTCGAGGCCTACCGCGCGCTCGTGCGCGGCAAGATCGAGGGCTTCATGGCGATCGACCCGAGCGCCGCCGAGTCGGAGCGGCGAGCGGCCGACTCGGCGGGGCGTCGCTACCTACTCTTGGCCGTCTCCGCGGGGCGTCGCGCCACGTTGGCGCCGTCGTTGACGGCCGTCGGCGGCCTCATCGGCGCCGGCAAGAGCAGCGTCTCCGACGCCCTCGCGAGGGAGTTCGGCGCCCCGGTGATTGAAGCAGACCGGACGCGCAAACAGCTCCTCGGCGTTCCCGCACACGAGCACGTCGACGAGGGCGCCTTCCGCGGTGCGTACGATCCGGCGTTCACGGAACGCGTCTATGAGGAGATGTTCCGTCGCGCCGGCCTCGTGCTCGCGTCGGGACGCCCCGTCGTCCTCGACGCGTCGTTTCGTTCGGCGGCGCTACGGGGCGCGGCCCGCGATCTTGCCAAGCGTCACGGCGTTCCGTTCCGTTTCGTCGAGTGTCGGGCGCCCTTGGAGGTCCTTCGGACGCGCTTGCTCGAACGAGAGAAGCGCCTCGTCGTATCGGATGCGCGCCTTCCACTCCTCGAGGACTTCGCGAAGCGCTTCGAAGCCGTGGTTGAACTCGGCGAGGAGGAGCACCTCGTGGTGGACACGAGCGGTCCTCTTGAGGCCGTGGTAGACGGGCTCCGTCATCGGCGCCTCGTGTGCGACCTCGCTTGGCCGAGTCGACTGACCGCCTAACCTGGAGGCCCCTTGCGAATCGTCAGCGCCGAAGAAGCCGTCTCCGTCATCCGCTCCAACGACGCCATCTACGTGCATTGTGCAGCGGCCGCGCCGAACGTGCTCCTCCGCGCGCTCGTCGCGCGCGCGCCGGAGCTGACAGACGTTTCGATCATCCACCTGCACCTCGACGGCGACGCCCCGCACCTTCGGCGCGAGGTCTCAAGGAGCTTCCGCCACAAGGCGCTCTTCATCGGACCGAGCGCTCGCGAGGCCGTCAACGAGGGGCGCGCCGAATACGTCCCGGTCTTCTTGTCGGACGTGCCGGCGCTCTTCCGAAGGCGGACGCTCGCGCTCGATGCGGTGTTCATCAATGTGTCGCCGCCCGACGCGCACGGCTTCTGTTCGCTCGGGACGTCATGCGAAGCCATGCTCGCGGCGATCCCGGCTGCAACGACCGTAGTTGCGCAGATCAACCGCTCGATGCCCCGCGTGCTCGGAGACGGCTTCGTTCACGTGTCGAACATTCACCTGGGCGTGCTTGTCGACGAGCCGCCGTTCGAACATGCCGAACCGGAACTCGGCGATGTGGAGCGGCGCATCGGCGCGCACGTCGCTGAGTTGGTGCCCAACGGCGCGACACTCCAGATGGGCATAGGGGCTATCCCCAGCGCCGTCGCGGCTTGCTTGACGGACAAACGCGAGCTGGGCGTGCACACCGAAATGTTCACCGACGCCGTCATGCACCTCGTCGAGGCGGGCGCCATCACCGGCGCGGCCAAGGAGGTCAACCGCGGCAAGATCGTCTCGGGCTTCCTCATGGGCACCAAGCGCCTCTACTCGTTCGTCGACGACAACCCGATGATCGAGATGCGCCCCGTCGACTACACCAACGACTCGACGCTGATTCGTCGCTTTCGAAAGATGATCGCCATCAACTCGGCCATCGAGGTCGACCTGACCGGCCAGGTCTGCGCCGACTCGATCGGCGCCCGCCTTTACAGCGGCGTCGGCGGACAAATGGACTTCATTCGCGGCGCGGCCATGGCGGAAGAGGGGCGCGCCATCATCGCGCTGCCGTCGACGGCGGCGGGCGGCAAGGCGTCGCGCATTTCGGCGTTCCTGAAGGAGGGCGCCGGCGTGGTCACGACGCGCGCGCACGTGCACACGGTCGTGACCGAGTGGGGCGTCGCCGAGCTTCACGGTCGCAGCCTTGCGGAGCGCGCGCGAGCGCTCATCGGCGTTGCGCACCCAGACTTTCGAGACGACCTCCTGGCGCGGGCGCGCCACACGCACACCCTGTAGGTCGGCACGCCGTGGACTGAGCGCAAGGCGTGCGCGGACTTGCGCGATGCGCGCGCGCCCTCTGCGCAGCGGCCCTTGGTTTCGTGGCGTTTGCGCCTTGCCGAGGGGACGCGCCGCGACCGGCCCGTGCCTTGCACCGTCGGCCGCGATGGCCCCGAAGCCCCGGCGTCCGCCGCCTCTCTCCACGCCTAAGAAGCCCGCCGTCGAAGCGACGCCATCCAAAGCGGCGATTCACGCGCGCGTGGCCGTCGACAACGCGGACGAGGTCGAGGTGGAGCGCGTGGCCTTCTGCCCCAAGCGCAAGCAGAGCGTCGCCGTTGGCGTGTGCGAAGGCTGCGTCCACTTCGAACACATCGGGCAAGACGAAGACGGGCCGGTCGTTCATTGCGCTCCGCCGATGGCCGCCGATGGCAATCGCGCTCGTTTGGCGCGGAGCTTCGACCTCGGTGAGCTGGCGCTCCGGGTGCCGGTCGGCGAAGTCATGTCGCGCGTGGTGACCTGCGTGCGCCCGGAAACGCTGCTGGGCAAGGTTCGCAAGTTGCTCGTCGAGAACGGGGCCGCCTGCGCCCCCGTGATCAACGAGGACGGTTTGCTGCTCGGCATCGTCTCGGCGCAGGAGCTCTTGGCGGCACCAGACAGCATGAAGGCCGGCGACGCGATGTCGAGGGTCGCCCTCGGCATTCCGGAGGACGCGCCGCTCACACACGCTGTCGCAACCATGGCACAAGCACGCGCCCTCGCACTTCCTGTCATCGCGGGAGACGGTGAAGTGATTGGCTGCGTGAGCGCCCTCGACGCGATGCGCTTCTTCGGCCGTCGCTGGGGTTACGACATGTCGAGCGTCGAGCTGGAGTCTGCGGCGCCCGACGAGTAGTCCGGCCTGCGTCGAGCCCATCTCGGTCACGCGACTGTGCACCACGCGTTCACTTCGCGGTGCGCGCGCGCGTCGACGACCCGTGCGCGACACTCGCACACGAGGCGCCTGTCTCGCCGAGGTGTCTTTGTATTCCATCCCGATCCAGTAAGAAGGTCTCCCACCGGTAATTTTTCACGCGGTGGCTCGAGAATGCAGCGCCTTCCCGAAGATCACCGGCCACCGGATCCATGGTGGCCGCTGGCACCAGACGTGCTGAAGCCCAACTGACAGCGGAACGTAACGTGATGGGCTCGCGAGGGACGCGCCCGCTCATGCGTTCGCTGTTCGTGCCCGCGCCTTCAAGCGCGCGCAGATCGTTGGAGGAACGGATGCGGTTTAGTGCTCGTCGCGCCATAGAGCGCTCATGCTCGTTGGACGACCTCGACGACGTCCAGGGCGGATGCCATCACCCGAAGATCGAGGACAGCATCGAGATCGACAACGGTGGTCTAGGCATCTTCGGCCCCAACCAACAACCCTTCTTCGGCGGCGGCATCGGCGTCGGTGGACCTTCGCCGCTCGTCCCCGCGGGCAGCTTGCCCGTGAACGGCATCGGTCCCAACGGCGGCCTCGGCGTGCTCGGCAGCGGGCTCCATGGGCCCAACGGCGAAGCCATCGTCGGCTTCGGTCCTCACGGCGAACCGCTCGGCGGAGTCGGTGGCGTTTTTGGGCCCGACGGTCAGGTCATCGGCGGCATTCCCGGTATGGGTCCGCTCGGAGGTTCACCCTTGAACGGCGCCGGTGTCGTGGGCGGCTCGCCGCTCGGGGTTGGCGGAGTCGGCGGCGTTGGCAACTTCGCTCCGAACGATTGGAATGGCGCGCTTCAGGCCGTTCATCAGAACGGCGCGAACGGCGGCGGTGCTGGCGTGGTCGGCGGCGTGGTCGGCGGCGTGCCTGGTGGGGGGGTCTTTGGTGCGGGAGGCAGCGCGCACCCGCTTGGCGATCTAGGTGCCTTTCGCGCCCAACGCTGGAGCGGGGTTGGGTGCCGCGGGAAATCCGGGAATGATGTACCCGCCCGGTAGCGGCATGGGCGCCGGCAACGGCGTGGGGCCCGGAGGTGGCCTCGGCGATCTCGGAGCCTTCGGCGTCGGCGGCGCGGGCGCTAACGGTGGAGTCTTCGGTCCGCTCGGCGTCGGTGCGAACGGAGGCGTCTTCGGCGCACCGGGCGCTCCCGGCGGAGGCATTCTCGGCGTCATCGGCGATCCGAACGGACTCGGCGGCGGCGTTGTGAACGCGGGCGGCATCTTCGGCAACGGCGGAGCCGGCGGCGCAGGCGGCATCTTCGGTGCACCGGGCGCGCCCGGCGGAGGCATCTTCGGTGTCGGCGGCAACGGCGGCATCTTCGGCGTCGGTGCGAACGGTGGCGTGTTCGGTGCGCCGGGCACGGTGAACGGCGGCGGCGTGGGCGCGTCGGGCAACTCGTGGGACGGCTTCTCGCCGAGCAACGGCGTGGGCGCATCGGGCAACACGGGACTCGCGAATCCGTTCGCGGCGTACGCGCCGTCAGCGGCGATCCCCAAGTGATCGAGGCGCGCGCGCTGTAGCGGCGGGCCCGCTGCGGCGCGCGCGAGCTTGGTCGCACAACCAGGAGCAACGCCTCGCGCTCACCGCGTCGAGGCAGTTTTCAAAGAAACCAGGCACGTCACGACGAGGCTTCCGAGAGCCACGAGAGACGCGGGAGTGTGGGACGGCGCCGCCCATCCACGGGGCGGGTTGGCGGCGTCGTCCCACACTTCCGCGTGTCGTCTCCACGCCGAGACAACGATCCGTCCTTGTACGGGTGGTTTCTCGGCGTGGATCATTTTGTCCTCTGCGAAGGCTTTCTTCTCGCAAAATTCGTAAGTCATTCTGTACGCTTACATTATGCTACCGAGCCGCGTTCTCAGGTCCTTCTCGTGGGCCCTTCGTTTGCAGCAGTCGTGTGCAGTGTCTGCGAATTCAGCAAAATGGCTCGGCATGCTCGGAGCGCTCGCGGTGTGCGCGACCACGAGCGTTGCGCGCGCAGAGACGCTGACGTTGGCTCAGGCGATCGAGATGGGGCTCTCGAAATCGCCGACCCTCCGCGGGGCGCGCGCTCGAACCGCAAGTGCCGACGCAAGTGTGACGGCCGCTCAAGGAGGCTATTGGCCGCGCTTCGACGGTACGATCACAGCCGGAAGCGGCTCGTTTCAACCCATGGCGCAGGGCGTAGTCACCGACACGAAGGCCACGGGTTTCCCGACCCAAACGAGTCGCTCGGTCCAGTACACCTATGGCATTCGCGCCGAGGCCGGCCTCCGGTGGACACTTTGGGACTTCGGCAAGACCTCGAACAATGTAGGCGCATCGGAGGCAGGCCTCCGCGGAGCCGCGGCGAACGAAAAAGAGTCCGTGGCCCAGACCAGCGCACTAGTTGCTAACGCGTACCTCACGTTGTTTCATCAAGAGAAGTTGCTCGAAGTCGCCAAAGCCACGCTCTCGTCGCGTGAGGACCTCTTCAAGATCGCCAAGGGCCTCGTCAAGGCGGGCATCCAGCCCCCCGTCGAGGAGCTCCGGTCCGAGGCTCGCTTCGAAGGAGCCCAACGCGATTTCGCGCGCGCTCGCGCCGAGGCCGAGCAAGCGCGGATGAGCCTTGCGATCGTCCTCGGCCACGACACCCCGACCGCACTGCGGGTCGTGACCCCGAAGCTGCCTCGCATCTCCCTCGAGCTCAACGCGGCGATGAAGGAAGCGGAGAAGCGCCCCGCCATCACCGCCGCCGAACAGGCCTACGAGTTCAACAAGAGCCGGGCTGACGCGACGATCGCGCAATACTTCCCCACCCTCTCCGCGCAAGGAACGCTGGCCTACAGCTATTCGGCCAGCGATCCACCGAGTGGCACGAACGTTCGCTTGGACCAAACCACGGAGCTGCGCAGCGGCACGGGCTCGATTGTCCTCGGCGGTCCGCTCTGGGACCCGTCGCAGAGCGCCGCCGTAGACAAGGCTCGCGCCGACGCCGCTGCCGCCGAAGCGAGCATCGACGACACGAAGCGTGACGTGAAGTCAGAGGCCGCGCGGTCCGCGATTCAGGTCAAGCTGGGCCAGGCGCAGCTCGAGCACGCTCGGCTCGCCGAAGAACGCGCGGGCCAGGTGCGCATGGTCATCGAGGAGCGCTACAAGCGCGGCCTCTCAAACCCGCTCGAGCTCATCGACGCCGAAGACTCGGATCTTTCGGCGCGCATCTCGCGCATTCAAACGGAGCTCGACTATCAGCTCGCCATCGTGCGCCTCTGCGTCGCGACGGGCCGACCCATCGTCGACGACGCGGACAAGCCCTCCAAGAGCTCGAAGGATTCGCCATGAGCGGGGGCGGCGCCGGTGACATGTTTCGCGCCGAAGCCGTGGCGCACCACGTCCAGGGCGTCCAGGAAGGCGACATCCTTCGCTACGACCACACGTGGACGCGTCACGCGTACACGCTCGTGGTCATCGCGTGCCTCGTCGGCTTCGCCTTCATCAGCATCTTCAGCGTCGACGAGTGGGCCACCGGCACATGCGTCGTCCGCATCGACGGTCGGCAGGTGTTGACCGCGAAGAACCCCGCGACGGTGGACACCGTTGAGGGCCGCACGGGCCAGGCCGTTGAACCCGGCCAGGTCATCGTCATGATGAACGCGCAAGAAGAGGCGAAGGAGTACGCCAGCGCAACGAAAGAGTTCGAGCTCGCCCTGGTGCGCATGATGCGCGATCCGAACGACGGCGAAGCGAAGGCCAACCTCACGAGCCTGAGGGCGCGCCGCGAGAGTTCGAAGACGGTTTTCGACGCTCGCCGCATCGTCTCGCCCATCTCCGGGACCATCACGGATGTGCGCGTTCGTCCGGGCCAACGCGTCAACCCGGGCGATGTCCTCGCGACCGTCGCGCCGAAGTCCGGCGGCTCGCAAGCCTCGATCACGGCCATCGTGCCCGCCGACTACCGACCCATGCTGGAGCCGGGCCAGAAGATGCGCTTCGAACTCGACGGCTTCCGCTACATCTACGCCGACTTGAAGGTGGAGGAGATCTCCGCCGAGGCTGTGGGTCCCACCGAGGTCATGCGCATGCTCGGCCAAGAGAAGGCCGACTCCGTCGCCCAAGACCGCGGCGCGAAGGTCCTCGTGTCGGCGAAGCTTCCGTCGTCCACCTTCACGTCGGAAGGCCAGGCCTTTGGCTATTTCGACGGCCTCACCGGCACCGCCGAGATTCGCGTGCGCCGTGAGCCCATCTTGGTGCTCCTCATCCCGGCGCTCCGCGCGCTCCTCCCCAACGAGGCTCTCGTGAAAATGCCGGGTGCATCATGACCACCGCCCCGACCCCCGCGCCGGCGCCGGAACCGAAGCGCGCGGGCTTCGATCGCTTGAAGGATCTCCTCCCGGCGCTCGAACAGCTCGGCGTCGGCAAGAAGGCCGGCATTCCGATCATCCAGCAGACGGCCAGCACCGACTGCGGCGCCGCCTGCCTCGCCATGGTGCTCGGTTATTTCGGACGTCACGTGCCGCTGGAGGAGATTCGTAGCGGCATGGCCGTCGGGCGCGACGGCGTCAGCGCCCGCGCCATTCTCGAGTCTTCGGCGCGCTACGACTTGCGTGGCCGCGGCGTGCGCATCGAGGTGTCGGACTTCGCGCAGCTCGACCGCGCGTCGATCCTCCACTGGAACTTCTCGCACTTCGTCGTCTTCGACAAAGTCGACGAGCGCGGCATTCACATCGTCGATCCGGCGCTTGGCAAGCGCGTCGTGACGTCGGAAGAGGCTTCGCGCGCCTTCACCGGCGTGGCGTTGCTCTTCGAGAAGACCGACGTCTTCCAGCGCGTCGGCCAGCGCAACGTTTCGATGATGAAGCGTTACCGCGACATGATGAGCGGCAACGGCTCCGACGACGTCAAGCGCGTCGTCATCACGTCCGTCGTGCTCCAGTCGCTCGCGCTCACGCTGCCGCTCATCCACGGCCGCCTCGTCGACCGCGTTTTGCCGCGCAACGACAAGCACCTGATGTTCGTCCTCGTGATGGCCTTCTTCACGGCGAACATCTTCTATTTCCTCACGGCGATGACGCGAAGCCACATCTTCACGCACGTCCGCACGAAGTTCGACGCGAAGCTCACCTTGGGCTTCGTCGAACACATGCTCAAGCTGCCCTACGGGTTCTTCGAGCGCCGCCAGCCGGCCGACTTGCAGATGCGCATCACGAGCGTCGCGCAGATCCGCGAGTCGCTCACGGGCGCTGTCCTCTCGGGCATGGTCGACGGCACGCTCGTCATCGGCCACCTCATCTTCCTCCTCCTCATGAGCGTCAAGATGGCGCTCGTGGCGTCGGCCGTCGTGGCGGTGCAGGCGACGGTCTACATCGTTCTTCGCAACAAGATGCTCGAGCTCTCGGCCGGCACCATTGCCAAGCAGACGGAGTCGGCCCACGCGCTCCAAGAGCTCCTCAACGGCATGGAGTGCCTCAAGGCGAGCGGCATTGAGCACGTCGCGGCTCGCCGCTGGGCCGGCGAATACATTGACCTCTTGAACATCAACCTCCGCCGCGGCGGCGTCAGCAACCTGTCCGACGCGCTCCTCGGCACGATGCGCGTCACGGGCCCGACGCTCCTCCTGTTGGTCGGCGTTCACGAAGTCACGACGGGCGCCCTGAGCCTCGGCGCGATGCTCTCGGCCAACGCCTTCGCCGTGGGCTTCATCCAGCCGGTCATGAACCTCGTCGGCACGCTGAACAACCTTCAGATGGTGAAGGCCCAGTTCTCGCGCATCGACGACGTCTTGGAGACCCCGCCGGAGCAAGACGGCGCGGCCCGCATGGCGCCGAAGCTCAAGGGCGAGATCATCCTCGATCGCGTCAGCTTCAAGTACGTGGCGAACCAGCCGCCGGTCGTCAAGCAGGTCTCGGTGCACATCAAGCCCGGCGAGTGCATCGCCATCGTCGGCCGCTCGGGCTCCGGCAAGACGACGCTCGGACGCCTCCTCTTGGGTCTCTATCCGCCCAGCGAGGGCGGCGTTCGCTACGACGGCATTCCCATTCAGCAGCTCGATCTGCGCACCATTCGCCGTCAACTCGGCGTCGTCATGCAGCGGCCGCACATCTTCGGCACCTCGATTCGGGCCAACATCGCCCTCGCCGATCCGTCAATCCCGCTCGACAAGGTGCAGACGGCGGCGGGCCGCGCCTGCATCGACAAAGACATCGCGCGCATGCCGCTCGGCTTCGACACGCCCGTCGTGGCCGGCGGCGCTTCGCTCTCGGGCGGTCAAAGACAACGCCTCGCGCTCGCGCGCGCGCTCGTCGCCGATCCGGTCATTCTCTTCCTCGACGAAGCCACGAGCGCCCTCGACGCGACCACGGAGCAAGAGGTGCAAGCGCAGCTCGACAAGCTCACATGCACGCGGGTCGTCATCGCTCACCGCCTCAGCACCATCAAGAACGCCGACCGCATCCTCGTGATGGAAGACGGCGTCTTGGTCGAGATGGGCAAGCACGACGAGCTCGTCCAGAAGCGCGGCGCCTACGCGCGCCTCGTCGCGGCGCAAATGGGCGAGCAGGCTCTCAAGGGTCCTGCTCCGGCGGGGCAGCCGGCGCAAGGCTCGCTGCCGCCGGGGGCGCCGCAGGGCGCGATGGCCCCGCAAGGCGCGCCTAAGGGCTCGCAAGCGCCAGGGCCGCAAGGCGCGCGTCCGTCGATGCCGGCGCAAGCGGGCGCGCCGCCCAACCCGCAACAGGCCGCGGCGCAGCAGCAGGCCCAACAGCAAGCCCAGCAGCAGGCAGCCGCCGCTCAAGCGGCGCTCGCCCAGATGAACCCGGCGCAGCGGCAGCTCGTGGGGCAAGCGCAAGCGCACATGCAGCAGCTCGAAGCGCAGCTCGTGGCGCAGATGCAAGCGCAGCTTCAGACGGTTCCGCCGGAGCAGCAGGCGCAGGCACGAGCGCAGTTCCAGCAACAGGCGCAGGCGCAGCTTCGCGCAGCGGCGCAGCAGGTGCACGGCCAGCTTCAGCAGGCCCTCGCGCAAGCCGCCGACCCGTCGCCTCAGCAGCAGCAGCAGCAGCAGCAGCAGCAGCAGCAAAGGGAGCGCAAGAGCGCGCGCTCGCCCAGGCTCAAATGGAAGCGCAGCAGCGCATGAGCAGCCGGCCGCCGACGCCGAGTGCGCCGCCGCAGGGCGCGATGCCCGGTGCTGTCATCGGCTCGCGGCCGCCGCCGTCGCTTCACTTTGGCGACGAGCACGCGACCCTCGCGCGCGGGCCCAAGCCGCCGTTGCCGCCGCCCCGCGGCAGCACGCCGCCGGGCCAAAGCCGCGCGCCCACCGGAGCGCAGACGACGGCGGGCCGCGACGTGCGCCCACCGGCGCTCCGCGCCATCGGCGGCGGTGCCACGCCCGATGGCGGAGGGGCGCAGTTTGAGGCGGCCGACGATGCGCCGACGCTCAGCGAGAAACAGTTCGAGAACCTCTGGAGGTCGTCGGCCGGATGAAACATTCCACTCTTCTCAAGTTGGTCGGAATCGTGGCGACCGTTCTTGGGGCGCCGCTGCTCGGCGTCTTGATGACGCCCAAACGCGAGAACGTCGCGAAGGCCGAGGAGGCGCAGACGGAAGCGGTGACGTCGGCGACGGCGGCGGCCAAGCCCATTCCCACCAGCGATTTCGTCGGCGTGCTGCTTTCGCAGCAGATGGCCACCATCTCGTCGTACGCCGACAGCCGCGTGATGTCGCTTGAGGTCAAAGTCGGTCAGCGCATCCACAAGGGACAGAAGCTCGTCGTCCTCGACCCTCGCTCGACGCAGCAAGAGCTCGAAGGCGCCAAGGGCGCGCTCGCCGCCGCCGGCGGCCAGGCCGGCGCCGCGGCCGCCGAGGCCCGCTTCGCGAGCCAACGGGCCAACCGAAGAAACGAGACCATCGACCTCGGCGGCGGACGAAAGATGTCCCTCGTCTCCGGCGAAGATCAGGGCCAGGCGCTCTCCGACCGCGCCGCCGCAGCGGGACGTGCAGCCTCCGCGGCAGGCTCGATGGCGCAGGCGCGCGCACGGATCAAGCAGCTCGAGCTCGCCCTCGAGAACATGGAGCCGATGGCGCCCTTCGACGGCGTCGTGCAGCAGATCATGGTCGAGACCGGAACGACGATTCACAACGGCCAGCCGCTCGTTCGGCTCGTCGGTGGCCAAGGGCTGCGCGCAAAGATCGCGATCCCGGAGGAGGCCGCTGGCGTTTGGCAAGGCCGTCGACGCGCGCAGCTCGACGTCGACATTCAAGGCCAGACGCGCACATTTTGGGCGGTCATCGATCAGGTGGCCCCGGAGGTTGAACCGGCCTCACGCTCCTTCTTCATTGAGGGACCAGTACCGGTGACGCCAGAAATGTGCGGCGGCGATTGCGTGATGCTCGGTGGGCGACCTGTGAAAGCGAGCCTCATTTCCGACAAGGAGTGAGCCCGCGCGCCGCCACGTGCGATACTCCATGTCGCCGTGACGACCCGCGAAGCAGGCGCCCTGGTGGCAGGACGGTACCGGCTCGAGCGACCGCTCGGCGCCGGTGGGATGGGCGAGGTGTGGGTCGCGACGAACATCGTGACGTCGGGCCGCGTCGCCTTGAAGTTCTTGAAGCCCGAATACGCCAAGGTGCCCGATCTGCGGCTGCGCTTTGTGCGTGAGGCGCGCGCCGCGAGCGCCGTGAGTCACCCGAACATCGTCACGGTTCACGATGTGCTCGACCTCGACAGCGAGTCGCCAGTGATGGTCATGGAGCTGCTGCAGGGCGAGGCCCTGAGCGAGCGACTCGCGCGCGAGCGAGCGTTGACGCTCGGCGAGGTCGCTCGCCTGCTCGTGCCCGCGCTCCACGGACTTCAGGCGGCCCATCGGGCCGGGATCGTTCATCGCGACCTCAAGCCCGACAATCTCTTCATCGTGCGGCATCCCGACGGGACCGAACAGACCAAGGTGCTCGACTTCGGCATCGCGAAGATGGTCGCCGCCGGCGAAGAGGACGTGGGAGGCGCGCTGACCAAGACGGGCGCCATGATGGGAACGCCCTATTACATGTCGCCGGAGCAGGCCTTCGGCGAAAAGAGCATCGACCATCGCTCGGACGTTTGGTCGATGGGCATCATCTTCTACCAGTGCTTGACGGGCATCCTGCCTACGGAAGCGGGCAATTTTGGCCAGATCGTGAAGATCATCACGATGCTGGGCATTCCTCCCATCGGCGAGCGCGCGCCGTCGTTGCCGTCTGACGTCGCCTCCGTCATCACGCGTATGTTGTCGCGCCTTGCCGCTGACAGGCCCGCCGATCTCGCGGACGTGGCCGCCATCCTGCAACCCTACGGCTCGGGAAGCGTCGCCGACACCAAGTACGTCGTCGCCGTCGCGGGAAAGATGCCCTCGTCGGGGCAAGGTCGGGCGCTGACGGCGCCGAGCTCCAACGGCATGGCGGCGTCCCTCGTCGAGCCGCCCCTCGTCTCACGACGGTGGGCCTGGTGGTTGATGGGGGGCGTGGCCACGCTTAGCGCGGTCACGCTGGCTGTCCAGCAGCGCGGCGCCACGACGACCAGCCCCCTGCAGCCGCCCGCAAGCACGGCGCAAGTGATGGCCGCTCCACCGGAAGCGAAGACCATCATGCCGCTTGCGGAACTCGCTGAGCGAGACGCGAGCGCGCCCGATACCGGTGCAACGACGACGCGCTTGCCGGTTAAGCTCGTGGCCAAACCGGAGGCGACGCTCGCGTCACCGGTTCGACCGCAGGCATCGAACGCGCCCTCGCCGAAGGCAGCAGAGGGTGCGACGCCCGCTGGGAGCGGACGCGTGTCCGACCGCCTCGCGCCAGCGCCCTTCTGATACCTTTGCCCCGTGCGCGTCGCCACCGGCCTCTTCGTGTTAGCCATGACGCTCGCGGTGACGGGCGCCTCGGCGCAAGACGACGACAAGAAGACGCAGGCGCGCACCGAGTTTCAGCGCGGCAGCGAGCTCGCGAAGGCGGAGTCTTGGGCGGACGCACTCGCGGCGTTCCAGCACTCGCACGAGCTCTTGGCGCACCCAAGCACGCTCTTCAACATCGGCATGTGCGAGCGCGTCCTCGGTCGCTTCACGCGAGCGCGCGAGAACATGAAGCGCGCCCTTGCCGACGCGTCGCTACCGGCGTCCCTGGCCGAGGAGGCGCGCACCTATCTCGCGGAGATCGAGCGCCTCTTGGCGCACGTCGAGGTCGAGCTGTCGCCGGCCGAGGCCGGCATCGCCGTCGATGGGAGGCCGCTCTTTACGGAGACAAGCGCGGCGGGCGGGAGCGCGCCGGTGCTCATCGCTGGCCTTCGGCCGGCGGCGCCCGGCGAGTCTGCCCCTAGCAGCTCGTTTGAGCTCGTCGCCGACCCAGGGACGCGCGTCATTGTCCTGTCTCGCAAGGGCTTCCGAGACATCGTTCGGCAGGAGCGCCTAGCGCCGGGCGCGCGGACGAAGCTGAAGCTGGAGCTCGAACGTCTGCCCGCCACCTTGCGCATCGAGGCCAACGTCGGTGCGGCGACCGTTCGCGTCAACGACGTCGATGTCGGCGCCGCGCCGCTTGAGGTCTCGCGCCCGGCTGGCATCTACCGCGTCGTCGTTCACAAGCCCGGGTTCGTGCCCCACGAGATGAACGTGACCGTCGGCCCCGGCGACGAGGCGAAGGTTGATGCCTCGCTCGCGGAAGAGCGCGTCCCGGTCACGAAGCGGTGGTGGTTCTGGGCCGGCGCGGCGGGCGTTCTGGCCGGCGGCGCCGCCCTAACGTACGCCCTCACGAGGCCAGAGCCCTCCCCTCCTCCCTACAACGGCGGCAGCACCGGTTGGGTCGTCGGTGGGCAATCGCTGCGCTGGTAGCTCAGAAGCCGCAGGCGTCGCGGCAGCGAGCCTGCTGGCAGAGTGAAAAGACTCCGTATTCGGGCAGCCTGGTCGATGCCTCGTTGCACTTCTCGCTGCACGACTCGTTGCCCTTGCAGTCGAGGCTACAGGCATCGGCGCGGGCGACCTCCGGCAAGGCGTGCCATGTTGCGAACTCGTCACCGCAGCGGTCAAACCAACACGCGACGCAAGGGTCCAGACGGCTCGGATCGTCGAGGCAATCGCGCGCGCAAGAGACGTTGACGCACGCCAGGTATTCGCCGTAACGCGGGATGCCGGCGGGAATGCGATCAAAACACGATGTGAAGGTGTTCTCGTCGCAGTACGTGCACCCGAGCATCGACTTGCAGGCGACGTCATTCTCACAGGCTCTTCGACTCTCGCAGCAACGTGAAACCATGCACGCGCGACAGCGAACGCGCCCTGGTGTCTCCGTCGGTGGCGCGGTGCAAGAAGCCCGGTCCACGCGGTAGAAGTCATCGACCCCGGAGCAGGCGTCGTCGAGCAAGGGATGGGCGCTCTTGCCCGACGGGCAACCGTTGCAGCTGCTCCGCGCCGAGGCGCGACAGCGAGAAAGATCCGCCGCCGCGCTCTCTGCCGCCGAGCCTTTGGGCTGGGGACATGTGTCGGCGCAGGCTCCGCCGTCTTCGCAGGACCGCGAGGCGCAGCGGTCCCACGCGGCGCACGTCGGCTCAGCGTTGCATCGCGAGGTGGCGAAGGCACAGCTTGCGGCGAGGCACGTGCCGCACGCGTCGAGAGGCGCCGCGCTCGCGTCGTCGCGATCGAGTGCGCCGGAGGGGTCACCGGTCGTGCGAGCGCAGGCCGTGGCCACGCCCATGAGCGCCGCGACCACCGCGAGGCCGCGACCCCGCCACGAGGGCATCGGACGAAACGAGGGGCCTACCATCGCCGAGAAAGACTGGTATCACATCGAGTCGATGAGGGCTTTCCGGCGCGCTGGAAGTTTCGCGCTCCTCGCCCTCGCGGGGGGCGCGTGTTCCGACGATGCGCCACCCCGCGCCCAGTGGCTGCTGGTCCTTGATACGACGGCTCCGCTCGTCGACGACCTTCGTCGCGACGCGACCTTGTCGGCGGACTTGGCCGTCGACACCTTGCGCATCGACATCTTGGCCGCACGCCGCGATGGGCCGGCGGAGGTCACCGAGAGCCGCGTGATCGTCGCGCCAAGTCCCGAGAGCTTTCCCCTATCGCTCGGCATCGTGCCCGACGCCGACCACGGTGCATTGGTGCGCGTTCGCCTCTTCCGTGGCGCGCTCGCAGCGACGGGCCGTGGCCCCGCCGGCGAGACGGTGACGGACCCCTTTCCCGAAACGACGATCGATCGCCTGGTGCACCTCGGCTCCGCCACTGGCGTGCCCGTCGCGAAGGTGGTGCTCGACGCCGATTGTCTCGGTGTTCCGTCGAGCTTCGGCGAGGTTCGTCGCACTTGTCTCGACGGGGGAACGCGGAGCGGGGACCCCGCCGACGGCATTGTCGTCACAGCCGATGCGCCGCAAGCTCGGTTCGCGAGCGTGGTGCCCTTCGCCAGGGCCGCGCCTTGCGGTGGCGCGGCCCCCAAGGGCGCGGTGTGCGTCCCCGGTGGATTTACCGTCCTCGGGGACCGACGCCTCGAAGGCTTCTCCGAGGGCGGCATGGTCCCGCTTCGGCCGGTGCTCCTGAGCCCGTTCTTCCTCGACGAAACGGAGTTTACCGTCGGACGTTTTCGGGCGCTCGTGGCGAGCGGCAAACTAAAGACTGCGCCGCCCAAGACGCGGCTCAGTACGGACATTTTTCGTGCAGATTGCACATGGACGGGCGCGGCCGACGGCAGCGCCGACGCGCTTCCGCTCAACTGCATCTCGGTGGCCTCGGCGGAGGCTGCCTGCGCCGCCGAAGGCGGCACCTTGCCCTCGGAGGCCGAGTGGGAGCACGCAGCTCGCGGGCGCGGAGAGCGGCGCAGCTATCCGTGGGGCGAGGAAGCTCCTTCTTGCTGCACGGCGAGCGTTTCGCGAGAAAACCCGGTTACAACCCTCGTGTTGTGCAAAGGACGAGGCCCAGAAGCGGCGGGGTCGCATCGGCCGACGGCGGGGTGCCCGGGCGGCGGTGATCTGTCGCGGGACGGGGTCTCCGACTTGGGCGGGAGCCTCGCGGAGGTGCTGCGCGACAAGTTCCGCCCCTACGAGAGCAATTGCCTCGGCCCCAGCGGAATCGCGCGCGATCCCGTCTGCGCAGATCCGGCTGCGCCCTTCCGCGTTCGCCGCGGCGGGGAGTGGTCGGCCGGGACGCTGATCGCCATGAGCGCGCTCCGTCACGCGACGGTCGGGGACGGCGACAACGTGACGGGCTTTCGATGCCGCTATCCGGGGACGCCATGACTGCCGCACGCATCGGCGCGGGCTTCATGCTCATCGCCTTAGGCGCCTGCGCCGTCGACGAGCCGGCTCGTAGTCAGTGGCGGGTGGCTGTATCGACGGACGCGCCCGTCCCGTTGTTGGCCGATCGCCTGCTCGTAGAGGTCTTGGACGACAAGGGTTCGCTCGCGTGCTCCGCATGCTCGCGGCTCTTCGGCGTAGCGCGCGAGACAACCTGGCCCGTCTCGTTTGGCGTCGTTCCCACGGGGCGAGAGCGCTTCGTCCGCGCGAGGCTCTACCGAGGCGCGCGCATCGGCGCGAACGGACTCCCGGAAGGGGCGATGCTCATCGACGGCCTTGGCGCGCTCGAGGCCCCACACGGCGTCACCGACGTCGCGCTACGACTCTCGATGCTGTGTTTTGGTCATGCGGCGGAGCCTACTCGCCCGGCAGCGTGCGATCCGGCGACCGGTGCGACGACGCCGCCGCTCACGCTCAAGGGCGACGCGCCACTCGAGGTAGGCCAGGCGGCGATCGCTGTGGAGTCGGAGTGCGATGGGGTCCCGAGCGGCATGGCCTGCGTGAAGGGCGGGGTGTTCGTCCTCGGCGATTCGCGCACCGTTGGGAGCGTCGCGCCAACGACGCCCGAGCGCTTGGTGCGCATCGATGCGTTCGCGATGGACAAGGACGAGATGACGGTCCGTGAGGCGCGTTCGCTGCTCGCAAAGGTGGGCGGCGACGACCGGCCCGGCCGTCGCGGCGAAAACGTGTGCACGTTCACCACCGAGCCCAGCGACAACGACGAGCTCCCCCTCAATTGCGTCAGTCACGCGCTCGCAGGCGCGCTCTGCAACGCTCTAGGCAAGCGCCTACCCACGGAGGCTGAGTGGGAATACGCGGCCGGCAGTCGTGGCGAAGAGCGCGAAACCCCGTGGGGCGACATTGGCAGTGCGTGTTTCGATGCCGTCCTCGCGCGCGGGCGCTCTCCCGCAGAAGGCGGGCCAAATCAGACTGACTCGACGTCGTGCCGCGTCGTACCTGGCGAGCCCACGCGCCCCTTCGGACCTGTACGAGGCGGCAGCGCGGGCGACGTGACGCGAGAGGGCCTTCGAAACCTTGGGGGCAACCTCACCGAGTGGGTCAGTGGCGCGCCAGCCCCCTACGACGACGCCTGCTTCGGGCCAGCGGGTGCGCTGACGAACCCCGAGTGCAAGGCGCGCGATGAACAGAGGCTCGTCCGCGGCGGCCACTGGGCTCTTGCGCCGACGTTCTCCGCCACGACCTTCCGCGGAGTCCAACGCCGTGGCCTCGGAGACAGCTTCACCGGCGTGCGATGCGTCATGCCGTTCGGACGGAAGTAGGAGCCGGGGCCCCCCATGTCGACGCCTCGTCCCTTTGATGCTCGGGCGCGCACCTGTCGCGCGGTGAGGACCTTCGCTGCCTGCGGCCTGGTGTTCGCCCAAGTCTCGCTGCTCTCATGCACCAAGCGAGGGCGCGAGGTGGAGGCCGGAGCGGCCCTCGCGCGGGCCGTTGCCGACGAGACACGCTACGCGCAAGAGGGCCGTCCGCGCGTGTTCTTGGCCGATGGCGCGCGAGCCGACTGCGAGCCGTTCCGGCGCTATGTCGCGACGTGCCCCGTCGTCCCCACCTGCGAAGCCGTTCGGAAGACGCACGAGGCGTTGACGCACAACGCCTGCGCAAACGAGCGTGGCGCGCTCTCTCGCGTGATGCCGTGCGGCACGGGCGCCGCGCCCAGCGAATCCTATTGCACGACGGTAGCCTTCCCGTCCTGCCGTGCACTGTTGGGCAGCCGATGCGATCTACAAGTTGCGCTCTGCGAGGCTGACGACGGCCGACTCGCCACGGTTCGATGCGCCGGAGGGCGTTACGTGCCGTTGCCTCTGCGAGACGCAGGCGCAGAGTGAGCGGTTTCGGTTGGCGGCCGTCGGCGCAACAACCCGCGAGCCGTCGTCGATGTAGGCTAGCGAAATGGCTTCACAGGTGCGCTCGCCGACGAAGCCGCTCCTTCGAGGAGTTTCGCACCAGGTCGCGTTCTTCGTCGCCGTGGTGGCCACGGCCTGGCTCGTGAGGGGCGCGCCTTCAGAACGAGCGGCCGCCGCGGCCCTCGTTTTCGGAACGAGCTTGGCGCTGCTGCTCGGCACCAGCGCGCTCTATCACCGCATCGACTGGCAGCCGCAGGCCCGCGCGCGCATGCGCCGCCTCGACCACGCGGCCATTTTCATTCTTATCGCGGGCGGGTACACGCCGCTCCTGTGGCTCGTGCCGTCGCCCGACCCGGGTGCGGGCGGGGGCAAGGGCGCCCTCCTCGCCGTTTGGCTCGGCGCTGCCGTGGGGGTCGTCAAGTCGATGGTGTGGAGCCAATCGCCCAAGTGGGTGACGGCGGCCATCAGCCTCGCCGTCGGCTGGATGGTCGTCGGCCCCGTCATCGACCGAGCGCCAGCGATGAGCGCGCTCTCCGTTGGATGCGTGGTCGCCAGCGGAGTTCTCTACAGCCTCGGCGCCGTCGTCTACGCCGCGAGGAGGCCCGACCCCGTCCCCCGGGTGTTCGGCTACCACGAGGTCTTCCATGCGCTCGTGGTGCTGGCGAGCGCGTGCCTCTTCGTTCACGTGACCCTCGTCGTCCGGGGCGGCGCGCGCTAAGTGACGTCGCCGAGGCGGCGCCGGCTCACCCAAACTTTCTGGGCCGCGTCGGTCTAAGCGACGTGTGGCTCTTGCTCTTCGCCCTCATGGCCTCGGCGCCGCTCAAGGCGCCCGGCCTACACAGCCCGATGCCCGGGGGCACGCTCGCGGGCTACCCCGGCGACACGGGCTTGGACATCGGCGGTCACTTCCTGTCGGTGCACGCCATCGCCAGCGGAACCCTCGAGTACTCGGAGCGCGGCCACACGTTGTGGACTAGAGCGCCCGACACGCCACACAGCGTCCGTCTACGGCTCGATGAACCGATCCCGTGGACGGATCGCCGAGATCCGAAACGCCCGCGCCAGCGCGCCGTCACTCACGTGTACTACACACACATGTCGACGCTGCGCTTCGCGGTGCCGGAAGGCAGCGAATCCTCGGTCCACGTCAGCGGCGGTGAGTGGCTCGGCCGTTCGGGGATCGGCAACGGCGTTCCTCACTTGCACATCGGCCTTCTGCTCGACGGAGACGTGTCGCAGTCGTCGTGGGAGTTCATCCTGCGCGAAGGCGAGGTGCGAGCGGTTCTCGGCAGCTACCGGAACGGCGCGCGCCTCTGAGGCGCGAAGGGCGTCGAAGGAGTCACCGACGCGGCCAAATCGGCCTAGCGTGGCGGCATGGGCGATCGACACGCATATTGGGACGCCGTCTACTCCAAGAAGAGCCCGACCGAGGTCAGCTGGTACGAAGCGTCGCCGACGCGGTCCCTTGAGCTCATCAAGCGCGCTGGGCTCCCGCCAAGCGCGCCCATCATCGACATCGGGGGCGGTGCATCGACGCTGGTCGACGAGCTCTTGGCGCGTGGGCATCTTGACGTCACCGTGGTGGATGCAGCCCAGAGGGCGCTCGACATTGTGGCCCAACGCACGCGAGACCTGCGACCGAAGGGCAGCGCCGTGCACCTCGAAGTCGCTGACGTCACGGCCTTCGAGCCGCGGCGACGCTTCTCGCTTTGGCACGATCGCGCGGTCTTCCACTTCTTGACGACCGCCGCCGATCAGGCGGCTTACCGACGCGTCCTTCTCGCGGCGCTCGCCGACGACGGCACGGCGGTGCTCATGACGTTCGCCGAAGGTGGCCCCGAGACATGCAGCGGCCTGCCCGTCACACGATGGTCTGAGGCCGCGCTCGCCGCGTTCTTTGCGCCCGAGCTGTCCCTCATCGAAAGCGGACGCGACGTGCACACGACACCGTGGGGCGCGCTCCAGGCCTTCACTTGGGTTCGCCTCGCGCGCCGGGCGGTTCACATGCCGTAGGGGTTCGGGTGAAGCTCGGGCCGCGGCGCCGGGGCTTCCGTCTTCGCGGGCTCCGGCGCGCGCTCCGGCTTCGCCTCCGCTTGCGGGTGCGGCGCGGGCTTCCCCTTGGGGCGGCCGCGCAAGACTTGTCGGCCTCCGGCAAAAGGCGCCGGCGTCGGACGAGGTGTCGCGATGACGGTGGGCTCCGCTTGTGCCGCGGCGGGGGCGGCCGGGGCCGGCGACGCATGGCCAGCACCAAACGGCAGCGCCTCGAGCACGGGCGTCGGCGGTGGGGCCGGCGGCGCCGGGGCGGCGATGGCCGTGGCCGCCGTCACCGGTGCCGAGGTCCCCGAGAGCACGAAGGGAATCGCCATCAGACCGAACATACCCACCGCGACGAGCGCCGCGAGCGCGACGCCGCGCTTCGGTCGACGGATCTTCTTGGCCGTCGCGAGCGAAGCTGCCGAGAGATCATCGAAGGGCAAGAGCGAGTCGGTCGTCGTGATGATCGGATCGATGGGCAGGCCGATGGGAATGAGGCTCGGCTCCGTCGCCGGCGCGTCGTCGGCCGTCAGCACGAACTCCGCCATCTGCGGCATGGGAACGATCGGCGGCAGCGTCAGCGTGTGCGCTTCGCCGTCGAGGCGCCCCGACGGCAATGGCGTCGAGCGGACGAGCGCAGGGCCCGAGGTCACCGCCGGCGTTGCCGTCGGCATTTGATTGACGACCGCCGCGAGCCTTGGCGACGCGAAGGGCGCGAAGGCGCGCGCTAACTCGGCAGCGGACTGGTACCGCTCGTGCGGCTCGCGCGCGAGGCAACGATTGATGATCGCCTCCACCGTCGGCGGGAGATCGGGGCGCACCTTGCTGAGGGGCGCGAAGCGGCGCTCGAGGACCGCGCAGAACACTTCACCGACCGATTGGCCGTCGAAGGGCAGGCGACCCGCGAGCAGCTGGTAGGCCACGATCCCCATCGACCAGATGTCCGTGCGGTGGTCCACCGAGCGCGCGTCACGAATGTGCTCGGGTGACATGTACGGAGGTGATCCGAGCATGCCGTCGCGCGACGTGGTGAGCGTGTGCTCAAACTCTTCTTGGCCACGCGCCTTCGAGATTCCGAAATCCAAGACCTTGAGCGTGTGACTACCGTCGGGGTTCGCGTGGTCGAAGAGGTTCGACGGCTTCACGTCGCGATGCACGACGCCGACTTGATGCGAGCACGCCAGCGCGTCACAGGCTTGAACGACGCAATCGGCGACGTCGCGGAGCCCGAGGGGCCCTTCGGCGCGGAGCCGCTTGCCGAAGTCCCGACCGCGGAGGCGCTCCATCACGATGAAGGGTGTCTCTTCTTCCGGCGAGCTGACGGCGATGACCTTGACGACGTGCGTGCTGTTGATGCGGGAGACGGCGCGCGCCTCGCGGAAGAAGCGCTCGACCCAAACACGCTCCGACGGCGGCGAGAGGAGCAGCTTGATGGCGACGGCGCGGCCTGCCTCGTCGCGGGCCGCCACGACCCGTCCCATGCCCCCCGTACCGATGACACCCTCGACCTGATAACGACCCGCGATGAGCTCCCCGTCGCGCGGGGCGCTGGGATCGTGGCGTTCGTTACGGGCTTCGGCGAGCGATCTCATGCGGGGGCGTAGACTCCTTCAAGCAACCGAGATGCCACGACGTCGGTCGCCAGGACCTCGATCCGAGGGCGGTTTTCTATTGTCTCCCAAGCGTGACGCGCCGTCGCGCCGCGTGCATGGAGAACCATCTATCCATGTACGACAATGGCGACTTTGTGCGCGAATATCTGCGAGATAGCCGCCTCGCGCTGTGGCCTAGGCGTTCACAACCGCCGTCTCCGAGCGCGCTTGCGACGTCTGCGAACCGTCGCGACCAGCCTTACATGCCGCCGGGCGGCGGCATGGTGCCGCCGGGCGGCGGATCGCTGGGACGAAGGCGCGCCATCATCCGGTAGAAGCTCGGGCGCGCGACGCCAGCGAGCTCGGCAGCGCGCGACATCACGCCGCTCGCGCGCTCAAGGACGCGCGGCAAGTACTGCTCTTCGAAGCGGTCGAGGACGATCTTCCGAGCCTCGTGGTAGGTGAGCGACGCGAGGTCGTCGTCAGCCGAGCGCGCGACAGCGCTCGCACGGTCGAAGAGTCCGCGCTCGCTGCCGAAGACCG